>WLGS01000005.1 GCA_009703125.1 Actinomycetota bacterium
CGCCCACGTATTCAGGTTTTGTGAATAGCCAAACTGCAGCAGTGTTCACTACAGCACCTGCATGTTCGACTGACTATACGAACACCACTCCGGTGGCCGATAGTGGTATTGCGACGACGTGTTCGGGGGCTGTCGCTGCGAACTACTCCTTTACTTACACCGCCGGCGCAATCACGATTAACCGCAAGGGCCTCACTGTGACTGCATCCTCGCATCCTGTGACGTATGGTGATGCGACTCCGACAGTGTCTCCGTCGTACAGCGGTTTTGTGAATAGCCAAACTGCGTCGGCGTTCACTACAGCACCGACATGTACCACCGCTTATACAAACACCACGCCAGTTTTGAGTAGTGGTATTGCGACTACGTGTTCGGGGGCTGTCGCTGCGAACTATTCGTTCAGCTATAGCCCGGGTGCGATCACGATTAGCCGAAAGGGTGTAGCTGTAACTGCATCCTCGCACCCAGTGACTTATGGCGATGCCACTCCTACTGTGTCTCCGTCGTACTCAAACGATTTTGTTAATGGCGACACATCGCTAGTCGTTTCACAAACAAATTGCACCACATCGTATGGAACAACAACTCCGGTTTCGAGCAGTGGTATTGCGACTACGTGTTCTGGTGCTGTAGCTGCGAACTATTCATTCACCTATAACCCAGGTGCAATCACGATTAACCGCAAGGATCTCACTGTGACCGCTTCGTCGTTCATAGTGACGTATGGTGATGCAACCCCGACAGTGACGCCGTTGTATACAGGTTTTGTGAATAGCCAAACCGCGTCGGTTCTCACTACAGCACCTACGTGCACCACGACTTATACAAACACCTCGCCGGTTTCGAGCAGTGGTATCGCCACTGCTTGTTCTGGTGCTGTAGCAGCGAACTATTTGTTGAGTTATGTAGATGGCGCAATCACGATTAACCGTAAAGTCCTTACTGTGACTGCGTCGTCGTTTCCTGTGACGTATGGTGATGCGACTCCTACGGTGTCTCCGTCGTACAGCGGTTTTGTGAATAGCCAAACCGCGTCGGTGCTCACTACAGCACCGACGTGTATCACCGCTTATACAAACACCACGCCAGTTTCTAGTAGTGGTATTGCGACTACGTGTTCGGGTGCTATAGCTGCGAACTATTCGTTCAGCTATAGCCCGGGTGCGATCACGATTAACCGCAAGGACCTTACTGTGACTGCATCATCACATATTGCTACGTATGGTGATGCAACTCCGACAGTGACGCCGTCATACAGCGGTTTTGTCAATAGCCAGACTGAGTCGGTTGTGACTACAGCACCGACGTGTTCCACGGCTTACACAAACACCACGCCGGTTTCTAGTAGCGGTATCGCGACTACGTGTTCGGGTGCTGTCGCTGCGAACTACTCCTTTACTTACATCGCCGGTGCAATCACAATCAACAAGAAATCACTGACAGTTACCGCTTCATCGCCCGCTGTTCCCTATGGTGCAGCGGTTAACACAGTCACGGTGACACCACAAGTATCTGGGTTCGTCAACAGTGAAACGCAATCAGTTATTGACACGATTCCCTCGTGCACTACGGCATACGCGGTGACTTCCTCGGTGGGCTCGGCGCCGTTTACGCGTTGCAGTGGAGGCTTGGACAACAACTACATGTTTGAATACTTTGACGGTGCAGTTGATGTTGTCCGAGCACAAGTGACAATTACTGCGGACTATCAGACTGCTGTATACGGTGTGGCACTGGGGCAGTCGGTCACGGTCAATGGTCTTGCAAATAGTGATGCTGTGCTGTCGGTGGTGTACACCTACGAGGGCACAGGCCAAACAACATATGCCGCATCAACCACACGTCCGGTCAATGTGGGTACATACTCCATCACGCCGTCATCTGTCACGCTCTCGGCAGGATCTGCGTCGAACTATTCGTTCCACTACGCCGCAGATACAGCTGTCATCACGAAAAAAGGCATCGTAGTGACGGCATCATCACCGATGGTGATTTACGGCGATCCCATCCCCACCGTGACTGCGTCATACTCAAGTGATTTTGAGTATGGGGACACATCGTTAGTGGTATCAGGCACCTCGTGCACCACCACTTATGCGTCGACATCAAACGTAGGCTCGTTGCCTGGTACATCGTGTTCGGGTGCCACTGCAGATAACTACTCGTTCACTTATGTAGCTGGTGCGGTGAATGTGACGAGAAAACCAATCACAGTGACTGCGTCGTCGGACACTGTGACTTATGGCGATGCAACCCCCACAGTGACACCGTCGTATAGCGGATTTGTGAATAGCCAAACTGCTTCGGTGTTAACCACAGCACCGACGTGTACCACGGCTTACACAAACTCCACGCCGGTGGCCTCTAGTGGTATTGCAACTACGTGTTCTGGTGCTGTCGCTGCGAACTACTCCTTTAATTACACCTCGGGTGCAATTCTCATTAACCGCAAAGGTGTAGCGGTGACTGCGTCGTCACACACTGTGACTTATGGTGATGCAACTCCTACAGTGACACCGTCGTATAGCGGATTTGTGAATAGCCAAACTGCAACAGTGTTAACGACAGCACCGACATGCTCAACGGCTTATACAAACTCCACATCAGTTTCGAGTAGTGGTATTGCAACTTCGTGTTCCGGTGCTGTTGCCGCCAACTATTCATTTACTTACAACTCTGGTGCAATCACAATTGACCGTGCAGAGCAGTCCACGGTGACGGTGAGCGCCACGGATACGACTATCACGTGGCAACCTGGACCTAATTTTGCCACTACCACATTGGTGGGCGATGGTGGCGATGGTGATGGTGCTTTCACCTATGTGGTGACATCAACTTCAACGGTGTGTTCCATAGATGGATCGACCCTAACCGCTCTCACGGCTGGCGTGTGCAAGGTAACTGCAACTAAGGCAGCAAGCGTGAACTTCAATCAGAAAACCTCAGCTGAGTTCAGCTACAACATTAATAAGGCATCACAGACCATCACCTTTAATGCACTGTCTTCTAGGACGTACGGTGACGGATCGTTCGTTGTGACAGCAACTGCAACATCAGGTTTAACTGTGTCCTTTGCGGCAAATACAAGTGTGTGTGCCGTGGGAACTTCCACTTTGTCGGGAGGTGTCTCTAGTGCCACTGTGACGATTGTGGCAGCGGGATCTTGTGTGCTCACTGCATCACAAAACGGAACCATTAACTATTTGGCCGCAACAGCACAATCTGGTTCGGCTCTCAGCCGAACTTTCACTATTGCGCCCAAGAATCTCACAATTACAGGAGCAACTGCTTCCAATAAGTTCTATGACGGCAGCGACACAGCAAGTGGAAGTCTCGCCGACGCTTCACTGGATGGAATTTCATTCTCTGATGATGTGTCAATTGCTCAAACTGGTTTCACCGCAAGATTTAGTGACGCAAACGCGCAGGACAACAAACTTGTGACGTTTGCATCTGTGACCTTGCAGGGTTCAAAGGCTGCGAATTACACAGTGACCCAACCCACAGCAGTTGCTTCAATCAATCAGGCGACGTCAGGCTTGGCTTGGTCAACACCCACGGCAGTGGAGTTTGGTACCACGTTGGGCGGGGCGCAGTTGAATGCGACCCATGCAGTCGTTGGAACCGTGATGTACAGTCCCGCACCCGGAACACGCCTTAATGCCGGTAATCACACATTGTCGGTCACTTTCACACCGTCGTCGGCCAACTATGCCATTGAAACCCGCACCGTGACACTGCGGGTGAACAAAAAGCCCGTTGTTATTACTGCGACTGACCGCGATGTGGTGTACGGCAACACATTCACTCCAGCATTCACCAGCTCTGATTTGGTGGGCAACGATGCGACGGATCAAGTGGTGTACACCTATGCGGGAACAGGTTCGACGGCGTATCCCGCTTCCTCAACCTCTCCGGTGAACCGTGGCAGCTATTCGATAACACCCTCGGCACTCACGCTTTCGGTGGGGGATATCAACAACTATGAAGTGACCTACGTAGCTGGCGTGCTGACAATTACTCAGGCCCAACAAGGTGCTCTTGCTGTGGCAGCAGCTAGCAACGGACTTACGTATAGTCCTGCTCCGTCACGTGCGACTACTACTTTGTCAATGCCGGTGGGTTCTACGGGAAGCGGTACCGGAGTGGTGACATATTCGGTCGTCACGGGTAACACAGTGTGTTCCATTTCAGAAAGCACCGTGACGGCTCTCACTGCTGGTGAATGTACGGTTGCAGTTACTCGTGCTGCAGACCTGAACTTCTTCACTAAGACCAGCCAGACAATAACAATCACGATTGCTCGAGCTACACAACAAGTGACCTTTGCACCTATCACCACCAAAACCTATGGTGATGATTCATTTGCAGTATCACCCACGGCAACATCTGGCTTAACAGTTTCTGTGGTGTCTTCGGACACCAGTGTGTGTGACGTGCCTACAGCGCTTACGATTCGTCTCGTGAGTGTGGGTACATGCACTCTGGTGGCAGCACAAGTGGGAGATATTAACTACCTATCTGCAACTGCGGCAACAGGTTCAAATTTGGTGCGTAGCTTTACGGTGTCGCAAAAGATGTTGACCTTGTCCGGAGTGACTGCGGTAAGTCGTGAATATGACGGCTCACGCAATGCAACTCAGCAACTCCGATTCGGTGGAGCACAATTCGTTGGAGTGGTCGGAGCAGATGACGTGTCGCTCAACTCGTTGAATGCATCGGGTTCTTTTGCGGTCAAGACAGTTGGAGTCAACAAGCCAGTTACCGTTGGTGGGCTGACATTGTCGGGCAGCCATGCACACCGCTACACGCTGGCAGCACCTGTCGATGTTGTGGCAACAGTTACTCAGGCACCATTATCAACTGTGGGAGTTACGGTTGCGCCGCGACGTTACAACGGAAGTGATCTGGCAACAGTGGACACCACGGCGGCAGGTTTTTCTGGTGTAGTCGCTGGAGACATCGTGACATTCGTTGACACGAATAAGCATGGTCGATTCAATGATGCGCTTGTGGGGACGAACAAGACGGTGACCGTTACCGGAATTACAGCCCAAGGTGCCGATGGCGGGAACTATCGAGTGCCAGACTTTACAGTGACGTCGTCAATTCTGGCTCAACCTCTCACGGTGACGGGGATTACTGCTAGTTCACGTGAATACAACGGATTCTTGAACGTGAACGCAACGTCTATCGTGAACCTTGCACAGGCACAACTCAACGGCGTGGTGCAAGGAGATGGCGTCACTCTCAATGTCAACAACGCCACAGCGTCATTTACTACGGGTGCCGCGGAAGCCAACAAAATTATTGCAGTCTCTGGGGTCACGATCTCTGGCCCCGAGGCTTCGAACTATGAGCTCATGGCCATCACGGTGAATGGCTCGATTACACAAAGAGCGCTCACAGTCTCAGGTGTGGCGGGCACAAATCACGTCTATGACGGTTCAATCAATGCGACATCGATTATCGACATGACCCAGGCAACGCTGGTGGGAGTCGTTGCTCCTGACGCGGTGGAGATTTCCTCAAATTCGATGCAGGCAGAGTTCGCAACACCTGTTGTAGAAGCAAACAAGACGGTCACAGTGTCTGGCCTTGTACTCACTGGCACTCGGGCAGCCAACTACTCGCTTGTTCAACCAACGGTCACCGCTGACATTGTGCGTCGTGAAGTTTCGGTAACTGGGTTTACGGTTGCATCTAGGGAATACAACGGAACTGTTGGTGCGACAGCGCTGATGAATTTGGTTGGTTCAACGCTCACGAATACCGTGCAAGGTGATGATGTGGCCGTTGTAACTGGGGCTGCAACAGCAACGTTTACCACCAAGAGTGTTGGCACAAACAAGGCGGTGACTCTTGCGGGTTTTGCGCTTACAGGAACAGACTCGAGCAACTACCGCATACGTCAACCATCTGCGAATGCATCAATTACCGCACGTGCACTTACCGTCTCGGGAATTACAGCTTCCGACAAGATCTTTGATGGCACAACAGGCGCCACAATTTCGGTAGCAAGTGCTGGAATAAGCGGCGTCCTGAATAACGACGTTGTTGTGATTGACACGACTAATGCAGTCGGCAACTTTGTAGACGCCCAAGTGGGATCGAACAAGATGGTTCGTATCAGTGGAGTAGCAGTGACGGGTGTTGACGGACCTAACTATGTGGTGACACAGCCCACAACAACTGCCACCATCATTACGGCCGTTACCGTGTGGATGGATTATCGCGCAGAAGTACCAGTGTCTTCTGCGGAACAACCTGTGCTGCGTCTTGCTGCACCTCAAGTGCTGCCACCGGCACCTGCACGAGTCTCCACACAAAGTGTTGCGGGCGGAAGATCTACACGTGTGACAGCAGTTCGCGCAGTACAAGATGCAGCAATTCCTGTAACACACGCGATCATTACTGTGCACTCCAGCAGGAACAGAGTTCTTGCACGTATCAATGTGCGTGTAGATCCCACTAACCCCACAACATCGGTAACGGTTCCATATGCGCGCCGTAATGTGCGCGTTTCGGTGCAGTTTGCAAACGACATTGGAATTTCAAAGGGTGGACCAAGTGGAGTCAATGTCACCCAAGGCAATACCTTTGAATGGGCCGCAGTAGATGGTCGCCCGCAAATTCGTGGCACTGAAGTCCCAGGTTCATTGATCTTTAATCGAGGTTCTAGCACCTTGACAAACTCAATGAAGTCGGCACTGAGCAGCATGGCTCGTACCGTGAGTAGTCGAGGTGGACTGGTATACGTGACTGGATTTGCTCAAAATGGTGAAATCGCAAGTGCATGGCGTCTTGAATCGCTGGCGCAAAAACGCGCCGAAGTCGTGGCAAGATATTTGACGTCACTTGGCGTGCGGCAATGGGTTACTTTCCAAGGCCACGCAGGTGTCCGAAGCCCATGGAACACTGCTCGGGAGCGTCGTGTTGCGGTGAGTACAGAGCCATTTTTTGGCTGATGTGACAACAGATTTGACATGATGGACAGATTGCAGGACAAGAGAAAATGAAAAATATGAGAATGAATACATGGAAGCGTGGCCTTGTGATGGCGATGGCGTGCGCGGTCTCTGGTGTGATCGTTCCATCGTGGACGCCGTCGGTGTCGGCCACAGAAGCTGGCCCAGGTGGAGCAAATATTGCCTTTAACTTTTCGTGGGACGAACCACGTAACCCAGCTGGACATTCGGCATCGTTCTTGGAGTCCGACGGCCTTACAGCCAACAACTGCTCGGGTAGCTCAATGGCTCCAACGACCAAGACATGCAACTTCGTGTTTGACTACCGCATTAATGGTGCCGCACAAGCCGCAACTACACCTGCGGCGCGCTACATCAGGTGGGCAAACCCCACTGCGTATGCCGGCGGGAAGCCAGTGGGTTCAACTGGTTGTAGTTCCCCTGCAGCAACTAGTGGGGATTTTGGAAAATCGCCATTGACGTTGTTTGATTGCTTCAACGCCAGTGGATTTGGTCAAGTATTTCTTGCAGGAACAAATGGCGCACTTACACAGTTCCGTATGTCGATGGCGTGCCTAGCCCCAAGTGGAACACCACGATTTGAACTGTATGCACTTCTTTATGAGATGTCGAACGATGGAAATACAATCGTGAGCACCTCACCCTTGGGAACTTCAATGGTGAACTTGTCGAAGTGCCCCACATCAAGCACATGGAACAACAAGACCTTTAAGGCATCAGACTTTGCGATGACCACCATGACATTCGGCGATCCTCAACTTGTTGCGGGTCGTTTTTACGGCCTGTATTTCACTGGTTCTGGAGTTCCTGGTGTTGTGCCACCTGGTGGTGCTGCCGCTATGGCTACTGCCAAAGCATTGAGCACAACAACGACGACAACCACCACCACGACACCGTGGAGTGCGTTTAGAGGAAACAACAATGCCACTGCACCCGCAGAACCATCTGCCACCGGCCCGGTGTTTACTTCTTTGGGTTCTAGCCGTACAGAGATGTCTGCATTGCGCCTCATGACATCGGCACAAAACCGTACGTATTACGTCAACTCCCTTACACCCACAATTTGTTTGGGATCTGACAGGAATCTTGTTTTCATCAAAAAGGGACGTTGCCGCGCCCAAATTGTGACCCGCAGTAATGGGCGCATTGTGCGCACAGTGACAACACGTGTGGTTGCTGGGGAAGTTGTTCCTTCTGATGAGGTAGTGGCTGTGGCAAAGCCGACGGTTATCTACTTCGAGAATGGTCGTAACCGTCCCACGGCAGCATCAATGCGTGATCTTGATGCATTGATGCCAGAGGCCCGCCGTGCAAGTTCCATTCTTGTGACGGGCCACTCTGGAAATCTCTCCGGGGAAAACACCAACTTGGTGACATTGTCGCAGCGTCGTGCAACATCAGTACGCAGTTTGTTGCGTGGCCGTGGCGCACGTCAAACGATTGCTATCTGGAGCTTTGGTGGGTCAAGCCCCATCACTACATCCAAAAAAGAATCTCGACAGGCGCTGAATCGCCGCGCCGAGATCTTCTTGGTTCCTTAACCCCTTAGCGTCGTCGAGTGGTAATGGTGACATTGCCTACGACAGGGTTGATATCACAACGTGCGCTAATTCGAACTTCAGTGCCGCTTCCATAGCGAGTTAATGGGTCAGGATTTGTCCAAGGTCTTCCGGCACCGCATTGGATTTCAAACAAGTAGTTATCTTCGTAGAGCAACCAGTCAAAAATAAATTGTTGTCCCTTAGGCACTTGGTAGGTACGTCCATCGCATAGAGCCGACTCTGCTGGGCCGCATCGCCCCGGTTCCGTTACGGCTTGATCATTGTCTGGTGGAAACCAACGCGGATCTCCCCATGAATCTGGCCATGGGCCATTGAAATAAAAGCGAATACCGCCTTCACCGTCCTCTATGACGAGACGAATCTGTGCATACGGCGACACCGTTGTGGGTGGAGAAGTGGAAGGCGCACCTGGAGTGGGGCTTGTGCTCGGCGAAGTATTGGGAGTGCCAGCAATAGACGGCGCTGCCGTAGTAGGGGTTGTTGTAGCACGAGGAAGTGTGGTGCGCGTGGTGGCCACGGTGGTGGTGGTTGAAGCGGCCGCAATCACTTCTTCTACATATTGCACATTGCCAAGATCGCGCTCTGTTGCAGGAGGCAAGCTTGCAGGCTGTACTTCTTGTTGAAGAGTCACAGGAATTACTGGTGCAACGTTATTGGTGGCCTCGGTCGCATCTGTCACAACCACCTCATTGTTTTGGTTCACGGTCACCTCTTGGCGAGGGTTAGCAGGATTTACCGCGACGGTTTCTTGGCCGTTATTCACTGACACATTGATGTTGTTATTACCCAAAGAAATCTGGGCCTGTGGTGCAGTGACGACGACGGCAAGGTTGTCATTAGAGACCGTAGTAGTGGTATCTGAGTCATTAATGATGATGGTGTCTCGGTTGATTTGAATTGGCTCGCGCTTCTTCTTACCTGTTGTCTTGATTTCAATCACTGAACGACCGTTGGAGATATATGCAGTGGAGTCATCGGGGAGCGAAAGTGTGAGCTCAAGAGAATCTGCTGCAATCACAAACTCTGGAAGCTTTGTCTTGTCTTCACATGTGGCGCTACGAATAGCGTTTGCGTTCACACCTTGTACGTCTGTGGCAGCACTTGGTGTATAGGTGCCTTGTGGTGTGGTCACTGACCAGTCACTCGAAGTAGATCGAATAAGAAGCATGGACTTAGTCACAGTGGTTTTGTCGCCACAGAAGGGACATACGGCAGAGGTACGAGCATCCAAGCTTGTGAGATCAATATCTCCAGGCCCGCCGCTCCAGACGCACTCATCTTGTTGTGGGTCGCGACCTGAGAAGGAGAAGAACCATTCATTCTTCTCAAAGTCAATGACTACATAGCGATCCATGCCGGGCCAGTTGGAGTCGTACACCTTGATCACAGCGAGGGTATCGCTAGAGAATTCCACCGCATAGGGGAGCACCGCATGGCCGCCTTTATCGGTGTAGAGACCCATGGTGTAGTCGGTGACACCATCTTTCAAACTTGTAGTGAGTTCATTCACGATGTCAACGAGAGATCGATTACTCCACTCTTTAGCGGTGTCTTGTACTTCAGGAAGAAACTGCGTAGCAAAGGCGCGATACACGCCATGGAGTACTTCGTTATCTCGTGGTAATTGAGCAGTAGTGGGAAGAGCTTTTTGATTGAAACGTGCAGATGCCTGGACGACGAGGCCTTCACAGTGGCCGGACTGGCGCGCATCGTTGACCATGCGAGCCCAAGCTGCAGCCTGTGCCGTAGGTGCACAGGGGTCAACTTGGCCGTCAACACATGCTCCAGCACCGAACATAGTGACGAGGTCATTGACATCAAACTGTTCTTGGCTGGCTGCTGCACCAAAGTTTGCAAAGGCGAATCCGTTCTGCAGTGGTGCAAGTCCAGCATTCACATTGTCACGCAACAATGCATCAAGATTCGGGGCAGAGTTACCTGATCCACATGCGGTGAGTATGAGTACGCCACCAGTGAGGAGTGCTGCAAGACGTTTCATTTTTCGTGCCTTTCTGCTTCGAATCCACGACGAGCACGAACCAACACAGAAAGTTGGCACTGCAAGGCGCGTCAAGTTAGTCTAAATCAAAATTCAATCATCTAAATGCCTTGTGGGGCAAAGCGTTTATTTATGCTGGAGAAATCGAAAAAATACGATTAAAAATACGTTGCGCTGTTGTATCGGTCGCCTGTTTGGTGACTCTTGGGCTGTCAACACCAGCTAACGCAATGTCCAACGACTTGAATTGTTCTGACTTTGGCACCCGAGAACGGGCACAGCGAGAGTTTCTTCAGTCTGGCGTCGATATTCACCAACTTGATGCAGACGATGATGGCAAAGCTTGTGAGTGGAATGGCTCCACAGGCTGGTGGGTGTGGCCCATCGCAAGTGCCGCTTTGGTGGTTGGTCGCGCAATGGGGCGTCGACGTGTAGGTGATCATCGCATGGTGCCAGGAGCCCAGGGAGTGATGTTCAACTATGAATTCTCCGAAGACGGAAATGCGGACAAGGTATTTGACCGAATCACGCCGATGTTGTTGATTGCAGGACTAGCAGCACTTCCAGTGACCATATTTCTACGTGATTTTGTTCTCCCGCGATCAGCAACGCCTATTGCTGTGTACATCGCAATTACGGCGATATCTGGTGCGATGGCGTATTTGGCGACATTGAGACTTTCCCGACGAGATTTATATGTCGCTGACTTAGCGACTGAAGACGAGGGAGAACTCTAGAAGTCCGTCGGGCTCAACAGTGATGCCCGGCAAACTGGGTTCGGGAATGCCCCATTCATCAAACACGATGGTGATGTTTCCCACCACAGTGAATGTTGCACCTTCAACTTTGGCTTGCAGTGGAAACTGGACAGGTCGAGTTGTTCCACGCAGTGTGAGGTCGCCTTGCGCGTTCACCGTGATGACCTCTCCTGAGAGAGCATTTTCGGGTAATGCAATGGCCTGCGTAAGTACGAATGTGGAAGTGGGATGTGTGGATATATCCATGATGCGACCGTTGAATTGACGATCACGATTTGCTGCATCACTAGTGAGGGTTCCCATTTGCACTGTAAAAGCAACATCGGTGACTTGATTATCGGTGACAGTCAGCTTTCCTTCAAACTCGCGAGTGCGCCCCACACCTTCCGTGCTTTGTCCGAACAACACTTCTTTCACGCGATAACCGACAACCGATTCACCTGCTGAATTCACTACCCATTGTCCATTGAGATCGCTGATGGTGTCCTCTTCGATGGAACCAGAGGGGATTGTTGCCTCACTGTTGTCATCAATAGTGAGTGCAGAAGGAGCGTCATCTTTGATGAGGTTGATGTATGCCCACGGACCCACGATGAGACCAAGTCCAATCACCACAAGTGCGACGATGGCATATCGCAGAGATTTCTTCATGCACTTAGCGTAGGTCTACTTCGCAACTACACAGAGGAGAAGAGATGTGGAATGGGTTACTCACCTCGCACGAAATGCATCGGCAAGGCGCGCATAGATGGTGACCCATTCTGAGTCACTAATGCGGGGGACGCCCGCAAGGCTAAGCATTGCAAGCCCTGTGTGCAAAGAGAGGAGAAACGTGGCCAGGGAAGTCGCACTTATCTCGTTATCGACGACACCTTGCTCTTGACCCTCTTCGAAAATGGAGATGTACATCTGGCGTTGAGACTCAATACCGTCAAGTAGCTTTTCGCGCGCTTTTGGGTCGCGCCATGCTGCGTAGTAGCACTCAATGAGTAATTGTTGTGCATTAGTCGGAGCATCGTCTTGGTGGTTTCGTGGAACCAATGCAGCAATTTGACGAAGAAATGAATTATCGATATCAGCATCTGCAAGAACTTCTTGATTTTTCTGTAACTGGTTACTCAAGGCATGCTGAAGAGCGGCCTGGAACAGATCTTCCTTGTTCTCGAACCATGTATAAATCGATCCTGGTGTCATGCCTGCACGTTTTGCAATGTCAGAAAGGCGAGCGCGTTCAAATCCCGAGGCGGCAATTTCCTCGATTGCTGAATTCAGCAGGTTCTCTTGTGAGGCCAATGCCCATGGGCGACGACGGCGGCCGTCGACTTCGACCACTTTCTTAGACGATTCGACCGGCATAACAACAGTTTAGTTTGCAACTACAACTAGTCGTCTTGTCGTGGATGACCCACAAGTCCTGCAAGGGCAAGGGCTTCGTTCAGAGTGCTGGCGCGTTTCAACGTGATACCAGCAATTCCCTTTGCGATATCTTTTGGTGCGCTTGCCGGGACGATGGCTTGGGCAAAGCCCAGACGTGCAGCCTCCGTGAGTCGTCGGCCGAGATGGCCCACTTGGCGAACTTCACCAGCGAGTCCTACTTCACCCATCACTACTAAATCGGCGGGCAATGGGGTATTGGAGATCGCGGACACGAGCGCAAGACACAGCCCAAGATCTGCTGCGGGCTCGCCCAGCTTTACGCCACCGACCACTGATGCGTATACCTCTTGGCTGACAAGGCTGATGCGTGCACGGCGCTCGAGCACTGCAAGCAACATAGAGAGACGACCTTGATCGATTCCTTGAGCACTACGTCGGGCAGGAACACCACTGTTCACTTGGTTTGTAAGTGTTTGCAGTTCTACAAGTACAGGGCGTTGGCCTTCAATGGTGGGAACAACGACAGAACCTGGAACTCCCGTGCGGCGATCAGTGAGAAATAGTTGGCTTGCATCAGGGATACCCATGAGGCCTTGTTCGGTCATCTCAAACAGACCTAATTCATTGGTGGGTCCAAAGCGATGTTTCACCGCGCGCAGTAATCGCAATGCATGATGGCGCTCTCCTTCGAAGGACAACACAGTGTCGACTACATGCTCGAGAACGCGTGGACCTGCAAGCCCGCCTTCTTTGGTGACATGGCCCACAATCACAATGCTGATATTGCGTCGCTTTGCTTCTTGTACCAAGCGATGTGCACATCCTCGCACTTGCACCACAGAGCCCGGAGCAGAACCAAGTTCTGGGTCGACAACTGTCTGTATGGAGTCGATCACCACGAGCGACGGTGCGATGGTGTCAATAGAAGAGATGATGTTCGGTAACGACATCTCTGGCAACAGCCACAGATCTGATCGCAGTGCGCCGAGGCGATCTGCACGCAACCGAACTTGTTGTGCACTTTCTTCTGCAGTGACGTACAACGTGGCGCCAGTGGTGTGCGCAAGGAGTTGCAACAACAAAGTGCTTTTACCAATGCCTGGTTCTCCACCCAACAACGTGACAGATCCTGGAACAAGACCACCACCCAATACGCGATCTAATTCACCGAGCCCAGTAGAGACAGGATCACTCTCATGAGAGTTGACATCTGCAATGGGGGTTGCTGTGCCTGGTGGAACAAGTGCAAGACCAGCCGCCAAAGTAACAAGTGATTCCTCGGGGCCTTCGACGTCTTCAACAAGTGAGTTCCACGCGCCACACGCAAGACACTTACCTGACCATTTAGGAAACGATGCGGCACATTCGGTACAGCGATGGACGAGTCGTAGTTTTGCCACAACGCCACCTTAGATGCGGGGTGTGCGAGTGCGTCGCTGCTTGGCATTGAGTACCAGCAACAACAACACGGCCATGCCCGCAATCCACAGAACCAAAATGGCCAGTAGGAGAACACGACCGACACCGGCAACGCTAGAGACCACATCCACATTGGTTGATGAGGTAGCGATGTCTACTCGCGAGCCATCCATAGGAACGAGCCATGAGACGGTGCCGTTGTTTTGTACACCAGTGGTGGATTCAATTTCGCCTGGCATAGACACTGTGAAATTGAGCCCTACGGCCGCGCCTAGGTCGAGGCCTGCCTCTTCGATATCTGCTGCATAGGGTGCAGAGCCCAACAACTCAAAGGCTGCGTCGTCAATAAAGGCCTGCAAGCCACCATTTACCTCAAGGCGGCCAGCAAGGGTCCACAGGCTGTTGGTGTCTTTGCCACTTCGGGTAAGTACGGCCTCCTGGAGTGGCCCTCTGGGTCCGTTCACTTGGCCAAGGATCAAGGTGGCCTCTGTGGGGTCCTTGAAATCACGGGAGATTTCAATGCGCAGACCACCATCGTCGGTGGGGGTGGGGCCATCTACCTTCCATCCAGCAGTTACGAGATCATCGGTGCGAATGTCAGCGGCGAGCTCAGGTGCTGCATCCAAAATTGCTTTGTTGGCAATTGCAGTGACAGTCACTGTGCCTGTTCCATTGCGGTTCACTTCAAGTGAAATTGTTTGGTCTACACGGCAGGACGACAAAAACAACACTGCACACAACACAGCAACAAGGGCTGCGCTCTGCTTCTTAAATGATGTCAACACAAACAAGTGTTAGTCGACAGCGTCGCCGTCACCCACCAATGGTGGTTCGCTTGGTGCAACAAATCCTTCGACGGCACGGAACACAATGTGCTTCTTGCCAGGATTCTCAGGATCATCTTCGGCGTCGGCCACGATGATTTGTCCTGCCGCGAATTGCTTGTAGAGAATCTTCTCTGACAGTGCATCTTCGAGATGGCGTTGAATAGCGCGACGCAAAGGACGTGCACCCAACTGCGGGTCGTATCCCACCTCGGCGAGGAATTCCTTCGCAGCTTGTGTGAGTTCAATTCCCAAGCCTTGAGACTCCAACTGTGTGGTGAGACGCTTGGTCATCATGTCCACCATCTGGAGAATCTCTGGCTTGCCATGTTCGTGGAACACGATGGTTTCATCAACACGGTTCAAGAACTCTGGGCGGAAGTGAGCCTTCAAAGCGTCATTCACTTTGTCGCGCATACGTGCGTATGACATTGCTTCGTCGCCAGTGTTGAAGCCCACATTTGCTTTGCGCAAATCTTGTGTACCCAAGTTTGAGGTCATGATCAATACGGTGTTGCGGAAGTCCACACTGCGACCTTGGCTGTCGGTGAGACGACCTTCTTCGAGGATTTGCAACAAAGTGTTGAACACATCGGGGTGAGCTTTTTCGATTTCGTCGAACAGCACTACGGAGAATGGTTTACGACGCACAGCTTCTGTGAGTTGGCCGCCTTCTTCGTATCCCACGTATCCGGGAGGGGAACCGACAAGACGGCTCACTGTGTGCTTCTCCATGTATTCACTCATGTCGAGTGTGATGAGAGCTTGCTCATCGCCGAACAAGAACTCAGCCAATGTCTTGGCCAACTCTGTCTTACCGACACCAGTTGGTCCCAAGAAAATGAACGAACCACTTGGACGACGTGGGTCTTTCAGACCAGCACGTGTACGACGGATGCTTTGCGATACCGCCTTTACTGCGTCGTCTTGACCGATGTAGCGCTTGCGCAATTCGGTTTCCATGTTGAGAAGTTTTTGGGTTTCTTCCTCAGTCAATTTGTAGACCGGAATACCTGTCCAAATGCTCAACACTTCAGCGATTGCCTCTTCGTCAACTTCGTCGAACAAGTTGATGCCTTGCGCTTTGATATCGGCTTCTTTTTGGGCCTTTTCTTCAAGCAATTGACGTTCTTGATCGCGCAGATTGCCGGCCTCTTCGAAGCGCTGGTCTTCGATGGCTTTCTTCTTTGCATCTTGCACTTCAGAGATCTTGCCGTCGAGTTCCTTCAAATCTGGAGGAGTTTGCATGCGCTTGATGCGCAAACGTGAACCCGCCTCGTCAATAAGGTCGATGGCTTTGTCGGGAAGGTGACGATCAGAGATGTAGCGGTCTGCCAAGTTGGCAGCAGCCACGATGGCTTGATCGGTGATGGTGACACGGTGATGCGATTCGTACTTGTCGCGTACACCCTTGAGAATTTCAATGGTGTGGGCCACGGTGGGCTCTTCCACTTTTACTGGCTGGAAGCGACGCTCAAGTGCAGGATCTTTTTCCAAGTGCTTGCGGTATTCATCAGTTGTTGTTGCACCAATTGTCTGCAACTCGCCGCGAGCAAGCATGGGCTTCAAGATGCTTGCGGCATCAATTGCACCTTCTGCAGCACCTGCACCCACGAGAGTGTGGATCTCGTCAATGAACAACACAATGTCGCCGCGTGTCTTGATTTCTTTGAGAACTTTCTTCAAACGCTCTTCGAAGTCACCGCGGTAACGAGAACCTGCAACAAGTGCACCCAAGTCGAGTGTGTAGAGCTGCTTGTCCTTCAAAGTTTCTGGGATGTCGTTGGAGACGATGCGCTGTGCAAGACCTTCAACGATTGCAGTTTTACCTACGCCGGGCTCACCGATAAGAACAGGGTTGTTCTTTGTGCGACGCGAAAGGATTTGCATCACGCGCTCAAGCTCACGGCTACGCCCAATGACGGGGTCTAGTTTTTTCTCGCGTGCCAATTGTGTGAGGTTGCGACCGAACTGATCGAGAATTTGGCTTCCGCCTTTTTCGCCAGCCTCTTCTTTGTTACCTGCGCCAGCGCCTGCAGAAGGTGCATCACCTTTTGCAGCGGGGCCTTGGTAGCCAGAAAGCAACTGGATGACCTGCTGGCGTACCTTGCCAAGGTCTGCACCCAACTTGACGAGCACTTGTGTGGCAACGCCTTCGCCTTCGCGCAACAGACCCAACAAGATGTGCTCGGTGCCGATGTAGTTATGGCCAAGCTGCAATGCCTCGCGCAAGGACAGTTCGAGAACTTTCTTGGCACGTGGTGTGAAAGGGATATGACCAGAAGGTGATGAGCCACCTTGACCGATGATTTCTTCTACTTGAGCGCGCACGGCCTCCAAGGAGATGGACAGTGACTCAAGTGACTTAGCGGCAACGCCTTCACCTTCATGAATCAGACCCAGCAAGATGTGCTCGGTGCCGATGTATGAATGGTTGAGGAGACGCGCCTCTTCTTGGGCAAGAACAACGACCCTGCGGGCCCGGTCTGTAAAGCGTTCGAACAATGGGACCACCCCGTTTTCATTCGGTGGATATTGATGTGAAGTGTATCGGCGCGGTGGGTAAGTACCCTGCCGACCTCGTAGCCTCGGGGATGTGACTGTTTCTCCGCTGCTCGGTTTGCCGACGATGGATTCTGACCGCAAAAGGGTGGAAGATGCTCTTTTGGGCTCTGTGACGACCCCAGACGCCTACTTGACTGAAATTGCGTCACACCTCATCTCTGCGGGCGGGAAACGCCTGCGTCCAGTTTTTGCAATCGTCGCATCGCAAGTGGGCAATGATGCCCCTGCAACGCATGAGGCCATCATGGGTGGCGTGTCGTGCGAATTGGTGCACTTGGGATCTTTGTACCACGACGATGTGATGGATGAATCCAGCACACGCCGCGGAGTGGACACTGTCAATGCAAAGTGGGGAAATCTTCAGGCGATTTTGGCTGGGGATTTTTTGTTGGCAAAAGCGTCTGAAATTGCCGCATCCTTGGGCACAGAAGTTGCTGGATTATTGGCACGCACAATTGGCCAACTGTGTGAAGGCCAAATTGAAGAGTTGCGCCATACCTACAACGTGGCACGACCTGTGGATTCATATCTCACCTCTATATATGGCAAGACGGCGTCGTTGTATTCCACTGCAGCCCGTATTGGCGGCCTCGTAGCCGGACATGATCGCGCCATTGTGGACGCACTGACTGCATATGGCGCGGCCTACGGCATGGTGTTCCAGATTGTTGATGATGTCTTGGATCTCACTGCCACAGATGAGCAATTAGGAAAGCCTGCCGGCCATGACATGGAAGAAGGCGTGTACACATTGCCCGTGCTACACACCTTGGCAGCCGGTGGTGCTGCAGCAAGTGAACTCGGATCTATTCTTGGCCGGCCACTGAACGAAGTGGAACGCGAGAAGGTGTTGCACATTGTGCGATCAAACGGTGGAGTTGCCACTGCAATAGATCGAGCACGCGCATATGTTGACGAAGCTGAACGCGCATGCGATGCGTTGCCACAAAGTGCAACAACTGATGCAATGCGTAAGGCGACAGCTGCCTTGTTAGCAACCGTCGCGTAACGACGCGGCAAGTGCGCGTGCGGCAGCAAGTCCGCTGAGTGCAGCACCTTCCATCTTTGGGCCTGCAAATGCATCGCCTGCCAACACAAGACGACCATCAGGAGTTGCCCAATAGGGATCAGCCCATGTCGACTTTGGTGTGGCGAAGCGCCACTTCTTGGGCTGGCTAGATACCACAGTGCTGTTTCCGAACCACGGCGCAGCCGCCGCTAGAAGAAATTCGTGGATCTCATCGAGGTCTTTATCGAAGTGCGCGAGGCTCCACTCAGGATTGGCGTGGAAAGTGAGCGAAGGCGATGCGCTGATGCCTTTGGCGTGATTGTCACCAATAAACGAGAACACGTCATCGGGGAACTGCATGCCACCGGGGGTGGGCACATTGTGGTCACTTGAATTAAGAACTGCGAGCAAGCCAAGTGTGCGGTCGTAATCAATCGATCGCAGCTCCACGGGCATTTCCATATCAGCCGAGAACATGAGTGAAAACGATTGTGGAATTGGTGCAGTGAGAATCAGGCCGTCACATTCGTGCACCACACCATCATCGAGTGTGGCCACATAGTGAGTGTCCGTGCGGGTGAGCGAAAACACCAAAGTATTCAGCCGCACATCAAGTCCTTGCCCAAGGTGTTTGGCAATACTCGACATTCCCTTTGTGCCGACATAACGAGGGTGGCCGTCAATATCTGCAAAACCTTTGCACCATTCATGTACAACACCGGCATCTAGCCAAGTCTGCACGTGTGCGGCGAACTCGTCACTGCGTACCGTAAAGAACTGTGCTCCGTGATCAAGGGTTGCATCTTCAATGCGACGCGTCGCAAGTCGTCCACCGATTCCGCGACCTTTATCAAACACCACAACGTCATGTCCGTTACGCACAAGTTCATGTGCGGCCATGAGGCCAGATAACCCTGCGCCTACAACAATGACGCGCATTAGAGAGCGACCTGCGCAGCTTCCATCGCAGGGACATAAGCACGTTCAGCACGCCCAAGAAACTCACGTAACACTCGATTAAACGTGGTGGCGTGTTCAATGTGGAGTCCATGTGCACCACCACTGATGATCACAAGTTCAGCAGTGGGAATGAGCGAGGCAATTTCTTCTGCATCGCCTCGTGGCGTGAGGATGTCTTGGTTACCCACCACAACCATGGTGGGACATGTGATGTTGGCCAACTCTGCATGGAGGTCTCGATCATCGGTGGCGAGAATTGCTTTTACCTGGGCGACAAAAGCGCCCGCGGGGTTAAACAATTGCAAAGGACCCATCCAGCCAAGTGCCGGTAACACACGGCGAAAAGAACGCGGTCCAATCATCCAGCGCGCCGCTTCTTTACCCAACGATGTCATGCCTTCTTCTTCGGCAACTTTTGCCCACGACGTCAACAAGTCTTCACGCCATTGATGGTTACGACATGCCGTGGCGACAAGTGTGAGGGAGCGCACGCGTTGGGGATATTTCAACGCAATGATTTGGCTGATAGCGCCACCCATGGAAAGACCCACAATGTGGGCAGATGCAATCCCAGCATGATCAAGCACTGCGATTGCATCATCGGCCATTTGCTCCAAGGTGTAGCTGCCTGTGGGTTTGTCGCTGCGACCCGCACCACGATTATCTAAAGCAATTGTCTGATGACGAAGAGCAAGTGAGGCTCTTTGCAGGTTCCACGAATTTTTTTCGGCACCGAGGCCTTGCACCAACAGCACAGGTGCACGCTTGGTGAGACCTGTGACTTCGTAGTGCACGCGCACTCCATCTGCAGCAACTGCAAAGGGCATTGTTATGCCACCTGTTGGCGAGCAGGAATGCGTTCCACGCTCGGCCATTCGTAGAGCCTTTGTACCACTTCGGTAGTGGAATGACGAGGCGCAAATCGCAACAGATGTGCAGCCTCATTGGATGCAATTAAACGACCGTGTTGAATGAGATCGGCAACGTGGTCGGGCATCGGTGCACCAGCCATGGTGGATGCATTGCGTGCAAGCCACCAACCTGGGCCAAATGACGGCAACGGTAAACGACGGCCCACCATTGTTGCGCGCAACATTGAAATGGCTCCGTTAGCAACGATGTTGACAACGCCATCTGCATCACGTTCTGCTGCTTGCACGAATGCTGTTGCGGCATCGTGATCTTCTACAACGCTAAACACTGGGTTGCCGAGTCCGTAATAGGGAATTGCAGGCAAGCGCATGAGACGACCGAGAGGACTAGGAACATGTGGCCCCAGAACTGGTGCAAGACGCAATGTGCACACATTCACTCCACGTGCCGTGCGTAACTCCGTTGCTTGTTCTTCAATGTTCAGGCACATACGTCCGTATGTGGTGTTGGGTGCCACCGGAGTGGATTCCACAGCAATACCTGGCGAATAGGAGCCCGGACCATAAATCTCTACGCCACTTCGCACGACCACGGTTTCTAGTGACTCAACTTCGTGTGCGGCATCAAACACAGCCTTTGCAACAAGGCGTGTACATACTTCTGCTTCTTCGGTGGCAAGACGTGCATGTGGTTCCCACACACCTACATGCAACACAACATGTGGGTTGAAATCATGAATCAATGTTGCAATGCGATCATGCTCTGTTGCATCAACACGATGAAACTGTGCACGTGCAAGGTGACGTCGTGGTGGGTCAACATCGAAACCCATAATGTCGCCGGCCCATGATGTGCGTTCGGTCATTGACGCAACAAGTGAACCTAGTTCTCCACCCATTCCGGTGACGAGAACGCGGCGACCTTTCATGTGAGAGAAAACGCGTGCGCTGAATTAGCGCAGCTCGTGAACACCCAAGATGAGTTCGCGTGCCCAGGTGTCGAGCTGGCGTCCACCAATGCGCTCGGTGATGATGATGGCCTGTGAGGGGTCATCCACCATTCCGCTCCAACGGATGTAGCCACCCACGATTCCCAAGATGCGGTCGCCCACTTCTTCGGCGTGAATGACCAACTTCATGTCTTTGGCGAGCATGGTCTGTAATTCTTTGTAGAACGAACGTAAGAAAAGGCTTGCATCGTCAATGCCGCCAAAAGGACGGTGACGATAAGGCATGTTCAATTCTTCGTAGGCATGCAGGTTGTGAGGTGCTGCAATGGTGGAGATCACAAGGTCGAAACGGTTTTCGCGTAGCCAGATGATTTCTTCTTGGCGTCGTACGCGACGGTGATTCTCACCGTATCCACCTGGGCGCTCACAAATGGCAAGCCGGTCCTTAATGACCCACGTGAAATTACGGGGGGTGATCCCCAATGCCCATTTTCCGCGAAGCTTCGGGGGCATTCGGTTCTCCTTCTCGTCTCGTACACAGGGCGCCTTTGCGCCCCCGCAAAGTTACCCCAGATGGTGGAGGGTGAGCCTCTGTTTACTGCGACGAATTTGTCGGTTTTCGCCAATATCGCAGGCCAAAACCTCGCCTTTTGCCACAGAAAGCACGCGGTTCAATGTGGCAAGGTCGGGTGGGTAGGGGTCAGAGAGCCAGCGACGCAGAGCCCGATGGGCAAGTGGCAGGGGAGCTGCAGTCAGGGCCTTGGCATCTGTGGGGTCAATGGCCAGGGCCAATTCAGTGAGAAGGTCATCGTCGGCGCGCAGCACATCGGCAGTACGCACCAGCAGTGGCACCACATCGCGTTGGGAGATGTCGTTCATTGCCGGCAGTAACTCATGACGCACACGATTGCGAAGAAAGCGCACATCTGTGTTTGTTGTATCGTTCACCACCGCAATTCCCATCGATGCACATAAGTCGTGTGTTTCTTGCCGGCGTAAATGCAAGAGGGGATGCGTAGTGAGTGGACGCATTGCAGATAAACCAGTGGCGGCGGCTCCACGCAAAAGATTTATCAACACGGTCTCTGCTTGATCATCTGCAGTGTGGCCTGTCATGGTGCCTTCGGGAAAAACTCCATATCGCGCAGCACGCGCCCGTGCTTCCAGGTTGGGACCATCTTCGATGGTGAGATGATGTGTCTCCACATTGATCTGTAGCGATTCGGCAACCGGGGTAATGAGATCAATATCACGGGATGAATCTGCACGTAATCCGTGATTTACGTGCACGGCTGTGACGTGCAAGCCATGAGCATGAGCCAAGATCATCAAGGCCATGGAATCTGCCCCACCAGAGACTGCACAGAACACGTCTGTGCCGGGCTCAGGAAAACTGCAACGCGACAACAAGTCGCTGGGTGCAAGATGCGGGGTGTCCGACACTGGGCTCACCCGAGTGAGAAGTTATTTCTTCTTTTGCGCTTGGCGCTGGCGGCGATTGGGGTATTTCGTTGCGGTGACTTTGAAGTAGTAACCCACAACACCTTGAAGTACTGCACCGATGCCTGCAAGGAGAAGTACAAGTCCGAGCCAGTAGTGCCAAACGTATGCCGCGATCATGACCTTCAGCGTAGCGAGTGGAGAGGGTTACGGGAGGGTTGACAGCGCTAGGCGCTGGCGTCTTGGCCGAGGATTTCATCCCCGAAACAGCTTTTCAGCCGGTCCAAAAAGCCCTCAGGGAGCTCATCTGAGGTCGCCTTTGTACGGATGGCAATACGCAATTCGGCGTGGAATTCGAATGCACCTTGGCAGTCACTGCACACCTTGAGGTGCGAGAGAATTTGCTCAGAGCGGCCAGGGGGCAGCTCAGAATCAAGGAAGCGCTCGAGTTCTTGAAGTGTTTCTTGGCAGTCAGCCATGGCTACTCATCCTGCGGTCCTAGTAGGGACTCATTGACGAGTCCACGTTCCTTTGCGTATTCGTACAACATCTTTTGCATCGCTTTTCTTCCCCGATGCAACCGAGACATCACCGTACCGATGGGTACGTCAAGGATTTCAGCGATTTCTTTGTAGGAAAACCCCTCTAGGTCCGACATCAGCAGTGGAATGCGGAAGGTCTCCGGGAGTTCCTCAATGGCATTTTTCACCTCATCATCGGTGAACATCTCCAGCATTTGGTCCTCGGCAGACTGGCTCAATTGTGATTGATCAAATGCACCGAGGCGCTTAAACAAGTACAACTCTTCTACTTCATCCAGTTCAGTCTCAATGGGCTTACGCATCTGTGAGTTGTATTTGTTGATATAGGTGTTCGTGAGAATGCGAAACAACCATGCGCGAAGATTGGTTCCTTGTTGATAGGAATCAAATGCGCGCCATGCTTTTGTGAAAGTTTCCTGCATGAGATCTTCAGCATCTGCACGGTTGCGTGTCATACGTAATGCAGTACTGAATAATTGCGGTGCATATTGCATCGCATCAACGGTGAACGTTTCTCTGCCAATAATCTGCGCCATGGATTACTGCATTCGTGCGGGATTAGCTATGGAGATAACAGTGTCAGTGGCCACAACAAAGCGTTCAAGAAAATCTGCTAGTTGCGTGCGTTCGCTGTGTGGAAAGCGTTCCATAATTCCCAAGACGATGGCACGACGGCGCTCGGCCACAATTGCATGCACTTGTCTTCCACGTTCTGTTGCAGCGATCTCTACAACGCGTCCGTCGCCTTCGTGATGCACCTTTGAGGCAAGGTTGTCTTTGATGAGTCGTTGTACTGCACGTGTGGCGGTGCTTGGATCGATGCGTAAGTAATCAGCAAGGTCACTCATGCGGCACGACTCCACGGTGACGAGTAAGTCGAGTGCATCCATTTGTCCTGGCTCAATTGCGACATCGTGAGTTGCGCATGGTCCATAGATTGTCTCTCTGAGTGCACCTGCTGCAGCACCACGACGTATCTCTCGCCATGCACGGCCAATACGACCTGCCATTTCAAGATTTTCTTCGTTCGCGGGCAACTGATTCATGAGGGCTCTCTTACTAGGGTAACCCTATGGCCATTGGGGAAAGTGCACAGTCGAATTCACAGGTGAACAATGTTGTGGTTCTGCTGTTGGACAGTCTGAATCGCCATGAAATTGGGGCGTATGGCGGAACTCAGTTCGATACACCCAATCTGAACCGTTTGTCTGAACGTGCAATAACTTTCACCAATCACCACACGGGCTCACTTCCCTGTATTCCCGCACGTCATGACCTATTAGTAGGTGCATGGGATTTTCTATGGCGGCCGTGGGGATCTATTGAGTTGTGGGAAGAACCCATCACTGCGTCGTTGCGTCGACGTGGTGTCATCACCCAGTTAATTACTGATCATCCACACTTGTTCGAAGTGGGAGGTGAGAACTATCACACAGATTTCACTGCGTGGGCATATGAACGTGGTCATGAAAGTGATCCATGGAAAACGCGACCTGATCCTTCTTGGTTGGGTACTCCATCATTTGGTCGTGGCCATACTCATTACGACAACTCACGTGGCTACTTCCGAGGCGAAGAAGATTTCCCCGGCCCGCGCACTATGCAAGCAACTGCGCGATGGTTGTTGGAAGATGCACCCGCGCATCGCGTAAAAGGTGAACCGTTCTTTTTGTTTGTTGATGAGTTCGACCCTCATGAACCGTTTGATACTCCCGAAGAGTGGGCGTCTCGATACGACGACTCATGGGAAGGTGCGCATCTCACGTGGCCTCCGTATGCAGTTGATGCATTAAAGAATGGTGTCATCACCGAACGTGATGCGGTGCAGATTCGCGCACAGTACGGTGGCAAGCTTTCGATGATTGATCATTGGTTAGGCAAAGTATTGGATGCATTAGATGCCACCAATGCATGGGAGGACACAGTGGTGATTCTCACCACTGACCATGGCCATTACTTAGGTGATTTCGATGTGTATGGCAGAGATGTATGGGGCAAGCCTGGTGTACCTGTGTACAAACCACTAGGCCATATTCCATTGATGGTTGCGTGGCCAGGTAAGCCTGCGTCTACGTCCAATGTGTTGACAACGTCTACAGATATTCATGCCACCATCGCAGATGTTTTTGATGCACCTATTTCTCATGTTGCACATGGGTCATCACTAAAGCCGGTGATCACCGGTGAGGCCGCACGTGTGCGTGACTGGTTGTTAACAGGCGTATGGGGTCGAGAGGTGCAGTTGGTGACCGACAATTGGCGCTATACACGGGGTCCATCGGGGGACAACATGCCGCACTCAATGTGGTCGAATCGTTGGAGCACCATGCCCATTGCCTCAATGCCGGACTATCGAATGCCAATGCCTGATGCACGCGCGACTCTTGATTTCATGCCTGGCAGCACAATTCCTGTCATTCGTCAGCCATTCCGTGAAGGGGACATGTTGCCCTTCTGGGCCTATGCAAAACAGTATGAGACATTGTTGTTTGATCGAAAAGAAGATCCAGGCGAAACAACAAACAGAGTTAACGACGCAATGGCTCAAGATGCTGAAGAGCTACTTCGTACTGCGTTACTGGAAGTGAATGCACCAAGCGAACATTTTGAACGCTTGTCGTTGACGTAGAGGTTTATTCTTCGCCACGGTCATAGGGGCAGTGGCGACAGATATTGCCACAGCAGTACCCACGACGCGTGAGGTACAAAGAAGTCATCACCACTAACCCTGTTTCGGGATCTGTATAGAAATCTTGTCCTGCACGTACCGCAGCATCATGTTTTGCGCGTACTTCGGGGCTCATGTACTTAGTGTGCCGTGTGGAATTCAGAACAGTGAGTTACCAGACAACTTTTTTGCCGGCGTAGTGAAGGACAACTCCTGAGGCGAGTAGGGCCACGGCAATGAGCAGTGGCTGAAGATCTAATTGGGTCGCCATTGCGGCTGTGGCCACGATGCCCACCGCAGGCAATACCGGAAACCAACCGATATCTCCCTTAATACGGAATGGGCGCGAATCGTATGGGCGGCGACGTCGCAGAATAATGAGAACAACATTGACGACAATGAACATCACATAAATCAGTGCATTCGATGCTTCTGCGAGTGTCTCTATTCCGCCAAGCACCGCCAAGAATATCGCTCCCGCCATCACGACCCCGAGGGCGAATCGTGGTGCGCGTCTTTTATGTACGACTGCGAAACGTGGATGTAAATGACCAGTGTTAGCCATGCTGTAGAGCATTCGAGATGCTGCAACTGATGCAAGCAATGTGGTGTTCGCTGTGGTGGCTAACGCAATACCGCCCACCACGTCTACCGCAACCCCGCCTATGGCTATTTCCATGACTGCAGTCAGGGGTTGTTCAGCATTGATTAATCCGTCAACTCCCAGCACACTGACCGCAACAATTGCCACAGCGATGTAGATGAGTGTGGAAATTCCAAGTGCCAAAAACAGCGCACGTGGAATTGTGAAGGTGGGGTTATGGGTCTCTTCAGACAATGTGATGACTTCATCAAAGCCGATGTATGCGAAAAAGATAATCGCAGCTCCATTGAGCACGCCGCTTGCACCATTTCCCTCGAATAGGTTGACATCGCCAATTGAGTCTGCACCCAGTGCAACAACAAGTAGAAGACCACTAACTTGAATTGCACTCAGTGCAATGATTAACCAGCGCGCATGTTGCATACCCGTGAGTGCAATGAGCCACACAGCAAGAAGCAGCAGAACTGCGCCAGTTCGTTCTGAGATGTCAACAAACTCTGAGAGATACCGCGCAAAGCCCAATGACACTGCACTTGCGGCAACAACTAGGGCAACAGCCATTGCCCACCCCGTAGTGAAAGCAATCCATTCGGGAAACACTTGCCGAGCAAATTCATGTTCTGATCCCGCACGAGGGAACATCGATGTAAGTTCCATGTAGCTCAATGCAGTGAAGGCACACACAACTGCAGACACAATCATGGACATCCACACCATGGCACCCGCGCGCTCGGTTGCCGGGCCAATCAAGATGTAAATGCCGGCCCCAATGATGACGCCGATACCGCTTGCTGTGACGTGATGAAGACCCAGAACACGTGTGAAGTGTTCTACATGAACAGCCTCAGGGGTTGAGGACCTTCCATGTTTCGTCATCGAGAATTCCTGTCCTTAAGAGATTGTTATCTGTTTGAAATTCAAACACTGCACGTGCCATTTCTGGCCCGAAATAGATGTCGACATTACGTACATACTTCAATTCCTGAAGTTTGACGAGGGCTTGTTGAACAAGTGCTCCTTGATGACACTTCTCTAGAGGCAGGGTAGTTTTTTCAAAAAAGCCCTCACACTTTGTCTCGAAAGATTTCAATACTTCGCTTTCATCGAAGACACATTGGGTTTCTTTGACGTATTTGGGTTGCGAGTTTGCGGGCCAAAGAATGCACGCCACATCTTGTGGGGGTATGAGATCAATAGTGGCCAATCCCACATTGGGCACAAAACAACTTGATGCATAACGGGTGAGTGGCAACTCACGCAGACAAATGGCTGTATCGGACCATTTATTGTTCGCAAAGCGATACAGACGCGTCTGGCGACAACCTTCGTCTTCGCAATTCCACGAATCACGATCTGTGTCGCCTACAGCCCAGGTCTCTGTGCACTTTTCGACTTTGACTTTTTCTCCGTAACTCGCCGAGATTGCTTTGGCATCGCAAGGAACTTCTTTCTCACCAGAGGCTGGAACAAGTTGCATCGGCGTTGTTGTCGTGGTGGCTGTAGAAGAAGAATCAGGAGTTGTGGGCGTTGACGAAGTAGTTGTCACACAACCAGCACCAAGCACAACGAAGGCCAGAAGCGCAAGAGAGGTGCGCCACGAGGTCATGCGGTGAGTGAATACACGAGGTGTACGAGTAGCCATAGAAGTGAACTTGAGGTTACAAGCAGTTGTACTGAAGTGGTCTAGGGCGTGATGCATGGCCCCAACTTTTAGAGTTCATCTTTTGTTCTCCATAGATACAAGAAGAGGACATTCGCTGTTTCCTTACGCATCGTACTTTGCACTTGCACATTGCGCAGTCCGCGCTCTGACAAACGAAAGGAACCATCTCCTCATGTTGGTACACAATCGTCGCAGAATGAAAAAGCGACTCTCCCAATTACTGGTTGCTGTATTGGCAGTTCCTGTAATTGCTACTTCAGTTCCCTCTGGTGTAAGTGCTGCAAAGCTCAATGACACCTGCAAGCGCAAGGACCTCTTCGAAGTCGAAAAAGTAGGCACAACCTTTATTCGTTGCATGGTGAAGCCAGGCTCGTCATTGCACGCAAAGAAGCCAAAGAAGGCTGAGTTCACTTGGCAAAAGATCACCAAGAAGCAGTATGACTACCGCACAACCAAGACCAACTCGGCGATCCGTATTGATGGTTCCAGCACGGTGTATCCGTTGATGGCAGTTGCAGCGAAGTACTTCGAGGCCACCACTTCTGGCCAGACTGACATCTCTATTGGTATCTCTGGTACCGGTGGCGGAATGACAAAATTCTGCAACGGTGAAATTGACATGGCAAACGCATCGCGTGCCATGAGCACCACTGAAAAGGCTGCATGTGCTGCTAAGGGAATCGCCTACACCGAGGTACTCGTAGCTAACGATGGTCTTGCAGTCGTGGTTAACCCCAAGAACCCACTCACCTGCATCACCATGGATCAGTTGAAGAATATGTGGAAGCCCGCATCTGGAACTTCTGGTGCAGGGTCAGCTGCCACATGGGGCGACGTCATTCCAGGCAACACCTTGGGTGCATTGAAGCTCTTCGGTGCCGGTTCTGACTCAGGTACCTTCGACTCATTCAACACATTTGTGCATGGTCGTTCCACAACATCACGTACCGACTACCAGGCAACTGAGAACGACAACGTGACCGTGAAAGGTGTTGCGGGAAGCAATGCAGGAATTGGCTACTACGGCCTTTCCTACGCAGTGGAAAACGCAAAGACCAATAAGGCTCTTGAAATTGACAAGGGCGCAGGTTGTGTAAAGCCAACTGCTGCAAATGTGCAGAACGGCAGCTACGCAATGGCTCGTCCGTTGTACACCTACATCAAGAACTCATCGGCTGCTTCGATTCCTGCAATCAAGAAGTTCATGGAGTTCTACTTGGACAACTCGCGCATCATCGGTGCAGATGCTCTCTTCGTTCCGCTCACAAGAGCGCAGCGCGGAACAGCTGTGGCCGCCGTGCGTTCCATTAAGTAATTCAATTCCGCACGATTGTGGTGTTGGGCTTCTAGGAGCCCAACACCACATCTGCACTTTCATCACTCGAGCTCTTCATGTCTTTTTCTCCATCTCAAGAAGCAATAGAACTTCTTGACAACCTGCTTCCCTCAGGAGCACAACAGCGACGTCGCATTTATGAGCGCGTTGTACAGACGGTATTGATGTGTACTTCGTTCATCACCGTCATTGTGTTGTTTGCTGTAGCTGGTTCTTTGGTTCCACCCACTATTGATTTCTTTCAAGAAGTTTCGTTCGGCGAATTCTTTGGACGCACCGAGTGGTACCCATTGTTTGAACCACCGGCCTACGGCATCTGGGCGTTGATGTCGGCAACTTTTCTTGTCATGACAATCGCTATCATTGTTGCCGTCCCAGGTGGTTTGGCCGCGGCCTTTTTCCTCAATCAGTACGCATCCGATCGGGTGCGTCGATATCTGAAGCCCACACTTGAGATTCTTGCGGGTATGCCCACAGTGGTCTTCGGTTTTTTTGCAGTGAACTTTGTGTCACCAAACATTGTCCAAAAGCTGTGGCCTTTTGGTGAAGTTGATTTCTATAACGCTTTAAGTGCAGGGCTTGTGGTGGGCATCATGATTTTGCCCATGATGACCACATTGGCAGAAGATGCAATGAACAGCATTCCCAAAGCACTCATTGAGGGTGCATACGCATTAGGGCCCACTAAACGAGAAGTGTGTACTGGGGTCATTTTCCCCTCAGCATTGTCGGGAATTATCGCCAGCATTGTGATTTCGCTTTCACGTGCAATTGGTGAGACCACAATTGTTTTGTTGGCAGCCGGAGCCTCTGCGAAATTTACTTTGAATCCTGCTGAATCTGTGCAAACGCTTGCGTCCTTTATTGGGTTTGCAGGAATTGGTGATCAGGAAACTGATTCCACTGGCTACCGAACAATTTTTGCCGTAGGTACCTTTCTCTTCATCATCACTTTCATATTGAATATCATCAGTATTCGAGTGGTGCGTCGTTTTCGTGAGGTATACGAATGAGTATCATCTTGGACCCAAGTGTTTCCCTAACTTCTACAGTTGATGGAAAACGTCGCCGCAAGGACATGTTGTTCCTTGCATTGTTGTGGTTTGGAATTCTTCTTGCAGTAGTGACCTTGGTGGTGCTTCTTGTGGATACTTTCCTCACCGGTCGCAGCCGACTGAATTGGGAGTTCCTCTCTGGACACACATCTCCATTTGCCGAAGATGCTGGCGTGCAGTCCGCAATATTTGGTTCATTGTGGGTTGTGCTCCCTGCAGGAATTTCCTCATTGTTGATCGCCATAGGTACTGCTGCATATTTGGAAGAGTTCACAAAGCCCGAGTCAAAAGTGCAGGCCTTCATCAACTTGACGATTCAAACACTCGCAGGTGTTCCCAGCATTGTGTACGGAATCCTGGGGCTTGCCTTTGTCGCGCGCGGTCCCTTGGATTGGGGCTTTACCGTACGTACTGCATCGGTTGTTCTTGCCATGATGATACTCCCAGTGATGATTGTGGCCTCGCGTGAGGCCATCAGGGCTGTGCCCAGCAGCTATCGAGAAGGTGCGTTTGCACTCGGCTGCTCACGTTGGCAATGCGTGCGTCAACAAGTTCTTCCCGCCGCTGTACCAGGTATTGCTACGGGAAGCATTTTGGGAGTTTCGCGAGCATTGGGTGAATCCGCACCACTGATCATGTTGGGTGCATTGGCCTATGTAAGTAGCAACCCCACAGGTTTCGGTGATTATTACACCGTCTTGCCGCTGTCTATTTACAAATATGCAACCGAAGCAGACTCTGAGTTTCAGTATGCAGCAGCAGGAGCAATCATTGTGTTGCTGGCCATGCTGTTGGTTTTGAATTTCACCGCAATCGTTATCCGAGATAGAAGCAGAAAGTCATTGTGATTATGAATGAAACAACTACACCCACCGCACAATCCCTGATTGCGTCGTCGCTATCAAAAGGTGACGGCAACATCCCTGGAGTGAACTCTGGTAGAGCTGCACAGATTGTGATGGAGGCGCGAGATCTTTCTGTGTACTACGGAGATTTCTTGGCTGTACGTCAAGCCACTTTCTCTATTGCACGCAATGAGATCACCGCATTTATCGGACCATCTGGTTGTGGGAAGTCCACAATCTTGCGAAGCCTCAACCGTATGAACGACCTCATTCACTCAGCCCGAGTTGTGGGCACAGTGTTGTACCGAGGAATTGATTTGTATGGGCCTTTGGCAGATCCCGGCGAAGTGCGTCGTCGTATCGGAATGGTTTTCCAAAAACCCAATCCCTTTCCTAAATCCATTTATGACAATGTGGCCTTTGGTCCACGGGTAAATGAAAAGTTCACCAAGTCTGAATTAGATGGCGTGGTGGAGGATTCGCTCCGTAAGGCAGCGCTGTGGGATGAGGTAAAGGATCGCCTCAAAGCATCTGCTTTTTCGCTGTCTGGTGGTCAGCAGCAGCGTTTGTGTATTGCACGTGCGTTGGCAGTGAACCCTGATGTCTTGTTGATGGATGAACCCTGTTCTGCATTAGACCCCATTGCCACGGGCAGAATTGAAGACTTGATGCGAGAAATCAAATCGGAGTATCCGATTGTGATTGTGACTCACAACATGCAACAGGCTGCTCGCGTGAGCGATATGACGGCGTTCTTTAGCGTGGAATCCACAGGAGATACAAACCGTCCGACTGGCATGTTGGTGGAATATGACCGCACAGTCGACATGTTCTCGCACCCACATGACGAACGCACGTTGAGCTACGTCAGTGGTCGAATGGGCTAGGCCCTAAAAACTGCGCCGGATCATTTAGAGAGATTGCAAAAACTCATCAATGTGATGCACGTGTTGCTGTAGTCCTTGGCGCCATGTCGAAAACCACTCGGCAGGAATTTCTGCAGCAATCGCGCCGAGATATTCAAGAACTGCTTCGGGTATACCTTCAACTTGAGGTGCGAGTTCGTTATACAACACAAAATCACTGCAGCCTTGATGTGGGGCATGTACAAGATCAATGCGACGTGATTGTTGTGCGGCGTTGTCTGTACGCGCTTGAAGAATGCTCCACGCAGGGTCAGCATCTGTATGTGGCGGTGTGGTGAGATCGGCTTGTCCGACAAGCAACAACGTGGGTCGTGCAAGAGATGTAAAGAACTCAGTCGCCATTGTTCTGGAAAAAGCCTGGGCTACCACGGTGGCACGTACACGCTCATCTGGGGTGTACTCATGCAAATACGACGTAGTAGCAAGTGCAGAGAGCCCGCCGTAACTGTGGCCGCCCACAAAGACTCTGTGTGGGTCTACAGAGCCCGTGAGCCATTCCGTGAGCGCACTGTGGTGACCAAGTGCTGCATCGATACAGAGGCGCAGATCACCTTGGCGATTCCGCTCGTTAGTCACGTCGTCCACGTTGTTTCCGAGGAACCAATCAAAGAGTCCATCGCCGGGGTGGTCAGGTGAGATCACGATGTAGCCACGGGAGGCGAGTGCTTCACACAAAAGGCTGTAGTTGTGGCGTGTGCCTGTACGGCCATGTGACCACACGATGAGTGGATGGGTCCCAGGGCTGACAGGGGAGTCTTCATGGGCGCTTGCCGAGGTGAAGCGCACACCGGGGATGAGTTCGTATTCGGTGACGGTGCCCGAATCTGTGGATGCGGGATACCAAATGTCGATGCCCAACAATCGGTCATTACGTGCTGGGTCAACTGTCAACGTGGAGACATGGCCCACCCGATGTGTGAGTGTCTCAAGTGGTGGTGCAGAAGAGAGTGTCATGGCAAGACCAACAGATACATCACGCGGTGAAATGTATCAGGGTGAGTGAGAAGCTACGACACCTTTAGGGTGAGTGTTCTTGTGGTCTTTTTCTTTTGGACCGTGACTGTCACCGCAACTCTGCATGTACCAGTTGCCGTCGCAATGACTCGAGATCGTGCCACTTGGCAGACTCTGCCAGTTCGAGACGTCATCGAGACTCTGCCACCTCTGGGAACTGCCATGTTCAATCGCTGCAACACATCGGACTGGCGAACAGAAATTCTCAAGGCGATGTCATTGTTTGCACCGGTACTGAAAGTTGGAGTGGTTGTAGGAACAGAACTAGTAGGTGGTGAGGTTGTTGGTGTTGAAGGCGGGGCAGGGTCCGATTGTGTCAGTGCGATGCACGATGTCGATCGAACGCTGGGAGAATGAGTGCCTGTGGGGCAAGGAATTTGAATAGAAGATCCCTGCACTGGAACAAAATGATTGATGGCTGCATCAAGACAGGTGACGGCTCTCGTATTGGGTTGATACGTGCCTGCAGGGCAATCAATTGAGGCGGTAGCACCGTACAAAGTTTGGAATGAACCCGACGCTGCAGTTGTGCACGGAATGAACCCAGATGTAGAGAATGTGCCCGGTGCACATTTAGATCTCAAGACGACACTGGTAGCGGTTGCATTTGCTTTTGGCCCACCGATTGCACTTCTATAACTAATGGACACCGTGTAAGTACCATCAGGCATTCGTGCTGTTGAGTTTGCCGCTCCTGCAATCTCGGTCGTAACTGCACTTGCCCATGCATTGTTCAAGATTCCTGCGTCAGGCTCTAAAGGATCGAAGGTCACATTGAGTGATTGGCGATCCGTGACAGAGATAGCACGTGATGCTCCACCATTGTCAGTAGTTGTCAAAATGATGTGAATTGACCCAGCCAACACTGTGTCAGGAAATGAACCAGTAACTGTAAATGCAGTTGGAGTGAGTTCATATTGAGCTCCATTGGTCGGTGCTAACAATGTCGGAGCAGTAGTTGTTGGTGGCATCTGATGCGAGACCTTCATAACAACACCTGTTTTCAACCCATTCTCTTGGGTAAAGCCCGTGACAAGACTGGTTGAATTAGTCAACTTTTCGATGTTGTAAAAATTTGAATTATTGCTTGGAGCATTAAGCACTAGACCTCCTGAGCCAAAAGTTGTATCAAGTGCTGCGTTTGAGCCCAACTTCGCAACCATGGAGAACTGTTGTCTGCCTTCGTCATCTATCGAGCCTCCGCCAGCAACAAGAATGCTGTCCCCAGACACCACCATGGCGTTTACATAGCTATAACTGACGGTGCTCGGGTCGCGAAGCACAAAGAATGAGTATCCCGTTGAATTGAATGTGGTGTCAATGGATCCATCGGAATTCAATCTCACAATGACGCTTCGCTCAGGTAATGGATCATCTTCTGCCTCCCCTAAGAGCATCACTTTTCCATCGTCATTCACAACTAGATCAGTAATCCAGTCAATTGTGTTTTCGGCGGATCGATTCCAAGTGCGACGTCCAGTGGAATTGAAATTTGTATCTGGTGAACCATCTGAATGAAGGCGCATCACTACTGAGTGAATCTGTTGATTTATTCTGGTGCTGATTGTGAAATACACGGCACCATTCGGCGCAGGATAGATCGCTGCACTCCAGCCTTCCCCCTCATTATTCGTTGGCTGAATTGTTGTGTCTAATGTGCCATTTGATTGATACCTGTACAGCCAAGGCAACGTGTAATTTTCGCGACGATCGACTCCAAGCAAAATTTTCCCATCTGATTGAACAACAAGGTTGGATGAATATAGTTCTGCGGTCTGATCAGTTGTGACGGTACGACCGTTTGTTCCGAAATCGGTGTCTTCTGAACCATCAGAATTTAGTCTCCATAGAACAAGTTCTGATTGGTAGTTGTAGTTTTGTGCGGAACCGACAGCAAGAATTTTTCCATCTGGTTGAACTGTCACGTCAGATAACCAAAACTGTCGCTCCTCATGAACAGGGCTTAAGTATGAATATCCACCGAGACCAAATTGTTGGTCCATAGTGCCCATCACAGTCAATTTAAAGATGACACCTCGTTGGATTCCTAACTCACTTTCCGCGTACCCAAGGACAATGATGGAACCGTCTGATTGTGGAATTGATTTGTAAGTCTCTACGGACCATCGAGGAAAGTAAAAACGGACGTCTGGTGTTTGAAATGAATTAACCACCGTTCCTGTGGGTGTGAACATTGTTGCAAAGAATCTTCTATTTGTTGTGTTACCACCAACGATGAGTACATTCCCCAAGCTGTTCACAAGCAAGTTATGGTTTCTGACAGTGTCATTAGACGGAGTCCATAAACACGGTGTGCAGTTCGGAGAAGTTGGTTCGTCGCCTGACGACGTGAATGTGACGTAGCCGGTGGCGTTGTTGACATCGACAGGAAAGACAATGTTTCCATTTGGAAGTAGGTCAACTACAGGAACAAATGACGTCGATTGGTCAGTCTGAAGTTGCGTGAGAGCGAAACCATCTGAGGAGAACGATTCATCTGGTGTTCCATCTGCATTGAATTTTGCCATCCCGTAATAGCTAGGCCCAGAATAAAAAGTTCCTGCGGTACCGGCAAGATAAAACGAGTCATCTCCCAGAGGAAGAATGGCGCTCATTAGAGCTTCATTCTCGGTTGCGAAATTCACTTTTACGAGACCATTGCCATTTCCTGATGGTCCATCAAAGAAGAAATCACGAAATCCTCCAGGTGTCAATTTAATGAGAGTGATTTGCCGGTCTTGGTTGGCATTAAAAGATGATCCCACTGCGATGAGTGAACCATCATTGAGCACTTGCATGTCCAAAAGAATTGACGATCCTGGAGCAGTGCCTGTCCACGGGGTCACCTCACGACTGCCGTTGCTAGCCCAGTTGGCTCTGATTTCTCCATCTTGAGTCATGGACATGAAGGTGAAGGTGTAGTAGGGGATGTAGGAGCCGTTCTCTTGGCTCGTAGTAGGAGAATGAAACCCCAAGTAGATGACTTCGTATTTTGCGTCGTACCGAAGTAACAACTTTGAGCTAGAACCAAGCATCTTGCCAGGAAAACTTCCAATTGTTTTAGATCCATTAGTGCCGAAGGTTGTGTCCACTAATCCTGATGTAGTGATTCGTGTGATGAAAATCTGCGGGAGAACATTGCCCGGGACGTAACCGGCGACGAGGATTTTTCCATCTCCCTGCACTTGCATAGATGCTTGAGACAATTCAAATATTTCACTTCGACCAGAATCACCAAATGTTGTATCGATGCTGCCGTTAGCGAGTAGACGAACAACTGCAACTTGGGAAAAATCTATTTCAAGAAGGCCAAGGAGTCGTCCCGATTCGTCTTCAACGACCTCCGTTACAGAAGTGGTTGATTCCAGATTTGGGAGTGTCAATTCGGCAACGCCATTCGTACCGAACTCTTGATCGAACGGAGCTGGAACCGAAGCATGAACTGGTTGGACCTGTGTCAACATCAAGGAGGTCGAGGTAACTATCAATGCGACCAGAAGTCGAAAATAGCGATGTTTCATGATGTCCCATTTCTAGATGACTATCTAGAAATGTACCGTAGAACTAGATAATTATCTAGTTCTACTTTTGGGGGTTCATCAAAGTTCTGAGAACAAGAACAATTGCTTCATTAATGGAATCGGATAAATCCTCACGTTCGGTGATGTCCACAAGAACTCGGCCAATGAACATCGCTTGGGTGAGGTAGACAATCGTCTCAATTTCGATCTTTGGTTTGATAAGGCCTTGTTGTTTGGCCATCTCGTAAGAGTCGACCAAGTACTGAGAACCCTTTATTTGGGAATCAGCCAACATTGCTCTCAAGTTGTCGTCCTCCATTGATGCAGCAATTGTGCGAATGCGACGACCTCTTTGATCGAGCATGGCATCTGATCCCAGAGTACGAATGAAAACACTCAACAAA
>WLGS01000050.1 GCA_009703125.1 Actinomycetota bacterium
AACTGGCGCCATCTTGACGAGTAACGAGGTGAGCGTGGGTCCAGGGACAAGTGGCTCATGCACATGCAGTACATCGAAGGCCTCATCATTAAGTGCTCGAATTGTGCGCAATGCCGCAGAGGCATCAGGAGCCACAGGCGCAACCGATCCATTTACTGCGGTCGGCAAACTATTGCCCAGTGGCGTCACGAAGGGATCGGGCGGCGGACCATCACAGGGGCCAAGCACCCGCACCTCGTGTCCCTTTTCGCGCAATGCCCGAGCGAGACCCAGAACCTGCTGTTGCACCCCGCCGGGAATTGTGAGGCTATAGGGGCTCACCATTCCAATACGCAACATGGAGACTACGGTACTTGAATGACCTCAGTACAAGACTCCTTTCGTCCTGCTCTCTCTGTTGTGGCTACGCCCTCAAAGCGACGCGCCATTCTTGATCTCGCCGTAGAAGCGGAGAACCGAGGTTTCTCTGGCCTTGCATGCCCAAGCCTTGGCGGCACCATGGGCTTGTGTGTATCACTTGCACATGCCACCACATCGATTCCCTACTGGACTTCGATTCAACCGATTTACTACAGCCACCCCGTTGAGGCCGCCAACACAGTTGCACATATTCATGAAATATCTGAGGGTCGTTTTCGTTTTGGCATTGGCGTGAGCCACGGCCCAGTCACAAAACGACTTGGAGTCTCCACAGGAAAACCACTTTCCGACATCTCTGATTATGTTGCGGCGATGCGCACACAAGAACGTTTCTCGGGACCACTCCCTGACATCTACCTTGCAACCTTACGCAACAAAATGTTGCAAATGGCAAGCGAGATCTCCGAAGGTGCGATCTGGGCAAATGCCTCACTGAGTCATATGGCGAGGCAGCTCTCCGAAGTACCCAACGCCCGACGAGAGGGATTCTTTTTGTCCAACATGATCCCCACAGTGATTGACGACGACATCAATGCTGCTCGAGCCATCAACAAGAAAACACTGACGGGCTATGTATCGCTACCTAACTATCGCAACTACTGGCGAGCCGCTGGTTACGTGGAAGAAATGGATGCAATTGAAAATGCGATAGAAGCGGGGCAAAAAGATGCAGTTGTGGGACTTATGTCCGACGCATGGCTTGATGACTGCACGATTAGCGGACCCAAAGAGCGAGTGCGTGAACAACTTGCGGCGTGGGCATCAACAGGGGTGCAACCCATCGCGGTGATGTCATCTACCTCTGGCGGTCAAGCCAAAGCCATCAACGAACTTTTTGATCTTTATTCGTAGATCAATAGCCAGGATCAGAGGGCCAATTGGGTTGAAACATGTGCCACTGTTCTGGTGCACGTCGAATGAGTTCTTCTAACTCGTGAGCAATTGCTTGAGTCCCCACTGCAACTGAATCACGCAATGAACCAACTTTTTCGAGGTGCACTGGTGGTCGCACTACCGCATGATGACCGTCAACGGAGTCTGTGAAGTAAATAGCCACGGGTAACACTGGCGTATTTCCACGAATACCCAACATGGCAGGTCCAGCCGGAAGTGTGGTTTTTTCTCCAAAGAACTCCACTTCGACACCGTTGCGCTGGATGTCTCGATCAGAAAGTAGACACACCAATCCATTTTTTTTCAGTGTTGCCAGAATTGTCGGAGCTGCATCAGGACCCAAAGGCACCACAGTCATTCCCAGATCACTCCGCAGTTTTGTGAACCATTCAAATAACTCGGGCGGCTGAAGCGGTTCCACAATGACTGTCATGGGAAGACCGCGTTCTGCCATCCATCTTCCTGCCCATTCCCATCCACCGAGATGGGGAATTGCAAAGATAACCCCGTTCCCTTTCGCCAAAGCTTCTTCCAAATGTTGATAGCCATCGACAGTGAAACATTTGTTGACATGTTCTTTAGAGAGCGACGGCAAACGAAAACTTTCGCTGTAGTAGCGCATGTAGGAATCAAATGCTCGCTGGGATGCTCGGCGAAGAGCCAATCCCTTCAACGTGGGATCAACTCTTTGAAGGTTTCGCTCGATCACCGCACGCTTGCCTCTCAATGACAATGCAACACCGGGTGCAAGCAACGACACCGTCCCTTGAGCTACGAAACCAGGAGTTGCACGGGCAATGAGCGAACCGAGCTTGTATCCGCCAACTGTGACGGAGTCCGACAGAGAACGCGATTTCTCAGCCATGTCTGTTGCGACGTCGCTGACGCGACACAACGGAAAGCTGACGACGAGAAGCACGAGCACTATGGCGAGTCATACGGCGCACTTGACGTACCTCGCGCTTAGCCATAGTTGTCGATGACACTTCAGCCTGTTTCCATACCTGGGCAAATCGTTGGATGGCCGTGGCCACAGTCAACACCAACATCACCCACAACACTGGAATGAGCAACGAATCAAACAACAAACCAAAACACAGGACAATGATGCGCTCGGCGCGTTCCATGAGGCCACCCTTGGCGTACAACCCTAGAGATTCCGCCTTTGCTCGCTCATAAGAAATGAGCGATGACACACCCATGATGGCCATCGGCAACAAAGCAATGTGAGTGCCTTCGTTCGAGGCGAAATACCATGCGACTCCACCGAAGAGCACCGCATCAGTCACACGGTCTACTACTGAATCGAAAAAAGCACCCCGTTGACTTGCAGTATTTGAAGCCTTCGCAAGCGCTCCGTCTAGGAGATCAGGGAGAGCCGCGGCAATGACCAGAATCAAACCGCCGCGCAGTGCACCCTGGGCAATAGCAAAGGCTGCAGCAATTGCGAACAAAATGCCCAAGATGGTGAGGTGATCTGGAGACATCCCCGTGCGGCGAAGCAACAGACCTACTGGGCGAATAGCACGCTCGATTGGGGTCCTAAATCGTCCATCGAACATTGGGAAACGTTATCCCAGATCCGATGGAGTACTTGGAATAGTCGCCTCGGGGTTATCTTCGACAAGTCGCTCCACAACTGAGCCATTAACTGCATCCACGAGCACTAGTGCGCGCCGAGCAGGTGGCTCTTCAATGCTGTAGCAAAAAATTCTCCAAGTGGGGCGACTGCGAATACCTCTCCACACTTGTTGTGCAGATGCATGTCCTACCGGAAATCCGGCTTCTCTTGTAGCGCGCACAAGTGCTTCTGATTCGTTGATTGTCATCTTCCATCCACTGGTGGTGGTGATGATGGACATCACAGCTAACAGCACCGCAGCAAAGAGAAGCCCTTTGTTCACAATCTCTGAGTCACGCGAATCTGCAACAAACCAAATCGCTACACACACAACTGCGAGAAATGCATAGATCGCACCTGGGATGCGACGGCGACTGTTATCGGGAAAATCGTATGCACCGACATGATCAACAGCATTCAGATCTGCGGGGAGTTCATCACGAATCTCGTCACTCATATTGTTCCCTTTGGCCAGGCTTCGCGCACTTTTGATGCGGTCAGCGGAAGTGGTTCTGGAATCGTACGTGCAGATGCCACAGATGTCATAAAATTTGCATCTCCATTCCACCGTGGAACGACGTGTACGTGCAGATGCTGGGCAATACTTCCGCCTGCAGCAGCCCCCAGATTGATTCCGACATTCAGTGCATGTGGCCGATGAGACTCACGCAATGCCTGTGTCGCCTGAGTCACAGTGGCCCATAAGTCCAATGATTCTGCTGGAGTGAGATCTTCAAGCTGTGCAACTTCACGATAAGGAAGCACCAACACATGACCAGAGGCGTAGGGAAATGCATTCAAGATGGCGAAACATAATGTTGAACGATGCACGATAAACGCGTCTTCGTCAGAGAGATCACTCTCCAGAATCTGCGTGAAGACAGATGCGGTTGTGGAAGTAACAGGCGTTGCAGCGGCATCACTGGCTGCGCCTACATAATCTGCTCGCCATCCATTCCAAATACGATCGAGAGTCATTGATTCTCGATGTCTGCACCGTCAGCTACATCTGCAGCCAACATTTTCACAAAATCAGAAATCGAGACATCGCGTTCCACTTCTCCCCCGCGTGGATTCACTCCGACAGTGCGCCCTTCAATATCTGAGTCTCCCACCACAAGCACGTAGGGAATCTTTGTTGTCTTGGCATTGCGAATTCGCTTGCCCAACGGCTCATCTGCATAATCAATGTCCACTCGGAACCCAGCACTGCGAAGTTCACTCAATACCAATGCGGCATAGTCATTGTGTGCAGCAGCAACAGGCAACACCCTCACCTGTTCTGGAGCTAGCCAAGCGGGAAATGCGCCAGCGTAATGCTCTGTCAATACCCCAAAGAAGCGTTCGATAGACCCAAACAAAGCACGGTGCAACATGATGGGCCGGTGTCGCTGGCCATCTGAGCCCACATACTCCAGCTCGAAACGTTCGGGATTATTGAAATCAAGCTGAATCGTGCTGAGCTGCCACTTGCGACCAATGGCATCTCGTACATCCACGTCAATCTTTGGTCCATAAAAGGCAGCATCACCTTCTTTGACTCCATATGTGAAACCGTGTGCATCGAGTGCGTCGCGCAAAGCCGCTGTGGACTTTTCCCAGATTTCATCTGAGCCCACATACTTATCGGGATCTTTTGTGGAGAGGTTGAATTCAAACTCGGTAAAACCAAACCGTCGAAGAACCGACAAGATGAAATCAAGCAACGATGCAATCTCGCCTGGCATCTGTTCTTCGGTGCAGTAGATATGGCTGTCGTCTTGAGTGAATCCTCGAATTCGCATCAGACCATGGAGCGTTCCGGCACGTTCATATCGATATACATTTCCGAGTTCAAAAAGCCTCAATGGAAGTTCGCGATAACTACGTTGGCGACTCGCAAAAACCAACGAGTGCATAGGACAGTTCATTGGCTTCATGTAATAAGTGCCGTTGTCCATCTCCATTGGTGGATACATGCCGTCGGCGTAATAGTTCAAGTGCCCTGACTTTGCGAACAAATTCGCATTCGCAAGATGCGGAGTGTAGACAAATTGATAATCACCGTCCTGGTGTCGCTGACGGCTGTAATCCTCCATCAGTTTGCGAACAATCGCCCCTTTGGGGTGCCACACCGCGAGTCCACCTCCGAGCTCCTGTGGAAACGACAACAAATCGAGTTCATTGACCAACTTTCGATGATCTCGCTTCGCTGCTTCCTCAAGCCGGTGCAGATGTTCCTTGAGAGCCGTATCGCTTTCCCACGCCGTGCCATAAATGCGCTGCAACATGGGGCCCTTTTCATTCCCACGCCAATACGCCCCGGCTACTTTCATGAGAGCAAAGTGGCCAAGCTTTGATGTTGATGGCACATGAGGCCCACGACACAAGTCGACAAAGTCTTCCGTATTGCGATACACACTGATTGTGTCTGAGTCGCCTACTTCGCCTGCGTCACTACCATCGGCAACTCCACCGCGCACACGTTCAATAATTTCGCATTTGTATTTTTGTTGAGCAAATATCTTAAGTGCGTCATCTGCTGTCACGTCAGCACGAACGAATGGTTGATCCAATGCGATGATGTCACGCATTCTTTGCTCAATGACAGACAAATCATCGTCGGAGAAAGTTTTTCCACCAGGGAGTTCAAAGTCGTAATAGAAACCATCTTCAATGGCTGGACCAATAGAGAATTGAGCGCCAGGAAACAACTGCACAACAGCCTGGGCCAACACATGGGCGGTGGAGTGACGCAATACATGTCGACCTTCATCTGAAGTGGCGGTGATGATGGAGACCGTTGCTCCCTGAGTGACCTGAACCCCCAAGTCAACCTCTTGACCATTCATGGTGCCCGCTAGGGCTGCCTTGGCAAGACGCGCCCCAATGGAGAGAGCTACATCGCCCAGCGTGGAGCCCTCGGGTACCACTCGTTGGGAGCCATCGGGAAGAAGTACAGAGATATCGGACATGCGTAGACCATTCTACGGAGCAAGCCCATGCCCAAGTGGTCTAATTACCTGCGATTAGGCAGTGTGAACTCTTGCCTGATCCGTAGGAATGGACTCGGACTGCTTCGTGGAGTACACATTGCGATACTGCTGACCAGAGAGCTCACGAATTTCATACATAAGTTCGTCCGTCATTTCTCGCCACACCATGTGGTCTCCTCCGCGATCGGCGTATCTCTGCGGATCAATCGGCTGACCAAACTTCACCACACATGTAAGTCCGGGCTTAGGCAACACTTTGTCCGGTGGCTGAATCTCTCGCGTGCCCACAATGCCCACAGGAATAATCGGGCAACCCACTTTCATTGCAAGACGTGCAGCACCGGTATGTCCTTTGTACAACATCCCGTCACGACTACGGGTACCTTCTGGATAGATACCAAATAACTCACCACGTTGGAGAACTTGTTCAGCAGCTAGAAGAGCAGCTTCACTTTTCTTGCCGCCTGCACGATCGATGGGAATCATGCCGAGTGCAGGAAATACATATTTTGTCTTCCGAGATTCCATGTATTCGGCTTTGCCCACGAAACAAATTGTTCTTCCGACGTACACCATGGTGAAAACCGAATCAAAGAAACTGATGTGATTGGGGCAAATGATGGCAGGGCCATCAACGGGAACATTTTCCAATCCTTCAACTGTGACTTTCCACAATCGATCTACCACCGGCTTAATGATGCGTCGTGCACGCGTTTGAATACGCGCCACTTCCGGAACCACCACCTGTTGCGGCATCGCAACGGAACCAGAATCTTCGTGCGCCATGTGAGGCGAACAATAGCCCTAATTTCGAGGGCCTAGAACCGAGCGCAGATCCGTTGACCCAACCGTCCGAGTCGCCGTAGTTACTGGGGTGCGTGCTCCGAGATGGGGTCCGCGAGGTCCACACCTAATAGCGCTGCGGCAACCTCGACATCTGCTCCGTCCGATGCGGCCTTATCTATTGCTGCAATCGCAGATGGGGTATCAAGATCGTTGTCCAAATGCTGGCGTACGACGTCCAACACATCAGATTGCACACCACCCAAAGACTGCTTCCACGCAAGAAGCCTGCGATGGTTTCTTGGCATGAGTTCTTCATCCCATTCCCACTCATTGCGGTAATGGTGTTCTATGACCCCCAACCGAATGGAACGTGGATCCCATTGAGTGCGCAATTGATCCACGAACACCAAGTTGCCCAAACTCTTCGACATCTTTTCGCCATCTTTAAACACCATTGCCACATGCATCCAATGTTTGACGAACGGCTCTCCCGTTGCAGCTTCTGATTGAGCGCGTTCACATTCGTGATGCGGGAAAATCAAATCACTTCCACCACCGTGTAAATCAATCGTGGTGCCCAACTCGCGTAAGGCAAGTGCGGAACATTCAATGTGCCAACCCGGACGTCCTGCACCCCATGTGGTGTCCCACGATGGTTCATCATCAGCCGATGGATGCCACAGCACAAAATCCAACGGGTTGCGTTTTTGTGGGTCATCAACATTGCCGCCGCGCTGGCGAGCAAATTCAATCATCTGGTCATGGCTGTAATGAGAGATATCTCCAAAAGAAGGTGACTTACTCACATCGAAATACACCGAGCCATTTACGACATAGGCAAAACCTCTATCGATCACCATTCCAATAAAGCCACGTATGTCAGAGATTGCAGACGAGGCGCGTGGAGTGCTGTACACAGGAAGAGCATTCAATGCATCCATGTCGCGATTAAAGCGAGCTTCTTCACCAGCTGCTAAATCAAGATAATGAACTCCTAGCTCACGAGCTTTTGCAAACAATGGGTCGTCAACATCTGTGACATTGCGTACACAACGCACAGTGTGGCCAAGATCGATGAGGCGACGCTGCAGAACGTCGTACACCAAAAATGTGGCTGCATGACCAAGATGAGTGGCGTCATAGGGAGTGATTCCACATGTGTACATCAACACCACATCGCTAGGGGTAAAAGGAACCACCTCTCGACGAGCAGTGTCGTACAAACGCATTGTCATTCTCGTTACGCCTCTGCGCGTGGATCTTTCTTGATACCTGTGAGTTTTGGTGCCACACGTGTCTTGTAGCGCACATTGAGTTGCAAGAGCACGGCGGTGAACGCCTCAATTGCAGTGGCATTGGAGAGCTCCCCCGCATCAAGTGGGCGACACCCTGGAATATGCGAAGTTATATCCATCGCAATACGTGTTGCCTCTGCATCGTCAGAACAAATCAGCACATCGGAATCTATGGGGTCACCAAGGTGGCCTAATTCTTTGGCAGGAAGATGGTGAAACGCGGCAACAACTCGACATTCGGGAACAGCTGCTTGCACATGGGCGGCCACACTGCCACGAGGAGGAAGTAATGGTTGGAACTCATGCCCCACGCGCACAAGGGCATTGGCCATACTGATGACAACTTTCCCCTTCAATAGTCCAATGTGCTCTTGAGCTGTGGTTGCCGCACCATCCCAGGGAGTAGCCAACACAACAACATCACATGCCGATGCAGCGTCATTGTCGCCCGCTTCGAGAGGAAGATTGAGATCTGGCCACTTGGCTTTCAGGCTGTCGACCGCTTCGAGAGCTCGGTATTTTGACCGAGAACCAATCACAACCTCATAGCCAACAGATGCAAGTCGAGCACCTAGGGCACTGCCAGCAGGCCCGGTTCCTCCAAGGATTCCAATACGCATTCTGTAGAGCCTTACACACAGACCCCTCTCGCACTACGGTCATACGCATGGGTCTTCTTGATGGAAAGAAAATAGTGGTGACAGGAGTGCTCACAGATGCCTCCCTCGCCTTTCGTGTTGCACAACTTGCACAGCGAGAGGGAGCCGAAATTGTCTTAACGGGTGCTGGTCGCGCACTTTCCTTGACGCAGCGCACCTCTCGCCGACTTGATAGCCCCGTCGAGGTCTTCGAGTTCGATGTCACAGTACCTGCCCACGTGGAATCAGTTCGTGAACAAGTGCGTGGCTCGCTGGGGCATGTGGATGGCGTACTCCATGCAATCGGCTTTGCGCCCGAGGTATGTCTCGGGGACGATTTTTTAGCAGCCCAATGGGATGACGTGGCCATTGCCATGCACATCTCGGCTTACTCACTCAAGACCATGGCAGATGCGTTTTTGCCGTTGATGTCAGCTGGGTCCACCATCGTGGGTCTTGATTTCGACAATCGTGTTGCATGGCCTGCCTACAACTGGATGGGAGTGGCAAAGGCAGCACTTGAGGCAACCAATCGTTACCTCGCTAAAGATCTTGGTCCACGCGGAATTCGTTGCAACCTTGTTGCTGCAGGTCCGATCAAAACAATGGCGGCAAAATCAATTCCAGGTTTTAAACAGTTTGAAGATGTGTGGGACACGCGCGCACCGCTCGGATGGGACGTCACCGATTCCACGCCAGTTGCCAAAACTGTTCTTGCACTTTTCTCCGATTGGTTCCCCGCTACAACAGGCGAAGTCATTCACGTAGATGGCGGATACCACGCCATGGGAGCATAAGACTGGTGAGCAATCGACTCGCCGATGCCTCTTCCCCGTATCTGCGCCAACATCGTGATAATCCGGTGGACTGGTATCCATGGGGCGATGAAGCGTTTGCCGAAGCACAACGCACAGGGCGACCCATTCTTCTTTCTGTGGGATATTCCGCATGCCATTGGTGTCATGTCATGGCACATGAAAGCTTTGAGGATCCCACCACCGCAGAGGTGATGAATCAGCTTTTCATCAACATCAAAGTAGATCGTGAAGAACGACCCGATGTAGATGCGGTGTACATGGACGCAGTGCAAGCACTTACTGGTCGAGGCGGTTGGCCGATGACCGTTTTCCTCACACCTCAAGGCGAACCCTTCTACGGCGGCACGTACTATCCGCGTGAAACATTTACCAAACTGATGCACGCAGTTAACGACGCGTGGAACAACCGTCGCGATGAGCTGCAACAAAATGTTGATGCACTTGTGGAAACAATTGGCCGTACTGCATTCATCGCTCCGGCAGCATCAATTGACACACACGCATTGATCTCTGCTGCGGTTCACGGCCTCCGCAACAATTTTGATACCACTTGGGGCGGATTTGGATCGGCACCAAAGTTTCCTTCCACTTTCAGTATCGATTTACTTCTGCGTCTTTTCCAACAAACAGGCGACGACAGCCTCTACGAGATTGCGCGCACAAGCCTGGATGCAATGGCCGCAGGTGGGATGTACGACCAACTCGGTGGTGGATTTTGCCGCTACAGCGTGGATGAAAAGTGGCTCGTGCCACATTTTGAGAAAATGCTGTACGACCAAGCGTTGTTGCTGCGGGTCTATGTCCATGCATGGCAACTACGTGGCGAACAACGAGATCAACAGATCGTTAGTGAAATCATTGAATATGTTCTTCGCGATCTATGCCACGAGGATGGCGGTTTCTACAGTGCCGAAGATGCTGACTCACTTGACGAACATGGCCATTCAGAAGAAGGCGCTTTTTATACATGGACACCGACTGAGATTGCCGATGTAGTTGGCGCGTCTGCTGAACCAGTGTGCGAGTACTGGGGCATCACAGCTGAAGGCAATTTTGAAGGAAAGAACATTCCTCATCGACTTATGCACCGTGGAGACATTGTGCGTCCGGACGTTGTTGAGACGGCACGCCGCGCACTCGTGTTACATCGCAACACTCGCTCGCGACCAGGACTTGACGACAAAGTGCTTACGGAATGGAATGCGATGATGTTGTCAAGCCTCTGTGAGGCAGCTTCTGCATTCAGCGATGAACGATGGACTCAAGCAGCAGTGAAGTCTGCTCACTTTCTCGTGAACAATCTTCGTCAGGCAAATGGAAAGTGGATGAGAAGTTGGCAAGCGGACGCAACCCCACAAGCACGCCACCATGCCCTCGCACATGATCTTGCCCATGTAGTAGACGCCATGACGCGCATGTACGAACTCACCGGGGATCATCTGTGGCTCAGTATCGCTATAGACACCGCACATCAATTACTTGATCAATATTGGGACAGTGAGCATGGTGGCCTTTTCACAGTGTCCCGCGATGGCGAACAACTGATTGTTCGACAAAAAGATCTCATGGATAATGCCACGGCATCTGCAAATTCCACTGCAGCGATGGCTCTGCTTCGCCTGGGTGCGCTATGCGATGAACCCGAATTTCACACCAAAGCACACGAGATCTTGTTACTTCTGGCTCGAGTTGTTCCCTCTGCCCCTTCGGCATTTGGTAATGCTCTGGCTGTGTTCTTGCTTGAAGACTCTGGAATCTCAGAGGTAGTTCTCCCAGGACATAATGCAGTTCTCCTCGACGTGTACCACGAGAAGTGGCGACCACACGCTGTGCTTGCATGGGGCACACCTACCGAGTCATCGCTGTGGCGTGATCGCCAAGAGGGCATGGCATATGTATGTTTCCAACGCGCATGCCAACTCCCCACATCAGAGCCCGACGTTTTCCGACAATTGCTAGCTACCACTTAAGTCGATGAACGACGTCGTGTGGCGTGCGACGTGGACGCTGCGCACTACGGCCTGGACGATGAACTGAGTCTTCGGGATAGCCCGCGGCAATGACGCCAAGGATTTGCACATTGTTAGGAATCGCAAAAGCAACTCGTAGCTCTCTCTCACGAGCATGAGCAAAAAATAGCGAACTCACACCGTGGTCATGCAATGCATGCAACAAGGTCATTGTCGAAAATGATGCATCAATCGTCCAATATGGAGCAGGCCATGCATCTAGCGAGTCGCCAAGTCCCGTGTGTTTTTTATCGGACTCTGAATACCGAGAGAGATACGCCTGCGTGTCGACTAACGACAACATAATGACCGGCGCATTCAAAAGAGATGGAAAAGCGAAGTTGCCACGGTCTGGTTCTGGAAGTGCAACATCCCAGTACCGCATCACTTCATCGTTGGTAAACATCAAGAGATGCCACCCTTGCGATTTTCCGGCACTCGGTGCACGCAATGCCAGATCAATGCATTGCGTAAGGGTCTGCTCAGAAACAGGAGTTTGAGCATACGCGCGAGTCATTCGTCGCGCACGAACGACTTCTTCGAACTCCACTGCTCTATGAGTGTTTGCCGAGCTTGACGAGACTTTCCGCCATCGTCCAGCCATGCACAATCAACACTCCGCCTTTTTTGGCATTCACAGTCTTGAAAAGCGACACAATGTCAGGAGAGATTTTTTCGGGCTTGGAAGATTCAAAATCCAAAAATCCACTTTGACCACCTGAGGCCACAACAAAAGATTGTTCGTCGTATGTGGAATCAACTCCAAAACGCCGGGCCAACCTTCTTCCCCATGCACGCTCCTCGCCCACTGCCTTGTGACCCGATCGCGGAATCATCTCTGTAAGCGCTTTGAGTGCCTCTACGCCATCGGGAGAAGCAAATCGGCTTCCCACCACCACATCTTCATCAGGGAACGCCATGAGTGCGCGATGGTATGCCTCACCCATGAGACCTTTCAAAATGGTGTCTCGCTTTGTTGTGCGCTTGATGGTCATGAGACCAATAAGGACACATGGCGTGCCACCAATTCGTTCCAATGTGGAAAAAGTTACGCCGTGCAACTTTCCATCAAGACGCGCCAAGGTGCAC
>WLGS01000051.1 GCA_009703125.1 Actinomycetota bacterium
GATGTGTTCGACTGCTTGCAGTGCATCATTGGGCATACCAAGGGTGCGTGCGAACACATTTGTGGACCCACCGGGCAAAACTGCCAACGCGGTATCAGTTGTTGCTACGCCGGTTGCTACTTCGTTGAGAGTGCCATCGCCTCCGTAGGCCACCACGACGTCAATGCCGCGGCGTGCGGCGTCTTCGGCGAATCGGGTGGCATGGCCGCGACGATTGGTCTCCACCACTTGGACATCGTGATACTGGGCAAGGCGTTGGTGCACCGCAACGGTGTTCTTGGCCGTCACCGAGGACGCAAACGAGTTGACGATAAGCAAGAGTCGCAAGGCTTTTCACGGTATCAGGACGGCTGGGGACCAGATACGACAAAGGTCACTCCAAATTGGCAATTGTGTGGGGGTTTGGGTTGGGTGAAAGGGCACTTAGTGGGTAACAATGTCACCTATGAATGTGATCGTGTGTGTCAAGCAGATCCCCGACCCCGCAGCGCCTGGTGCGCTTGATGGGGCCACTAACACGCTGAAGCGTGACGGCAAGTTAATTTTGGACGACTCCGACGCCTACGGCGTTGAGATGGCGCTCCAACTTGTCGACAAAGCAGGAGGCGGTGAAGTAAGTCTGATCTCTATGGCGCCTAACGGTGAAACAGCAGGCTTGCGCACAGCACTTGCAATGGGTGCAGCAAAAGGTGTGTTGGTGTCCGATCCTGCATTGCAGGGTTCCGATGCACTCACCACTGCAAAAGTTCTTGCTGCAGCAGTCAAGAAACTTGGCGGAGCAGATTTGATCATCGGTGCGACTGAATCATCCGATGGATACACCGGCACAGTGCCAGAGCAGATGGCTGAATTGTTGGGATTGCCCTCAGTGACTTTCGCAAAGAAAGTTTCTGTTGAAGGTGGAGTTCTCAAAGTTGATCGTCAGACAGAAGAGGGTTACGACGAAGTCACATGCCCAATGCCTGCTCTCATCAGCGTGACTGCCGGCGTGGTGGAGCCTCGCTACCCATCTTTCAAGGGCATCATGGCTGCAAAGTCAAAGCCCGTTGAAGAAGTCACTGCATCAGACCTTGGTGTGACGCCAGTGGGCTGGGCAGGTGCTGGTCAGCAAATCACCAACGTTGCTCAAGCAGAAGCACGTCAAGCTGGTGAAATTATCGAAGATGACGGCGAGTCATTCGCCAAGATCGTCGGGTTCTTAGAGAACCTGAAGGCAATCTGAGTAAGAAGTCAAGAGGAGAATCATCATGGCACTGAACAACGTTTGGGTCTTTGCACAGGTCGCCAATGGCGCACCAACATCGGCCACTCTTGAACTGCTCACCAAGGCACGTTCACTTTCATCATCTGTTACAGCATTTATTGCAGGCGACGGCAATGCTGCCGCTGCTGCACTTGGTGAGTACGGCGCAACCAAGGTCTATGCCGCAGACACAGGCAAGAACTTGCCAGGTGTTGCAATTGCATCAGCAATGAAGGCAGTCATCGACGGTGGCGAGACACCTGACTTGGTGATGTTCCCACAGAACTACGAAGGCCGTGACGTGATGTCACGTCTGTCCGTCAAGATCGACAAGACAGTCATCACCAACAACGTCGACATTGTTGACAGCGGTAATGGCGTCACTGTGGTGACACCGATCTTCGGTGGCAACACTTTGGTCAGCACCACATTCACAGGTGCAGCACCATTCCTCGCAGCATTCCGTCCAAAGTCTTTCGCAGCAGAATCAGCTGGCGGTGCAGCCGCTGCTGTCACTGCAGTGTCTGTTCCCGATTTGGGTGCAACAGGCGGTGCACAAGTGAATGCAGTACACGTTGAAGAGACAACTGGTCCGAAGTTGGACGAAGCAAACATTGTTGTTGCTGGTGGACGCGGACTTGGCGAAGCTCCTGCCTATGCAATGGTGGATGAGCTTGCAACGATTCTCAAAGGTGCACCTGGTGCATCACGTGCAATCGTGGACGCAGGTTGGGTTCCCTACAGCTACCAAGTCGGCCAGACCGGCAAGGTTGTCAAGCCCAACATCTACATCGCTGCCGGTATCTCTGGTGCGACACAGCACATGGTGGGTATGAAGGGTTCTAAGAACATCATCGCCATCAACAAAGACAAAGAAGCACCCATCTTTGGAGTTGCAGACTTGGGAATCGTGGGCGATGTCCACAAAGTTCTTCCCAAGCTCATCGAAGCACTGAAGGGTCGCTAATTACTGCGAATCGTGTGCACGTAGTGCAACACTGAGACCCTCATCAGGGTCGACAATAACGAGATGAAGCCCCCACCCTTCGGTGGGGGTTTTATCGTTTCTGAACGCGTAGTACTCACATGCGCGTGCAATCTCGCCACACTCTTGCGGATCACAGGGCCATTCGTCGACGAGTCCTGCAATATGGGCAAAGAGCCACCACACGTCGCTTCTGGCAGTCGCTACGCCTCGTCGCTTGCCATGAGCCCCACCGGTTGATGCAGCCCATGTGAGGGTCTCCCAGGCCTCGCTACACGACAGGGGAGCGAGCTCGCTGTCTATGCCGGCATATCCAAGTGCGCCCAATGCATGGGCCGGGTCTCCCTCCACAATGGCGAGGTCTGCTGTTCCGTTGGACTGAGAGGTCCACGCGTTCATCATGCGTCGAAACGCGTCAATTGTGTCGCTCTCATCAAGTGGCGTGGCATTGATCCCCGAAACAAGAACACTCTCGTTCCATAGTGGAGATGTAGGAAACTCTTCCACCACACCATCATCGTTGTAGGAGACATAGCGATACGTGGGTTCCCACGGCTGTGGAGTGATGGGGATGTCGAGAATTTCTGGTTCGTCTGAGTTGATGATGTCTCCACGCAGAGCGCGTTCGTATGCAAATACACCGCGATCATGGCCAGGTTCGAGAAGCGTTGAGAGATCTTGCCAACTGTGATGCACTGCGAGAATCTCTGACACCGGACCTGGCATAAAGGTGCGCGCAGTGTCTTCAAGTGCGCGCACTGCAAAATGTGCAGGCGCCCACAACGCAAGTCGATAATTGGCAAGTGTTGCGATGGGCCATAACTGGCGCCCAGTGTTCACGGCTGCTCGTGCGTCATTGCGAATCTCTACAAGATGCTCCCAATCGCGCCCCGCACAGGTGTCGTCCACGTAGCGCACTAAACCATCGAGATCGGCGCGATGAATGAGTTGTTCTAGAGCAGTGGCCACGGGTACTGGTATCTACTCTCTGGGGACGGAAACACTGCGTGATCGACAAGCCATTGTGCGCGTTCTTGCAATGCTTCTATTTCTTCCTCGTCTAACAGGGCAGCAACTCCCAAGGGAACTGATTGCAATAACGAAGCAACCGGGGTGAGGATGTGGTCGGGAATTGTTTCGCCACCAAAATCCCAAATCACGGTACGAAGCTTGAACTCATCGCTGAAACATACGCCGTGGTCAATACCCCAGATGTTGTCGTCATCGTCGACAAGCACATGTCCACCTTTGCGATCTGTGTTGTTGGCGACAACGTCAAACACAGCCATGGTGCGGAGTTGATCGTGTAGCTCAAGTCGCGTATCGAGCATGGTGAAATAGTGCTGAGCGGGGTCATGAGTGATGAACAGCTGTAGTGAGCCCTCACCTAGTGGTCCTTCTCGCAAAACGGTGGGCGGAACAATGTGATAACCCATTGCCTCGCTGAGTCGATATGCGGCAATTTCACGCTTGTAGAGCCCTGGTGGAAAATCCCATAGCGGGCGCTCTCCGCTTAACGGCTTGTAGATGCCTTTGATGTCGCTGTCTTCATTGCCGACCCACACGCGAAAAGTGAGATTGGATGAATTGGGCATGCGCCCTTCAATGATGATGTCGTCCTGTGTGAGCTGCTCGACGAGCTCGAGGCATTTGCGCATCTCAATTGAATTTCGGGCATGCATGGCCCGAAGGGTCAATGGGTGTGCCGCACCATTTGCAGTTAGCACGACCTGCGGAAAGAAAAAGATCGGCAGTGTCACAAAATGCGCGCGCCTGTGATGGTGTGACCAAGACACGCACCACAGTGGAATCAATCTCGTCGTCATCGTCGTCGAGTAGATCAAAAATGTCGTCATCATCTTCATCAACAAGAATCATCTCTTCTAGTTGAATCACCATGCGCATGTTGGGGCGATCCACTCCAAGCCCCACAGATCCGAGCACAAAATCTTGTTCTACGGGATTCATAAGTGAGGAACTCACAGGATCAACCTCTGTTCCCGTATCGGGCATGTCTTCGAGCATGGTGCGTAGATATTCCGCTAACGCGGCTACTTGTTGCTTCTCGCACTTAATGGACACGGTGCGACCCTCTGCACGTACTTGCAGATAAAACGTGCGTGCACCCGGTTGACCGATAGCGCCCGTGGCGAATCCATCGGCGTTTTCGAAGTCGTAATACATGCCCATGGTGCTACCAGTGTGCCAGCGAAATCACGAAGGGCGAAGTTCGGCCAACGAGCCGCCAGTGGAATTTACGGTGAGAACAATGGGGCCGTGGTGTGAATATGCAATGGCACTGACCGAACACGTGCCAATCACAATGCGCTGAAACAAATCGAGGTGTGTTCCCATGGCATGGGCTACCGCTGCTTTGATGGGGTCAGCGTGTGAGACACAGACAATTGTCCCGCCCGGGTGAGCTGTGCGCAGTCGATCCAAAGTGGTGACCATGCGTGTTTGCATTTCGGTAAATGATTCACCATTGGGAAAGCGAAAGGTGCTGGGTGCACGTTGCACGGTGGACCATTCGGGTTTCTTCATCAATTTGGACAACTCTGCTCCGGTCCAATCACCGAAATCACACTCCAGTAGACCCTTGTCAATTTTGACGCGCTGCTTGAGTGCTTTGGCGATAGGGGCTGCAGTCTCGCGTGCCCGCTCTAGCGGCGAGGCATAAATGGCGTCAATCTTTGGCAGTTCAGCAATGCGCTCTGCGACTCGATGTGCTTGGGCGGTGCCGGACTCGGCCAAATGCAGGCCTGGTGCACGGCCTGGGAGAAGTTTGCCCGTGGTTGGGGTCTGGCCGTGGCGCACAAGCAGCACCACAGTGGCCGAAGGTGGAGCAGTTTTCGTTTTTGTTGTGGCCATGGTGACTCCAACCTACTGTTGATGGAGTGGATTCGTTGAAGGCAGTAGGGCAGGACATTTCACAGTGTCATCTGTGTCCACGATTGGTGCAATGGCGTGAACAGGTTGCAGTGGAAAAACGAGCGTCATTTCGCGACGATACATATTGGGGTCGTGGCGTGCCAGGGTTTGGTGATCCTCATGCGAGCCTCTGGGTGGTGGGATTAGCGCCGGCCGCCCATGGCGCAAATCGCACGGGCCGGATGTTCACTGGCGATCGCAGTGGTGATTGGTTGTATCGCGCGATGCACAAAGCAGGGTTTGCTTCACAGGCTGAGAGTACTGACCTCGATGATGGGTTGGAGTTACACAATGCATGGGTGTCATCGATTGTGCGTTGTGCACCACCTGATAACAAGCCCACTAATGAAGAACGTGATACGTGTGTGCAGTACTTCACACGAGAGCGTGCCTTGTTGAAAAAAGTACATGTGATTGTGTGTCTGGGAAAGTTTGCATACGACACCGTGTGTAAGGAATTTGTGGTGTCACCGCGACCAAAATTCGGACACGGTATTGAGGCAACGACCGAAAACGGGATGCACATCATCTGTTCATTTCATCCGAGTCAACAAAACACGTTCACTGGAAAGTTGACTGAACCAATGATTGATGACGTTTTTTCCCGTGCACGTAACTATGCCGAGTGAGCAAAAAGTTAAGCGTTGAATGCCTTTGCGGTAAGAGTTGCCGCCATGGTGTGGGCAGTATCGGCGTCATCTAGCAGTGCATGCATACTGAAGAATCCATGAAACATGCCGTTGTAGCGCACAATGCTTGTGGTGACACCGTTGGCAATTAATCGCCGACCATATGCTTCGCCTTCATCGCGAAGTGGATCATGTTCTGCGGTAATGATGAGCGCAGGCGGAGTTCCATGGAGAAGTGCGTCGGGTGCAAAGTGAGGCGAGGCGAGTGGATCGGTCTTGTCTGCATCGTTGGCCAAGTAGTGACCAATGAACCATGACATTCCTTCGGCAGTCAACATAGGACCAGCAGCATTTTCTACATGCGATGCATGTGACTGGGTCAAATCGGTAACTGGATAAATCAATAGTTGAAAGACCAGTGGCACTGGACGTTGTTGGGCGACTATTGCCGCCAAGTTTCCACCTGCGCTGTCGCCACCTACTGCGATGCGATCCGGATTAATGCCAAGTTCTTGGGCATTTTCATATGCCCAACGTAGCGAACACAGAGCATCTTCCACGGCGGCGGGATGTTTGTGTTCAGGTCCCATGCGGTAATCAATCGACAACACTGCGTGGTTCATGCGTAGAGCTAACGAACGACAGATGGCATCGTGAGTATTGAGATCTCCAATTACCCAGCCACCACCGTGGTAGTACACCAATAGGCCTAAGTCGCTGTTTGAGCGTGGGCGATAGAGACGCGCGGGCACACCGCCAGCGGAAATATCACGCACATCTTCCACAACATCAGCAGAAGGCATTGCGCGCGAGGCGTAGTACTCGCGAAAGACAACGGGATCTGATTCGTGAAGAACTGGGCCGCCGAGTGCGGCCATAGCATCAAGAATCGCTTGGGCTTGCGGGTGGAGCGCCATCGGGAACTGCTTTCTTTTTTACTGCGGGGGTTCCTACTTTGACAGATTTTTCAGCCCACTCTGGCCAGCGACGACGACTCACAATGGACAACGTGCGCAACAACTTCATTGCCACTTCGTCTTCTTGGGCGGGGCGAGCTTCAATCACGCCGTCTTTAATCATTCGCTCAATGACTTCGACACCCAGCTTTGTGCGCACGATGGTCAAGGTCCAGTCGTTGTCTTTCCCAATTCCACCTGTGGAGATATCTGCGTGCTCAGCTGCGAAGTCGGGGCAGTTCTTGCAGCCCTCACGAGTCCACTGATGACATTCCTTTAGATCGATCTCGTGATACGAACCATCTTTCATCCAGATTTGGAACGCACCCTTGATGTTCATCTTGACCATGTCTTGTTTTTTCAAACCGTATTTAGGTTCAAACAACTCAGTGAAGATTGCATCATCGAATGTTTTGCTGCACAGCAATCCAATATTGAATTGGAAAGGCTTTGATACTTTTCCAGCTTTGCGATCCCACATCACTGGTGGGGAGGAGACCTGGCAACCCATGCCGACGAGGGCAAGTTTGGTGAGTCCTTTTTCTTTTGCCTCGGGAAGTGCAAGTGGGTTTGCACAATATGTGTAACGCGAACCAGCGGTAGCAAGAACTTCCTCTTTGGTTTGGACAAGCACAGGCTTGGCCTTCCAAGCATCATCTTGTTCTACGCCACTGACAAGTGCGCCTTCGATGTAGTTGTTATCCAAAAGCCACGACAACATCGCGGTAACGAATCCACCGTCTTGTCCTTTTTCATGCTGCGTTCTGTCGGTTGCACGAGTGAGGAGAAGTTGTTCCCAGATGCCGGCCATTTCGTCGTCTTGACGATCACGTCCGAAGAGGTGGTTGTTGGCAGCAGATTCCCAACTACGGAAACGCGGACACGCACGGGTGCATGTGGTGCAACCTTTTTCTCCATGCAGACAGTTATCGAGGCCGAGTTCTTCTTCAAGATGGAAGGGCTTGTACTTGCCCTCTTCGTGTTCGTACCCAATGACATCGTGAGGGCAGGTCACTACACATCCTGCACACCCTGTGCAGAGGCCAGTGTTGATGACTTCTTCATAGAGCTCTTTCCATTGCGCGGTCCAACGCTCGGCTTTGGCGGGTGCATCAGGTGTCATCGTCATATACCGAGACTAGGGGTTCGGCCCTTGTGGCGCCATGTTCAGTGCCCCCAACATGCACACAGCCCGCCTCTGCCGTATGGCAGAAGACGGGCTGTCTACTGATAGGGACTAGTTAGTCGGCGTGGCTGTATCCAGGGAAACCATGCTCGTGGACATCAAGGCCCTCGATCTCTTCTTGCGGGTCAACGCGAAGGCCAACGGTGGCTTTCAATGTTGCAAACAAAATGACAGCAGCAACGAAGACGAATGCGGCGACGGCTGCGACACCGATTACTTGGCTCACCAACTGATCTGTGCCACCACCGTAGAAGAGGCCTTTCTTCACGATGCCGTCGGACTCGATGGTGGAAAATAATCCCACTGCCAATGTTCCAAATGCTCCGCATACACCGTGAACACTCACTGCACCTACGGGATCATCAATCTTGATCTTGTCAAAGAATGACACGGCATAGACCACGATCACACCTGCGGCAAGACCGATCACGATTGCGCCGAGTCCATTGACGACCCATGCGCCTGCGGTGACACCTACGAGACCGGCGAGCAAACCATTGCCCGCCATAGCAACGTCAGGTTTGCCTGATCGGAGCCATGTTGTCATCATTGCGGCAAATGCTCCAGCGGCACCTGCAAGTGTGGTGTTCACAGCAATGGCGCCAATTTCAGTTCCTGCTGCAAGCCATGATCCAGCGTTAAAGCCGTACCAGCCCACGAGCAGAATGAAAGTTCCCAAAATGGCAAGCGGAATGGAGTGGCCAGGAATCGCGCGTGGCTTACCGTCTGCTCCATATCGACCGATGCGTGGTCCAAGGAATGCTGCACCGACTGCTGCGGTGATACCGCCAGTCATGTGCACAAGGGTTGATCCTGCAAAGTCATGGAACGGTGTGTCGAGTTGGAACAACCAACCGCCGCCCCACTGCCAGCGCACAACAATCGGGTAGATCACTGCAGAGATCACAGCGGAGTACAAGATGTAGCTCTTGAACTTGGTGCGCTCTGCCATGGCTCCCGACACAATCGTTGCAGCTGTTGCGGCAAATGCGACTTGGAATGTAAAGAACACAAATTTGTCCAAGGTTCCGTATGTGAAGATTCCATCACCTGCTAAGAACCATCCATCACCACCGATATAGGAACCGAGTCCGGTCATGTCTCCACCGAACGCAACGGCATATCCCACTGCGAAGAAGAGAAGAGCTCCAATACAGAAGTCCATCAAGTTCTTCATGAAGATGTTGGCAACGTTTTTACCGCGAGTTAGTCCCGCTTCAACGAGTGCAAAGCCTGCTTGCATCATGATGACGAGTACTGCCGCCATCAAGATCCATACATTGTCCAAAAGGACTTGGACAGATTCAATAGTTGCTTCAGACAGCATCTGAGCCCTCCTCACCGGTGCGAATGCGAATCAATCGCGATATGTCGGTGATCCAGATTTTTCCGTCACCGATCTTTCCTGTTCCTGCAGCTGTCGTGATGGCCTGCACCACTTCATCTGCTGCTGAATCGTCCACGACGATTTCGATTTTTACCTTTGGCACAAAATCAATGGCGTATTCACTTCCGCGGTATGTCTCGGTGTGGCCGCCTTGACGACCAAATCCCTTAACCTCCGAAACGGTCATGCCTTGCACACCTGCTGATTTCAGTGCGTCTTTCACATCGTCTGCCTTAAATGGCTTAACGATTGCTGTGATCAACTTCACCGGATCTTGTCTCCTTATGTTGAGTCGCCCGAAGGTGACGTGTCGAGAGTTGCTCTTGCAACTACTCACACCATAAGGAAGAGAGATTTCTCATCTGTCGCCTCAATGTTTCCATTGTGTGGCGAATTGGTTGTTATGTAAACGCAGTGTTAATCGTGCTGAGAAAGTGCGCGAGAGACCTTGTCCAGCATCTGTGGGGTGATCTTGCGGCCCTTGCTGGTGGTCACTTCGAATCGGTCGGTAATGGCTGAACCGTCGGTGTTGATGCGTGCATGATGCACTTCAATGCGTGCCTGGGCAAATGCAGTGGCGATTGCTTGAAGCACGCCTGGTTGATCAACACCGGTGGCCACCACAATGCTGTTCCAAGGATTGGAATTGTTGTCAAGTGTCAACTTGAGATGAGATGTGGAGGTTGTGGCGGGTAGAGACAAGCGCGACAACTTAGTCTCCAGCCGCTTTTCGGCTGCGCGAGCAATTTTGTCTGCATCGGGCTTGATGGGGCAACGGACGGTGAAAGTGTCAAGTACCGCACCATCGGCCCACGTAGCAATTGCTGCCGAGGTGATTTCTAGTCCTTCATCCACGAGTGCTGCACACAATCGGGCTAAGAGCCCGCGTTGGTCACGCGTGGCGATATCGATGATCCACATGTCATTTGCTGATGTTGCACTGACGTCGACGCGCACTTTTCCTTGTGACGGAACTGGTTCTACAAGCGAGGCATGGCGAGCAAGTGTTGCCGGCTCATAGGCCAACAAATGTTGTGTTGCAGTATTTTCAATACGATCTTTTGCTGCGAGGCTTCCCGCAAGTTCAAGTGCTTCACTGCGTCGGACATTCTCTAATGACTGGTGCATGCCTTCAATCAATTCTGGATGAGCAAGCAGTTGCTGAACCCCGGTGATCACATTGATCATTTCGGCGTATTGGTGTTCGTTGAAATCACCACGTGCTTCTGTGAGGAGACGGCATTTCTCCACCAACTCTGGCGTACCGAGATAGCTCGCAAGTTGTGCAGTGGTGCGTGGGTCGCTCACAAAGGGCTCCACGGCGGCAACCGAACGCAATAGGCGCGAGGCATAGACAAGCGAGCGCACCTGAGAAGGGATCTCATTGGGTAGCTCAAGTCTGTCCACCACTGAAATTACTGACTGTGTGTCAGAGAAATCAGAAACGAAAGCTGCAAGCAAAAGAGCAGATTCCTCCACTGTGGATGCAGAAATACGATTTCGAATTTTTTCGACGGTGGGCATCTCAACGTGATGCAAAGGATCTAATTCCAAAGTGGAGCCACGACGTTGACTGATGGCTTGGGCGACTTCTGGAAGCGCACGTTCGATGATGCCAGTGGCATCGAGGAGTCGCCATGAACGAGGGGTCCCGCGAAACAGAACTTCAATGAGTTGTTCCGTGGTTTCGTGGTTCCAGGACACAGGCTCGTTGCGATGTGCGTGTAGCCATTGATTGAGTGATTCTGCGGGAACGGCATGGGCAGAACGGAGAGCGGCCTCTAGTGCAAGAGACAACGTCAATTCTCCTGGCGGGTTGCCTTGGAGGCGTACTTCATCTTTGATGACCACAATCCATCCACCCACTGGTTCCACTACATCAACGGAGTCCTCAGATGTAGTGATCTTGTCGGCGAGTTGATTGATGCGCCAACGCAACAATGGGGGTGCAGACACAGTGGTCACAAGCACGACCAGAAGTACGACGGCATAGAGATCGTCATTGAAGACACCGACCGAGACGCCAATTGTGGCAAAGATGAGACCCACTTCACCGCGTGGAACCATTCCCATGCCAATGAGAAGTTTGTCCGCTTTGGCTCCTCCGGCTCCCACCGCGGCAACCATCTTTCCGCCGATGGCGATTGCCGCGAGAATGGCGGCAATGCCAAGCACTCGCAGGTCAAAGAACTTGGTGACGTCAGTGTCCATGCCAATCAACATGAAGAACACGGGAATAAACACTGCGCCTATGGCTGCGAAATCGCGTGCGATTCTGTCGTGGTAGGAACTGCGACCTAATGCGGCACCGGCCACAAATGCGCCAATGATGGGTGCCAAGTTTGCGGTACTTGCTGCAGCAGAGAAACCGAAAGTGATTCCTGCTGCAATCACCCCAATGGTGACGGGAGAAAGTGCTCGTGTGCCAATCGCCGCCAGCAGTCGTGGCACAAACAAAATGCCTATTGCACCAGCCACAAGTAAGAATCCCGTTGCAAGGCCAATTGTGGAAAGTAAGCCACCGACGTCGACCGAGCCTTGTTCCACTATGCGTGTCACGATGGTCAAAATCACCAGACCAATGACGTCATCGGCAACAGCTGCGCCGAGAACGATGCGCGCTTCGGTTGATGAGAGTGCTTTCAGGTCGCCAAAAACTCGAGCGGTGATTCCCACGCTGGTGGCCGCGAGTGCTGCGCCAAGAAACAATGATGCATTCACCGATTCACCAAGAATGGAGCCAGCAAAGAATCCTGATGACATCGGCACTGCCACGCCAATGATGGCCACGAGTATCGATGCGCGGCCTACCTTGCGTAATTCATCAAGGTCCATCTCAAGCCCGACTTCGGCCAACAAGATGATGACGCCTACTTCGGCGAGAACTCGGATGGCATCACTTGGCTCGACGAGGCCGAGAAGCGACGGGCCGATCATGATGCCGGCCACGATCTCGCCAATCACTGCGGGCACGCCGATTCGCTCGGACACCTCGGCGGCGGCCTTGGCAATAATCAAAATGAGGGCAAGGTCTAAGAAGATCGCCCCGTAGTCCAGGGATCCTCCCGCGGCAAGTAGGGCAGATATCACTTACCTATTTATACGCTCCGTGGGCGCAAGATTCACCATCC
>WLGS01000052.1 GCA_009703125.1 Actinomycetota bacterium
GATATTGCGTGCCGATGTCGTTTCCTTGTCGCATGCCTTGGGTGGGGTCATGATTTTCCCAGAACACTTGCAGCATCTTTCCCAGCGAAGTTGCGGTTGTATCGAAAGCCACCAACACCACTTCGGTGTGTGCAGTGAGCCCTGAACACACTTCTTCATAGGTGGGGTTCGGTGTGTAGCCACCGGCATATCCCACAGCTGTGGAGTACACACCTTCTGCTTGCCAGAACTTACGCTCGGCTCCCCAGAAACATCCCATGCCCACCACCAAGGTGGCCACGTTGTCGGGCCATGGACCCACCAATGGCACACCCAGCTCAAAGTGAGCATCGGGAATAGGCATTGTCTGATCTGTACGACCAGGCAAGGCCTGGTCTGGAGTGATTAACACTGGATTCTTACGCCCGAACATATCTTCATGTTACGCACCCCTAAGTGTTTATGGCAGAACTATCTCACCCGTCACAACTGTGTTGTTGGAGAACTGGAGTCCACTGAAAAGAAGTCGATTTTGACTCGCTGAATACGCAAGTGAATACATCTCCACTTCATTTTCTGCGTCAAGCACGATTGTCTCTGAGTTTGCAGCAGGATCAAAAATTGTCAGCACATTTCGTCCAGCCTCATTAGTACCAGCAACAACAATCTTTGAGCCCGCCATCATCGCCGAGGTCACAGACTTGACCACGGTTGGTACGACCTGAACTGTTGGAAAATATTGCATCAGGATGCTGCTTTGCCCTCTGATACCGCTTACCGCAAAGGTAGAGCCTGAACTAGAAGAGAAAATGCTTCTAACGTTTGCTCCATACGCACCGCAAAATCCATACATTGTTGACAAATACGCTTGACACATAGTCCACGCGTCAAAATATCGATCCACAGGAGTTGCCCCCATATTGCCGGCAATCCAATACTTGGAATCAATACTGCCTACAGAGTGCACGTATCGACGCACTCCAAAGTTGTTATTTCCCCATAAGCCAAAATAGATATTCCCGTCCGGGAATTTTTGCATGAAAGTTGCACTTGCTCCTGTGACCAAAGTTGACAAAGAATTCGCCGAAGTCAGCCTTCGCACCCAAGACGTACTGTTAGCTGTTGTAGTTCCACTAAGTAAAACTGTTCCGTCAGGCAAAACTTCAAAGTTATTCACTGTCACATTGTCATTAATGAGATCCGTCGCTTGACCGGCTGCATAACGGCGCAGAACTGCTCTCCCATTGCTATCTCCAACAAAATATAAACGACCACTGGAGTCAAATTGAATTGGCTTATCGATTCCCCATGAAATATTTGTCAATGAGTTATCGATGCAAGTGGGAATACCTGACTGTTGACTTACCTCAGCCAACAAGCAATTCGGTCCGTTTACTACGAGTGGTGTCGGTGACGAAAACAAAACATAGAACTTCCCATCAGGACCAACATGGAATTGAGAGATAGTTGCGGTACCCGTGGCAAGTGCATCAAACGAATCACCTGTGGTGGATACGGCAAAAAGTCCACTCCCTGAGTTCATATTCGTATCAGTCTGAGCTAACCCAATGATTGAGCTCACACGGAATGTGATATTTCCTGAAGCAGTAAACCTTCTCACTCCAGAACTTGTCACTACTGGAGCTGAAAGTGCTTGAAACTTAGAGAACTTCGTTGCCTGTGTTTTAAGTAAACGGGATAGTGAACGATTGGTCAAAAGAGTTGGAGTTGTGGATCGTGGTGGTGTTGTAGCTCCTGGTGTGCCTGGTGATGAATTACCGGGTGTACCTGATTGAAGCGACCAACGATGTCCGGAAGTGGCGCGAAATGACACCGACTTCGACCACTTACTAAAGCCGGCACTATTTCGCGTACGGGCGCTAATTCTTAGTCGCGAATTGACTGCCACGTTGCGAATGGTGCACTTCGTTTTGGATTTGGTCATGCGACAAATGTTGTTACCAACACGCACTTCAGATCCTGTGGGTGCAGCACCTTGAATCACTGCACCTAACTGCAAAGTGACTGTGATGTTTACTCGCTTCGATTTTGCCCGCGATGCCACTACCGATACCACTGCTGGTCGATTTGCCACCTTTTTTGAAAACGGTCTAACAGATGATTGGGGCTCACTCCGAGGCGTCGCCTTCTCACTTGCATTTGCCGGACTAGTTATCAACGATGCAATCAACACCAATGACAATCCTGAACCCAAGGTCTTTTTATAAAACACAACAACCTCCGTACTGGAAACTCAATGAGTTCGGACAGTAGCAAGAGTGTGTGGCAAATTTTTACTATCAATCGGAAGACATTGAAAAGAAAAAAGATTGCATTGTGAGACTTAGTGACGTGTGACGGTGACCTTTTTAGATTCAGCTTGCTTGCCGTTCATGGGGATTCGTACTTCCAAGACACCATCTGCATAACGAGCTTTCACATCTTTGTCTGTGGCGCCAGCGGGCAAGGCCAACGTGCGTACAAAAGATCCATACTGAAATTCACTGCGATAGTGACGGGCACCTTCGTGCTTTGATTCCTTCTTGCGTTGCACCATGATCCGCAACATTCCTTCAGTAACAGTGACCTCAATATCGTCTTCGGGATTCACCCCAGGCGCTTCGGCACGCACAATGAGTTGATCATCATCTTGAAACTCTTCAACACGAATAGCAGCCTCACCAGTGCTGTCAATCCATGATTCTGGAAAATCCAGAACTGATCTTCCCGCCATCCATGCGGGCCAATCAAAGTCGGCTGCAACTTTTCTAACTAGTGACATTTCTTTTCTCCTTGTAGTGGGAACTAAGGACGACACTAAAGATGCAATAACCCCAATTCAACCAACACGACGTGAACGGGAAGTTGATACTGCAGGAAGGAATGATTGTTCTATCTCCAGTAACTCCTCACACCCAGGAAGTACCTTCAAACCTGCAGACGTAGCACGGAGAGCAAGAGATGAGTCACCTCTATCACGTGCCCATTGCGCAAGGGTGCTAGAGGCTTCAATAGCCAAGATCGTCAGCCTGGTCGTTGTCCCATCTAAGTCAGCCCATGAAAATTCTGTTCCCGCAAAGGGCGCATCGCGAATTGTGAACAAGACATCTGCAAGTTCCTTCCACATATTCGGATCTTTTCGAAATGCGTCCAAACGTTGCATGATCAACTCAGCATCAGTAACTAGTTCAGTATCCATAGTGATTGCATCTGTGTAGGTTGGTCGAAACCAGTCAGTAGAACTACTTCGTGGAGACAGTTCTTGAAGGCCTCTGCGCATGTCAGAAATCACAGTGCAGAAAGTGGCGTCGCTCACGGCATATTCCCACAATGCTGTGCGTGCAGCAGATCTTCGGGGGCGTTCCTTATTCAAGGACAACCACACCAGGAGTTCTAAGGCGCGACTTTTTCGAAACATTGCTTCATCGCCTTTGAAGTTCTCTACTCGAGGGAAACCATAAAGCCGAACTACCACTGTGTCTGATTTGGCTGCTGAAGACATTTCTAACCCCCCACTACTAGTGCAGTACGAGTGACAGAAATAGCTTGTGAATACACACCCAAGCCACCCAACATTGTGAAGGGCACGACTTGCTTCACTTCAACCGTGACCGACTGATGATTCGAAGTGATGTGACCAACAAGACCGTGACGTGCCAAATACGCCTGTGCGCGTTGCAAGGCATTGTCGGAATCAATCTGGGGATCTCCCCGTCGAATATCCGAAACGGACTGAGCTCCAATACGTGCTGCATTCTGAGCACTATCTGCCAAGGTGACGTAGTGCGACAATGCACGACCGCTGTCATGCACAAAGGCAACAAGTAACATACAGGCCACGGTCATTGATACAACAAATGCTGAGAGAGAACCTCTTTGCCGCCTCATCACGAACTCCTGAAATGATCAATGACTTCAGAGGAAAGTCCACGCACTGTGGGACCAGAAAGACCCAAAAAGGTCAACCCATTCATCCGGACTACACATTGTGCTCTAGCGACCACCATGAATTCACCGTTGATTATCTGTGTTGTTGCATTAACCCGAGTTGAGGCACACAGATGTTGAGTGCGAGATAGTTCCTCCTTGGTGGAGAGGTGAGCTCTTTGCTCGGCATTCGCGGCATGAGTGAGAGAACCGCTTCTCGCACCCACGTCCGCCGCGTGACGGACTGCGATAGATGCTGCTTGTACTCTTCCCACGAAAACAACGAACATCACAATCATCATGAGTGCGGGCACCATAAGCACCACTTCAACAGCCAAAGAGCCACGTTCTCTACGTACTGGTTTCATCGGTCCTGCTCCTCAATGAAGAGCTCTTTTGCACTAGTAGCAGTTCGATGCACTGAAGCTGGAAGAAATGGAACGATTTGTGGCGAACTCAGTGAGACGGTGACTTCAAAATGGGTCGGTGATTCTGTGATCTTTGGTCCCCCAAATGGAACGCCTCCCATTTCTTTGGTGACACGGTTTATCTCATCTACAGCACGTGTCACATTCCCATGACTTGCCATAGAGCGCGCCATCAACGATGCGCCTCGTGATGCAGCTACAGATCCCACGTGATGTGCGTGCATCAATGCGGCGAGGTGAAAACCACTCAACACAATCATCAAGACAACAGGAAAAAAGAGAACGGATTCAACTGTCACGTTGCCTCGCCCGTTATGCGTTTGGTAACTCACGATTAGCCCAAGTAGAGCGAATTGGCCTTTTCGCGCACGCGCGTACTAATGATTGCACTCACCGTAATTGCCAGGGCCACTAGCGCGGCTGCCATCACTACAGTCGTTGCGCTTACTTCTCCTCGTTCACGATCCCTGTCGCGTGAGGCCAAAAAGCGTGTGCGGTAGTAGTCAAAACATTGACGTTCAAATGACATGTGTTTCTTCTTTCTTGTTTGAGACTCTTAAAGAGCAGTCATGGTGCTCACAAAGGCTGGATAGCCAATGAATACGACGAAGCCAACGAACATGGCAACCATTGGAATCCCCATACGTTCGGTTCGACGCTGTGCTTCATGTTCAATGAGGGCCAAGTTGTTCTTGCGCAATGCATCAGCACGCGAGGACAAGGATTGTCGAATACGTCCACCATGTTCTCCAGCTATACGAATACTTTGTGCAACGTCCTGTAGCGATTGCACCTCAAACTCAAGACCCAGACGTTCAAGTGCATCCCAATAGTTGTCTCGAGAGCTTTGTGCCCGTGCCAAGGTTCTACGGATGCAATCAAAACTCCAACCATCGCCAGCTGATGCCGCCGTGAGTATTGCAGTTTCAATACCTGCGCCTCCAGCCAACAGCACGTTCACTAAGTCCAGAAAAACTGCTACCGCCATGTTCATGTCGCCACGACATTTTTGCGCTGCATACGAGGTTTCTCGCAAGAATTGCCACGGAACAAAACAAACCGTACCAACTGCAATCAACCACACCGCAAGTACAGGAAATGCTCTCGTCCAAATTGCAATGACGATAAGTATGGCGATGGCGATACAGGCCGTCACCACTAAACGGTAAATGGCACGCTGCATCACCGAAGAGGGGCTCACGCCCAAGATTGCTGCATCTGTCCGAGAGACACCAAACATGTTCATGCAGTGTCTGCCATTTCCCTTGTGGAAAGAAATCGCTGAGGTAGTTCGATATGAGCAATCCGATACATGGCAATTGTGCTTCCACCGATTACTGCGGCAATGAAAAGTAAGACCACTACACCTTGAAGTGTGAAATATGGAGCCAGATACTCACGGCTCAACAGAAACATTCCACCAAAGAAAGACGCCATCGCCCCATTCACAATGCGGATTGCCGTGCGCGATCGCGCTCGTGATACCCAAATACGTAAGTACACATCACACTCAGATCGAGCACACTTTGCAAGATGCGACAGAAGCTCAGCAATATCACGTGCTTGGTTCTGAGAGGCAACTATGAGTGCTGCCACAACGAAATCACACGTAGGGTGCGAGATATCTACCGCAAACTCACGCAGGGATACTTCGAGCGATTGATAACGCAACGATGCAGCCAAGCGACGCACACTTTCCGCAATTGCTTGTGGTGGATATTGGGCAGTTGTGAGAACTGCATCATGAAGACCTGCAGATGCTGAAATTACATCTCGTAAATTCTCGGTCCATGTGGCAATAGCTTCCACTACTTCTCGTTGGCCCGTCGTTGAACCCAACCCCTGCTTCTTCATGGGCACCAAGCCATTTCACGAGGACGACTAAATCCATGGTCTTCCAACAAGGCTGTGGTTTCAGATCGGAGGCCCACAAACGCCGGATGTTGTGAATTTGGTGAATAGATCTCGTTTGATGCAATGGAAACTCCATCTGCATCAACAACTTCGTGAATGCTCACCACTTGGCGCACACCTTGCACCAGTTGCACATGAACAACCAGTTGCACTGCAGTAGATATCAGTGAGTAGATGGCTTCCGGTGGTAGCGACAGTTCAGCAAGCGAAACATAGGCCAAGAGCTTCGGGAATACCGTGCGTGCACTATCGGCATGAATCGTGCACATTGAACCGTTGTTGCCCTGCGTCATCGCCAAGAGCATGGGAAAAGCTTCGGCCCCGCGCACCTCTCCCACAATCACGCGATCAGGATCCATACGTAAGGCCATACGCGCCAAATCAGCCATGGTGATTTCCCCTAGCCCCTCGGTATTGGCAGGGCGAGCTTGCAGCGAGTCATGATCAGGATGAGCAGATTCAAAGTGCTCGAGTCCAATTTCAAAGGCATCTTCAATTGTCACGATGCGTTCGGTTCGTGGAATTTCATTTATGAGTGCACGTAGCAAGGTTGTCTTCCCTGTTCCAGTACCGCCAGCAATCACGATGTTGCACCTAGCGCGCACTGCCGCTGCGAGAAATTGGGCAATCGTAGGGGACATCATCTTTTGGGAAACAAGTTCACCCAAAGATGAATAATCAAATCGATGTCGTCTCACAATCAACGACGGATGACTCGATACTTCCATGGTGGCAAAGAGTCGCGAACCATCTTGCATCTGAAGATTCAATTCAGGATGCGCGGGATCAAAGCGTTGTTCCCGATGTCCCATACGTGTAGCAATACGGCGAATCAACTCAACCAGTTCAGCATCATTGTGCACAATCGGGGGATGCTGAATTCGCTCGCCTGATCTCATTTTGACCCACACCGGCCGATTACCCCGCACATGTATGTCAGAAATCTCAGGGTCTTCCAGTAATGGTTGAAGTCGCCCCAAGCCAAGTACTTGTGCGATTGCCTCTTCAATCAGTACATCATCTTGTGTGCTGTCATGAACAAAACCCCACTGGTTCTGACTGTTATGCAAACGAAGGTGTTGCGCCGCTATTTGTCGGGCAATACTTTTTTCTTCGTCCGGATTGGGAGGAACCAATTCCTCACGGTGACGCTTCATTCGCTCATCGGCAAGAGCTGAGGCAATGACTTTTGATAACTCTGTAGACGTAATGACTGACACGCTCATGAAACTGCTTCCTTTACAACCGCCAGATGAACTTTCTGCGCATCAGCGATAGCAACTGCAACAGAGAGGGGCGCACGGACTGTAATCACGTAGGTATTACCGAATTCCGCGGGAGGCGTGACATCACGAATCATCGCAATGTCATCTAATGAACGTGCGGGTTGTCCCGTGTCAAAATTTGATACGACCACGACGCGAACCGTGTCTCCAATGGAGAGACCAGGTGGAAATGTCCCCACTTCAGCGGCAATAGCAACATATGACTCACCATCAAGAAGAGTGTGGGGTACGTCACTAGGGGGTGCACTCACAACAACCTCCGCAGGTACAACTTGAGGAGTTGCTCGTTGACTGAGAAGAAAAGCCAGGGCACACACAACAACAAATGCGACTCCCCCAATTACAGCCAGAAGACGTCGAGAATTAACTGTTGCCACTGATGGGTTACTTGGTGTGGGTCTGCGTAGTGCAGTTAGTCGATCATGTGCACTGTCTGTCCGAAATGATTCCATGTGTGACCTGCCTCTCTTTCGTGACATTGCGACAATGTCGGGACAATGTGTGGGCGTGCAACGTACGGAGGGAACGCAACAATTACCAGTCAGGACCAAACGGCAAGAAAATTGTCGTCCAACCGTAGTCCTTACTAGAAAGTAGGTGGGCCACAAGGAGAGGTAATGGACAGTTCAAGATTCAATTTTGAGGAAACTGACGCTTTCTTACAGGAACTCTCCGAATGCCCCAACTTGCCAGAGTCACTCACACAGAATCTGCAGAAAGAATTCCAACACCTACTCCACGATTCAAGTTCTGTCCTTTTTGTTGCCACCGAACTTTCTCTCACCGTCACGGCAATCTTGGTTCCACCAGAAATTCACACCGGCGAAAATCCCCGCTTGATTCCCACTCTTGATAAGAACCGGGTTCTCGTGGCGGTCTCACGCGACTTTGCGCACTCAGTTGCTGGCATATGTCAAGACACACCAGATGAAGATCGCGCCCAAGAAATATGGAACACCCTCATTGACCACATCTTTGAAGAGGCCCTGCGACTACGGGAAAACGGTGAGTACGAGCCTCTCGTGGTGCCCGATCCCTCATCATTCACATAGGGCAGAGCGGTTATCGTCGGGGAATGGCATCTATTACTGAGATACCACCAGGGAAGAATCGAACTGTCCTTGTTGTAGTGGCACACGCAGATGACCCCACCTTGTTTCTTGGAGGCACGGTGGCTCGATGGGCTGATAGTGGTTGGCGCGTAGTTGTGGTGCGTGCCACTGATGATCGATGGGATTCATGGAATCTTGACGAGGCTTCAACTACTGCCCAGAACAAACAGCAATTTGATAAAGCGATGGGGATACTTGGGGTTTCTCACATTGTTGAGTTGGGCTGGCCAACCGATTCATTGGGCGATGCAAGTGAATTAGTAATTCGTGAACAAATCATTCGTCAGATCCGAACTCATCGCCCTCACACACTTGTCACTTTCGATCCATGTAGCCAATTTGCCGAAGACAATGAAGATCACAAGATGATTGCCCGGGCAACCGATGAAGCTTTCTGGACAAGTCAATTTGATAAGCACCATCCAGAACACTTCAACGAAGGACTCGCCCCCCACGGCTGTTTTGAGCGTTGGTACTTTGGTCGCGCGGTGGGAGAAGTCACCGACGTGGTGGATATCTCTACAACATTGTCACGCAAGATTGAAGCGGCCTGCACACACCAGACAATGCTGGTCAACTATGCACACCAACTAAAACTCCAGGCATCCACTGGTGGCTATGACGTGCCCTTACTTGAAGAAGTGTTGCAAAGCGGAAATGTCCAGCCGCTTATGGAACCACTCTTGCGTGCAGGTGCAAGTCGCACTGGAGAACACTACGGACTCGGCGCTGCAGAAGAGTTCCGGGTGACACGCTTTGGCGGTCTTGGTGTGTGGCTTGATCGATTTGGTGTCACACGAACTGATTGAGTTCACCGCACACAGTTGTACGCGTCACGCACAATTGAAAGTGCGGTGCGACCCACAGATAATGAACCAATAGGATCACGTCCGGTGCTACAAGCATCAGCGAAATCAACAATCTGTTCTGTGTACATTTCAACACCGCAGTGTTGGTAATCAGATCCAAATTCGTTGAAATTGGGCCACATTTGTTGAGCGCCTTTGGTGCCGTACACCTTTGTATCGGCCTCAAGACCACCAAGTACTGGTTGCCACCATCCAAATTCGATCACACTTCGCACACCGTTGTCCCAATCAATAATCACAACGCCATCATCGTCTACAACTGTGTCGCTGAATTCTCCAAAGCCGATACTGGCTTGCACGCGCACTGGGTCTGGATCACCAAGTAAAAACCGAGCGGTATCAATTGCATGGATTCCCATGTCAATCAAGGCTCCACCACCTGCTAACTCCGGGTCAATAAACCATCCAGATGGTCCCCAGTTTGCATGCACACCCCAACCATGCGTTCGAACAACTCGTCCAAGTACACCAGAGGCAACGACATCACGCATCGCAATCACTTCATTGTGATGGCGCCACATATGACCCACCCCCACAGTTACCTTTTTGCTTGCAGCAAGTGCCGCAATCTCATCACACTGTTCCAAAGTGACAGTGACTGGCTTTTCCACGAGCACATGCACGCCTGCGTCAATAGCTAAAAGGGTGTCACTGTGGTGAACAGCATTAGGACTGCACACTACAAGAGCCTCCGCACCCGATTCATCGAGCATCTGTGACACCGAATCACAAGACACTTGGCAATTGTGTTTTTCTGCAAAGACTGCGCGACGCTCTTCATGGGGGCCGGATACTCCAACTACTTCATGTCCTGCCAAACGAATCGCCTTGGCGTGCATGCGTGCTGCCCATCCATACCCAGATAATGCAAATTTCACGAGATACTTCCTTGTCGTGGTATGCGAGTGACGAATTCCCATGCGGCGTCCACCACATCAGATGTGAATTCCTCTTCATTGATAATGCTGTAATCCAGTGAGTACTTCTGCACATATTCATTGAGGTGCGCAAAAGTTTTCACAAAATCATCTTGTGTGATGCCGATATCCAAAGGATGAGCACGCACCTGACACTTCACAACAAGGTCTCGCCATCGCTCGGGATTGTTTCCCTGTATATAGGCCATCACCACTACAGCAAAAGCAATTATTTCGCCGTGTACCGGATGTGCCCCAGTGAGTGATTCATAACAATAAGCCCAGAAATGTTCTGAACCTTCTTCGAATCTGCTGTGACCAGCATCGGCACATGCAGCCCCGATTGCACGATATGACTCTGCAAGAAAACGCACACCCGCCGGACTAACTTGAGCGATTTCTTCCAAATGCTTCTCAAGATCAACCAAAAGCCTTTCGCCTAAGTTTGCAAGGTCTGTATTCCATACGTGACCAATTGCTTTCCCCGAAGCAAGGCGCCAATCAAAAAGCCCGGTCGCACACGAGATGATGTCGCCAATTCCCGCCCGGTTCAAATGTGCAGGTGCTCCACACACAAGTGCAATATCAAGTACCACTTTTTCAGGGCGAATGTTGCCGATGTAGCGCACATTGCCATCTACTCTCACACCAACTGCATCAGTAAAGCCAGCGTCAACAGAAGTGATTGATGGAATCTGCACTAAAGGTCGGCCCAGTTTCCATGCAAGAAACTTGGCTGTATCCATCGCAGTTCCGCCACCGACTCCCACCACGGTGTCGCCTACAGGCTGTGTTTTCGCTACAGCCTCGAGGTGTGCGATATCCATGTCCCAGGCCTGCACAACAGAAGCTGGAGTTGCAACAGAACTGGCCAGATGTGACCATGGTGGATCATTCACAACCAATGCAACGCTTCCAAGCCCGTGAAGAGTCTCCGCAAAGGTCGCCTCTACAAGAGTGAACGCATTACCTATCTCAGCCATGTGTCGCGATCTCATTTCGGTGTGTATAAATCTTTTCCATCGCCCGTACAACATCTCTTGTGTCGTTCTCACTGCCCATCAACACTGACGTTGTAAACCACATTGTGGTATCTGCCAGTTCCTCACTCACAGGAAGTTGGAGCGAAGAAAAATCCTGCATGTCTTTTCGCGAACGAAGGCGAGGGACAAATCCATTGGGATCTGCAAATACATCCAGACGAGTGAGAGGTGGATATGCCATCGTCAATGAAATGCCCTCAGCAATTAATGCTTCGCGCAATACATCACGACTCACGCCGAAATGTTGTTCATCTACGCGCACTACATAGCAATAATTTCCTTGAGACGTGCACGAAGGATGACGACCTTGAGGATGGATACCCGGTATCTGAGCGAGTTCTCGATTCAACATCTCAGCGTTTCTTGCACGAATTTCTTGCTGTTGCGGGAATCTTTCAAGTTGTGCAAGGAGCACAGCACCTTGCCATTCGGTCATGCGGTAATTCCCACCGAGAAGATAATGAGAATAAAACCATTCACCTGGTTGGCGACCACAATCAGAGAAACTCCTAGCTCTTGCCAGCA
>WLGS01000053.1 GCA_009703125.1 Actinomycetota bacterium
ATGACCGCAAGAAGCGTGTGGGTGACGATGCATGTCCGTTCACCACGCTGTATTGGGATTTTCTTCTTCGACATGCAGATCGCTTTCAGCGAAACCCGCGTATGGCTACACAGATCCGTGCAGCACAAAAACTTTCTGACATTGATGCCATAAAAGACAGAGCGGCCGAAGTCCTCTCTATGTTGGACTCCGGCCGCCTGTAGGGGGTTCTTACAGGTTGTGTTGACGCTGTGCGTCACCCATTCCGCGTGGGCCATGGCCACCACGACCATGATCATCATCCATTGGTCCGCCTTGTGGGCGAGCCTTGTTCACCATGTCATCGAGACGAGTCACAAACTTTGCAAGCTTCTCGTCCGCTTCTGCTTGAGTGTGCTTACCCGAGGCAACTTCTTCATCAAGGTGTGCCTTGAATTCCGAAGTAAGAACTTCTTTCACCTTGCTGATGTCCACATTTTGTGCCTCAGCGATCGCTGCGATTGATTTACCATCGCGCAATTGAGTGACAAGTTCAGCAGTGGTCAGGTTCAACACTGCAGCTAACTCTTCCGATGCTGCTTTGATATGGCCCATCTTGCCGCCAGGGCCGCCCTTGCCTCCAGGTCCACCTTTCATGGGGAACGGTGTTGCATTCACCATCTCAGTGATGCGCGTTTCAAAATCAGCCAACTTTGCATCAGCTTCAGCCTGAGTCAACTTTCCTTCAGTCACATGTTCGGCAATGTGTTCCTTGTGCTTTGCCACAAGCGCATCAATAACGACTTGAAGTTCTACATTCTTCGCCTCAGCAACTTGAGCAATGGACTTGCCCGCGTCGAGCTCTGTCCGCAATTCGGCTTCTGTCATACCAAGCGCTGTTGCAGCAACTGCCACGGGAGACACTCGTACGGATGTGCTTCCGGTGTAGCTTCTCGCTGGACCTGAATCTTTGGACTCCGTCGAAGATGTTGAGTCATCGTTCGTAGTTACTTCAATAGCCTGAGGCGCCGATGGCGATCCAGATATTTGAGCGCTTGCAAAGCTTGTGATGCCAAGTACTCCGGCGCCTACTGCAACAACAAGACCTGCAGACACTGCAACTCTGGTGAAACGGGATGTGGTTCTCATGATGGGATTCCTTCTGTGGGGTGTTCACCAGGAATTCCTGGCTGGGAACACTTTCTCCCTCGTAGGTAAGAAGTCTCCATGAGTGAGGTAAGAGAATGGCAAGAATATGTCCAAGACTCCCAAACCCTTGCGGGATATAGATACCGTGAAGACATGGAGAGTGTCAAAGTGCTGATGGCCGAAGACGATCCCTCGGTGCGTAAAGCCGTTCAACGTGTTCTGGAGCTTGAAAAATACGACGTCACCGCAGTGAACGATGGACGCCAAGCACTCGAGACTCTTGAACAACAGAAGTTTGATCTCATTGTTTTAGATGTGATGATGCCTTTTGCCGATGGGTTAACCGTATGTAGAGAATCTCGTCATCGCGGCATAACAACTCCCATTTTGTTGCTCACCGCACGACATGAAGTGGGTGACCGGGTCGCCGGACTTGATGCCGGTGCAGACGATTACCTCGTGAAACCTTTTGAAGTTGATGAACTCCTCGCACGATGCCGCGCATTGCTTCGTCGTTCAGGCAATACAGAGAATTCCACCCTGTTGCGTGTGGGTGATCTCACCTTGAATCCTCAGACGCGCGAAGTCAAAAGAGGTTCTCGAGATATCCAGTTGACCAAAACTGAATTTGACCTTTTGGAACTTCTTATGGAGACCCCCAACGCTGTGATCACACGTGAGCAAATCTATGAGACCATCTGGGGTTACAACTTTGAGACCAGTTCGAAGTCATTAGATGTCTACATTGGTTATCTACGACGCAAAACTGAAGAGAACAACGAGAGTCGCATCGTGTACACGATTCGCGGAGTGGGATACACGGTGAAGACAGCATGAGTTTGCGCACTCGCTACATCACAGTGACTGCTGGTCTTGTGTTTCTTGTTGCCCTAGCTATCAGCGTCGGTGCATATTCCATTGCAACGAATCAGCTAGAAAATCAAGTCACACAATCTCTCAACAACAGAGCAACACAAGTTCTGAAGGCCTTCGACAATCCCCGATTCAACTTTGACGATGTCTTTGGTCGAGGCCCGCTAAACCGCGCGTTAGTGGAACCGGAGACAGATTCCATTACGCAATTGGTCTCGGGCGATGGCACCATCATCAAAAGAGTGGACTACCCCACCTTGCCCGTCACACCTGAAGATCTTGCAATGAGCGACGGCACACAACGCACCTATTACTCCACTATTTCCGTGGAAGGGCGTGAATTTCGGATGCTGACGGTTGCTGCACCTGGCGGTGGTCTCATTCAAGTTGCAAAAGGAACTCAAATCCTCGTGGATGCCCAACAGGGCATGCGTATCTGGTTCCCCTTGTTCGCAACCCTGGCCGTTCTCATTGCTGCGGGTGCAGGTTGGCTTTTCGCACGTCGCATCAGCAAACCTATTGAAACTCTTGCCGCCACAGCTGAATCCATTGCAGTTACGAAGAACCTCGACAGCAATATTGACGTTGTAGGTACAGACGAAGTCGCACAATTGGGGCGCAGTTTTAACACCATGTTGACGGCACTGCGCGAAAGTACAGAACGTCAACGTCGCCTTGTACAAGATGCCAGCCACGAACTACGCACGCCTCTCACCAGTTTGCGCGCAAATGCCGAACTACTTGAACGAGCTGTGCTCTCCGATGAAGATCGCAATGCGATTCTTAAAGATATGAAAGCTGAAGTGGACGAGCTCACCGAACTTTCCCAAGAACTCAGTGCACTAGCGACAGATCAGAGAGCGTCGGAAGCCACACAAGAGATTGATCTTCTCGATGTTGTCACCGAAGTTACAGAACGCGCCATGCGGCGTGCTCATGTGCCCATCACGTTGCATGCCACTGCCGATACTCACGTTTTTGCTCGCCCCTCGCAACTTGATCGAGCTATCTCTAATCTGATTGATAATGCTGTGAAGTTCAACAATGGAGATACTCCTATTGAGGTACACATTGGGGCGCGTCGGGTAGAAGTGAGAGATCACGGCCCTGGTATTCCAGATGCAGACAAGCCACACATCTTTGAGCGTTTTTATCGAGCAACTTCTACGCGTTCCATGCCAGGGTCTGGTCTTGGTCTAGCAATCGTTGCACAGTTTGCCGAAGATCACGGTGCCACTGCCTATGTATTAGATAACGCCGGCGGTGGCGCAATTGTAGGAATTCAATTTCCTATGGTTGCCTAAAAGCCCAATAATTACGGGCGTTTTTTGCGAAATCCACGCTTATCTTGTTGGCGTACTCTCTCAAGTTGTTCTTCTTCAACCGACAATTCCTCAGCCACTAAACGTCTCATTGCTTCGAGGCGAACAACATCTAGGTGGCCGTCGCGAATTGCCTGTTGCACTGCACAGTCTGGTTCATCAAGATGTTTGCAATTTCTAAATCTGCAACGATCTGCATGCTCAAATACATCACGAAATGCACGTTCGATTCCAATACCACTTGTCCACAATGTGACTGCGCGTAGGCCGGGAGTATCGAGCAACCATGCTCCTCCAGGAAGAGGAATGAGTTCTGCAGCAACGGTGGTGTGTCGTCCGCGTTGATCATCGCTGCGCACTTCAGCGGTGCGCTGCACTTCGTGACCTACAAGGGCATTCACAAGTGTTGACTTGCCTACACCGCTTGCACCAATGAACGCAACTGTGATTCCTTCATGTGCAATCTCACGTATACGTTCCAGTCCGCGACCTGTTTGGGAACTAATGGGAACAATCTCTACATCAAGAGCCACAGCACTGAGTTGTTGTTGTACTGATGCATGTACCGCGTCATCCACGGTGTCAATTTTTGAAAGCACCACCACTGGTGTTGCACCGCTATCAAAAGCGAGAACTAATTCGCGTTCGAGTCTGCGTTGGTTCACTGCTGCATTCACTGCATGAACAACAAACACCACATCGATATTGCTGGCAACGATCTGTCGTACGCCACGGGCGCCTTCGAAGGAATGCCTTCGCGTAAGTGCACTTTTTCTTTCATGCACCATATGTATGCGCTCAAAATCACCGGAGACATCCACCATGTCGCCCACGGCTATCTCGGTGCCGATATTGCGGACCCGCACCACCGATGAATCGTCGAGCAGTACTGTGCTCCATCCTCGATCTAGCCGTATGACCCGCCCTGACAGCACAGGAGAATCACCTGGGTTCGGAGGTGTGACATGTGCATCCATTTCATAAAACCGTATCGGGACAAGAGCATCACAGGGCCGTTCCTTTCTATTCTTTAGAGACCCCGACAAATACAGGATTTCCCGTGCTTTTACCTCTCACCCGTTTTTGCGTGCGCCACAAGCGCATCGTCGTTTTTGCCTTCTGGATTCCTTTGGCCATTGTGCTTGCCGTGGGAAGTATGCGAGTGGGCCCAGCATTTGAAACATCGATGGACCTGCCCTCCAGCGAAGCACGTGAAGTCAACGACATTCTCACCACCATCAATCCCACCCAGGCGGGAATCTCTTCTCAGATTGTCATTAACTCACCCGAGGGTTTCACGGACGAACAGTTTGTAGCTTCGCTCGTTGATGCCTTTGCGCGTATTGACGCCTTAGACAATGTTGACGTCACAAGCCCATTTGTGAGAACAAATCAAATCAGTACCTCAGGCACCATTGCCTATGCAACGGTAGATGTACCGCGGATGGACCTCGGTGAACGGCAGCCCTATGTCGATGCAATCACCGACATTATGGACCCACTTGCCGTGGGCGGTGTACAAGTGGAATACGGCGGCGATTTATTTGCCGTATTCCCCATTCCCGAAAGCGAAGCCCTGGGACTTCTTGCAGCCATCATCATTTTGGTTCTTGCATTTGGTTCAGTGCTTGCAATGGGATTGCCCATCGGTATCGCACTTCTTGGATTAGCCGTTGCATCCAGCATCGTGACCATTGCAAGCAACATCGTCAGCATGCCCGATGCGGCAACGTCGATGGTTGCAATGATTGGCATTGGCGTAGGAATTGACTATGCGCTCTTCATTGTCACCCGTTTCCGCGAAGCGCGACATGACGGACGAGATCTTGAAGATGCAATTGTTGAAGCAATCAATACTTCTGGTCGTGCAGTGATTTTTGCTGGTCTCACTGTGATCATTGCACTGCTCGGACTGTTAACCATTGGCCTTGAATTCGTCAGTGGATTTGCCATCGCTATGTCAATTGGTGTGGCAACAATGGTGATTGCAAGTGTGACTTTGTTGCCGGCACTTCTGGCAATGGTGGGACACAAGATTGACGAAACAACACGTGCCGCGTTAGTAGGACTCGCCGCATTCGTGGTCAGTGGTTTTGTCGCTGTTTTCACCCATAACTATGCGATTTTGCTGGCTGGTGTACTCGTTGCACTGCTCGTACAGCTACTGCGCCTCGTTGTCCCTTCATTGCGCACATACTTGCCACATAAGGCACAAAACGATCACAAACAAAGCGTGTGGTGGCGTTGGAGCCGCACAGTGCAACGCAAACCTTGGACGTCTCTCATTGGCGCAACAGTGCTTCTTGGCATCTTGTCTATTCCCATGTTTTCTATTCGTCTTGGTTTTGGTGACTTCGGCAACGCACCTGAAGATGCAACGGTGCGCAAGGCATATGACCTCATTGCCCAAGGCTTTGGTCCTGGCTACAACGGTCCCATGTTGATCACCATCACTGGTGACGATGCAAACGACACTGTTGTTGTGGATGGCTTTGTTGACACATTGTTGAACACCGATGGAGTTGCATACGCAGGACGTCTTCCGCTTCCTTCTCCCGATGTTGCACTCATCAGCTTGATTGCCAACACAGCACCACAAGATGCGGAGACAACTGAACTTGTGCATCGATTACGCGATGACGTCATTCCGGCGGCAAACATTGATGCAAAGCTCGGCGGGTGGACAGCTGCGTCGATTGATTTTTCTGATTATCTCGGAGAACGATTGTTCTTCTTAATCGGAATTGTGCTCTTGCTGTCATTTGTTCTTCTCATGATGGTGTTTCGCAGTTTGCTGGTTCCCCTCAAAGCAGTTCTTATGAACTTGCTCTCGGTGGGCGCTTCCTATGGAGTCATTGTTGCGGTCTTCCAGTGGGGCTGGCTTGCAGATGTCATTGGTGTGGGTAAACCAGGACCTATTGAGGCGTGGGCACCAATGTTCTTGTTCGCCATCGTGTTTGGTCTTTCCATGGACTACGAAGTGTTCTTGCTCTCGCGCATGAAAGAAGAGTTCCAAAAGACAGGTAATAACGCTCTTGCAGTAGCCGATGGTGTTGCCGCAACGGCGCGCGTCATCACGGCTGCAGCGCTCATCATGGTGTGTGTATTTGCTGCATTTGTCCTCGGCGACGATCGCTCATTGAAGCTCTTTGGCCTCGGTATGGCGGTCGCTGTTTTCATCGACGCCACGGTGGTGCGCATGTTGTTAGTTCCCGCCACGATGGAACTGCTGGGCGCCCGCAACTGGTGGATCCCCAAATGGCTCGATCGGGTGCTTCCACAGATCGATGTCGAGGGCACCCATGCCCAAGTCGGAACCACGAAACCCTAGTGCCATAAGGATTTAAGCATGTTGCCTTGACAAGGCAGGGGTTTATCACGTAGCGATGAAAAAGGTATGGCTAAGTCACTCGTAATTGTTGAATCCCCCGCTAAGGCAAAAACCATCTCCAAATACTTGGGGCCGGACTTCGATGTTCGACCCTCAGTGGGACACATTGCCGACCTCCCCAGCAAGGGGTTGGCCGTCGATGTGGAGAATGGCTTTAAACCTTCTTATGAGCTCACCGAAAGAGGGCGCACGATCGTCAAGGAGCTCAAAGCTGCATTAAAAGAGGTAGACGCTCTCTATCTCGCAACCGACGAAGACCGCGAAGGCGAAGCAATCTCCTGGCACCTCCTCGAGCACCTCAAGCCCAAAGTGCCTCACTACCGCATGGTGTTCCACGAAATCAACGAGAAGTCGATTCTGGAAGCAGTAGCAAATCCCCGTGATCTCGACTATGGCCTTGTTGATGCGGCAGAGGCACGTCGCATTCTCGACCGTCTCTATGGATACGAAGTGTCACCAGTTCTTTGGCGCCGTGTGAATCGAGGCCTATCAGCTGGTCGTGTGCAAAGCCCTGCGTTGCGTCTTGTCGTGGAGCGTGAATGGCAACGCATCAAGTTTCGTGCGGCCGACTACTTCTCACTTGAAGCACACACATCTACCTCGCCTAACTTTGTGGCAAAGCTGCACTCCATTAATGGCACTCGCGTAGCCAGTGGTAAAGACTTCACAGAACAAGGCGAGAAGCAAAACGATGTAGTTGTTCTTGATGAACAACGCACCAATGAACTCATTGCAGGTCTGACAAGTGCAGATCTTGTTGTGCGTTCACGTGACGAAAAGCCGTATCGATCATCGCCAAAGGCACCATTTACAACGAGCACATTGCAGCAAGAAGCTGGACGCAAACTTCGTTTGTCTGCACGTCAAGTAATGAGCGTGGCCCAAGGCCTCTACGAACGTGGCTTCATCACCTACATGCGTACAGACTCCGTGACGTTGTCATCGGAAGCACTTGCAGAAATTCGTACCTACGTCGAACGCGACTATGGAAAGGACTACGTCCACAACACCACACGTACGTTCCCCAACAAAGTGAAAAACGCGCAAGAAGCGCATGAAGCAATTCGTCCTGCGTTGCCTTTGCGTTCACCAGATTCACTGAGTAACGAACTGCGTGGACAAGACATCGCGGTCTACCGATTGATCTGGCAGCGCACGTTGGCGTCACAGATGTCGGACACCATCGGACAAACCGTGACATTGCGTATGGGTGCAACAGCCAACGATGCATCACGTAGTGATTGTGAGTTCACTGCAAGCGGAACCACCATCAAATTTGCTGGTTATCGTGCGGCGTACGAAGAGTCGCGCGATGAAGATGAAAGCGAGAGCGACGACGAGAAGGCATTGTTGCTTCCTGATCTTGCGGCTGGACAGAAAGTTTCTGTTGATCATTACTCCGCAACGCCACATGCCACCACTCCACCACCTCGCTACACCGAGGCATCATTGGTGAAAGTGTTGGAAGAAAAAGGCATTGGTCGTCCATCTACGTGGGCCTCGATTATCTCCACCATGGTGGATAGAGGTCATTACCTCTGGAAAAAAGGAACATCACTTATCCCTACGTGGACAGCGTTCTCGGTGATTCGTCTCATGACGGAGAACTTTGAAGCACTCGTCAATGATGAATTCACAGCTGATCTTGACGCCGACCTCGACGCCATTGCGCGCGGTGAACTGAAAAAAGGCGCATGGTTGCAGGAGTTCTACTTTGGTGGCGAGCATGAGCCAGGTCTCAAGAACATCGTGACCTCAAATCTCGACACCATCGATGCTGCCTTGTTGAACACCTTTGTATTGGGGGCCCATCCCACCACCGGTGAAGAAGTCATCGTGAAGCCAGGTCTGTATGGCCCCTATGTGAGATCTGGTGAGAACACCGCCAGTGTTCCCGACTCGATGACACCTGACGAACTGACTCTCGACATCGCTCTTGGTTTGTTGAGTGCACCCAAAGGTGACGTGCCCATTGGCGAATGGAATGGCCATCCAGTATTCGTCAAGTCCGGACGCTATGGCGCCTATGTGCAGTGGGGCACCATGGACGAGCCACCTGGCGGAATGGAAAAGCCCAAGATGGTGTCATTGTTCAAAACAATGAACATCGACCGCATGACTATGAAAGATGCCATTGACTTGTTAGGTCTGCCACGCGAATTGGGACCAGATCCCTCAGATGGTGAAATGGTGCTTGCACAAAATGGTCGTTATGGACCATATGTCTCTAAAGGAAAAGAAAGTCGCTCACTGCAAACCGAAGAGCAGATTCTCGAAGTTACTTTGGAAGAGGCACTTGCCTTACTTGCTACACCGCGTACGTTTGGTCGTGGTCGTGCAGCAGCGAAACCACCATTGAAGGAATTCGGCAACGATCCTGCAAGCGGAAAGCCAGTTGTGGGCAAGGAAGGCCGCTTTGGTGATTACGTCACCGACGGTGAAACCAACGCAGGCCTTACCCGCGGCGACCGTATGGAACTGATGACCAACGAGCGTGCATACGAACTTCTGCAATTGCGTCGTGAATACATCGAAGCAAATGGTGGACCCAAAAAGAAGTCTGGCGCTCGTAAAACTGCTGCCAAGAAAGCTCCTGCGAAAAAAGCCGCGGCCAAAAAGACTGCAGCAAAGAAATCAACGCCCAAGAAAAAGGCTGCACCGAAGGAAAAGCCTGCTGCTGAATCTGAGGGCGAGTGAAGACTCCTGCCTACATTGCACTAGAAGGTCTAGAGGGGTGCGGCAAAAGCACGCACACCACTCGACTTGGTCAACATCTCAATGCTGTCATTACGCGTGAACCTGGCGGAACACGCATTGGTACAGAATTGCGAGCCATTTTGGCGAACCCCGACAATGTTGAAATGGATCGTCGCACCGAAGCATTACTGATGGCCGCCGATCGGGCTCAACACATGGCCGAAGTCATCGCTCCCGCACTTGAACGCGGTCAGCATGTGGTCAGTGACCGTTCGATCTATTCCACGCTTGCCTATCAGGGCTACGGCAGACAACTCGGCACAACAGACCTCCTTGCAATTTCACAATGGGCACTACGTGACCGTCTGCCCGACATTGTGATTTACATCGATGTCCCCACAGATGTGCTCAACGAACGACTCGCCAAGCGCGACCTCGATCGCTTTGAGCGCGAGGGGGCCGATTTTTTTGCTCGTATTGCGCAGGGGTTTTCTGAACTACGACAGGCAGACCCCGAACGTTGGATAGTCATCGATGGCACTATGCCTAAAGATGATGTCGAAGCAGATATCCACACCAAGGTTCTGGCACGACTTTCTCAGTAGTCTCACATTGTGACTTCAGTGTGGGACTCAGTGCGCGGGCAAGACCGAGCTATCGCTCTTTTGCGCACCGCAGCCGCACAACCTGTGCACGCATATCTCTTTGTGGGTCCGGAAGGGTGCGGCAAAGAAGAAGCTGCGCGGACATTTGCTGGTGTCTTGCTTGCACACAATGATGACCCCGCCGATCGCACTAACGATCTTGCACAGCGTCGTGCTCATCCTGATATTCACCTAGTAGTTCGTGAAGGTGCATCCATCATCAAGGATCAATCCGAAGAAGTTGTACGTCTTGCCTCGGTGACACCCACAGAAGGCAACCGCAAAGTCATCATCATGCACGAGATCGATCTCATGCAGCCCGCAGCCATCGTGCGTTTGCTCAAGACATTAGAAGAGCCACCAAGTGGAGTGTTTTTCGTGTTGTTAGCAGACCAAGTAGATGACACGCTCGCAACCATTGTGTCGCGGTGTTTCACCGTGCATTTTGGGGCACTCAATGACAACGTGGTGCTTGATGTGTTGATAAGCGAGGGTGTCCAGTCAGAGACCGCCACAGTTGCGGCGCGTTCAGCACATGGCAGCCTTACTCGTGCACGTCTTCTTGCCTCAGATCGACAACTTGTACAACGTCGAGAATTCTTTGCCAACATTCCGCGGCGCATTGATGGCACCGGCGCAACAGTGATTGCCATTGTGGAACAAATTGTCGCAATGATTGATGAATCTGTTGAGCCCATTCATCAACGGCACGAACAAGAAATCGCTGACCTTGAAAAGACACTCGCTGTTATGGGAGTGAAGCGTGGTGGAAAGAAAGCACTGGAAGACAAACACAAACGCGAAGTACGTCGCCATCGTACAGATGAGTTGCGTGCAGGACTCACCGAGATTGCGGGCATCTACCGAGATGAACTCACACGCAATGGCCACATCTTGCATCCAGAGGCCTACGTTGCAGCCATCTCTCGCCTACATGAAGCAATGCGACATCTTGCATTGAATGTAAATGAAGCAATTCTGTTGCGTAACCTCATCTGGTCCCTTCCTTCACCAGCAGCAGACGCTGCTCTTCAATTTGTCCTCGCGGAGGCACACGAATGAATACGCCCTTCTGGAATCGCATCGCCATCGTGATGGGTTTCTTTTTACTCTTTGCTGGAATCATGCATTTTGTGAACCCACAATTCTTCAACGACATCGTTCCGCCATGGCTGCCACCGAGCGAATCGTTTTGGACGTATATAAGTGGTGTCGCCGAAATCGTGATTGCCCTCATGTTGTTTCGACCCAGCACTCGTCGTCGCGGTGCGTATTTGGCCGTGGCGCTCTTCGTGGCTGTGTACCCAGCGAATCTCTACATGACCTGGGATTGGCGTGATCGTGCCGCAAGCGAGCAGTTCGTCTCCTATGCGCGTCTGCCTTTTCAGTTCCTCTTTATTTGGGCCGCCGTGCAAGTAGCGAGAGCCAATCCGGACACCTCACGTCCCGCTGTACCCGGAGATGTCGTAGCCCGCTAGAGGGTCGGTATCGTTATTCGTCTACCCGCCCAGGTAGCTCAGTCGGTAGAGCAACGCACTCGTAATGCGTAGGTCGTGAGTTCGATTCTCATCTTGGGCTCCATTTTCAGCCCCCAAATCGGTCGCCCCGTTGTCCACAGTGCCACCTGTGCCAACATATTGGAGTGAGTGAAATCGGGGGACCATCGCGCAAGAACGTCAACGGTGCATCCACGATGGAAGTCCTCCTTCAATTTGGAATGGAGGAATTGAAACAAAGTGGCTCAGTGAACTTCAACTTGGAGAACGTTCTGCGCGAGTCTGGAGTGTCTCGCGGCTCGTTGTATCACCACTTTGGAAGTCGCCACGGTTTGATTTCTCATTGCGAAGCACAACTTCTCAAAGAATCCTTGAAGTCAGAAAATGAGTTGATCCGTCTTCTCATCGAGTCCGGCAAGTCGGGTGAAGAC
>WLGS01000054.1 GCA_009703125.1 Actinomycetota bacterium
AGGAAAATCATCCAGTACATGGTGAAGGTCTGCACTGTGAAGTGGCATGGGTTGATGTGTTTGGAAATTGCCAACTCAACATTGGACCCGAAGATGTTGCTCACATGGGCGACGTCTTTCGATTAGTGATGGGGGACGATGTACGCAGCGCACGTCTCGTCACACATTTTGCTGAGATCGATGGCGGTGCCATAGGTGCCGTGTTGGACTCCTACGGGATGATTGCATTGGCGATCGATCGTGGGTCGGCCGCCGAAGCCTTGCGTCTCCAAGAAGGCGATGAAGTACTTGTCTTTCAAGGCGATAGCGAGATTTCCACCTCGTCCGTGACCCTCCGTTCCACCAAGTAAGGTTCAACCAATGCGTCCAGCAACCACCTTGTCTATTGCCCTTCTTCTAGGAGTCATCTTCGCTGCGGGCATCGTTCAACTTTTGATGTTGCGATAGGGAAAGAAGTGCATCATTCATGAACCTCTCACAGATCATTGAAGGTCATGATGGAAACAGCACGGCATTGATTAGTCGTGGTCGTAGCACCACATATCAACAACTGCGAGAACAAGTGGGCTCCATGCGCGGGGCACTAGTTCGACGCGGTGTTCAAAAAGGTGACGTTGTGGTGTTGCTGTGCGGCAACAGTCGTTATTTCATCGTGTCGTATCTGGCAGCTATTGGCATTGGAGCAATCGTTGCTCCTTTGAATCCCACGAGTCCTGCACCAGAAATTGAAAACGAACTTCATGTCGTCACGCCCACCGTGGCAATCATTGAGCCGTCCGCATATGAAGCATGGAAGAACATCCCCTCGGTCACCACGTCGGCGGTGCGCATTGTGATTGCCACCGAAGGTCATGTCATTGAAGGTGCCGAGACAATTGATGAATTTCTTACCGGTGATTCTGCGGCGGTGGTTGATGTCGAAGCATCTCATCCTGCTGTGTACATGTTTACAAGTGGCACAGCGGGCTCTCCGAAAGCTGCAATCCTCACTCACAACAATTTGTTGACGAACATTCGTCAAGCAAACGTGGCCGAACACATCGCACCCACAGATGTGGTGTTCGGTGTGTTGCCTCTGTTTCACATCTTTGGTCTCAATGTGGTGATTGGAACAACATTGGCTGGCGGTGCATGTTTGGTTCTTGTGCAGCGGTTTGATCCTGTGTCCACTATGGAGACAATTGCTGAGCGTGGTGTGACCGTCTTGCCAGGCGCCCCCAGTTTGTGGGCTGCACTTGGTCAACTCGATCACGAATCACCACATGTCTTTAGCTCCATACGACTTGCGTTGTCAGGTGCAGCAAAACTTCCCGAACAAATCAGTCAATCCTTCAGTGCTCGATTCGGTTTGCAAATTCAAGAGGGATACGGGCTCACCGAAGCAGCTCCTGTAGTCACAACATCCATCGGCATGGAATGGATACCTGGATCTATTGGTCGACCCGTTCCTGGAATTGAACTACGCGTCGTAGATGAAAACGGCGGAGATGTGTTGGTGGGTGATTCTGGAGAAATCTGGATTCGCGGTGAAAATATTTTCGCGGGTTATCTCAATGACGCAGAAGCGACTGCACGTGTGCTTACTCGCGACGGCTGGTTGCGAACAGGCGACATCGCAGTTGTCGATGATTCAGGCCATCTCTACATGGTTGATCGTGCCAAGGATTTGATCATCGTGTCGGGCTTTAACGTTTTTCCTGCAGAAGTTGAAGGAGTGCTTTCGGCACATCCCGACATCTCTGAAGTTGCAGTGGTGGGTACACCACACCCACATACCGGTGAAGCAGTGCGCGCATACGTAGTCACGCGAAATGGCATACATCTTGATGAAGACGCAATTATTGATTACTGCCGCACAAAGTTGGCGCGGTACAAGTGCCCGTCAAAGGTGTTGTTTGTGGATTCTCTTCCGCGCAATGTCAGCGGGAAGGTGCAGCGCTACGCGTTGAGGTAGCGCCTTGCGTGGCATTACTTGCCACAAGGAAGCCTGCGAACAAAATCACGATGCCGACGAGCAACGTGACGACAAATGCCCGATCTTCACCGAGACGTCCTGAAAATGTGCCGCTCATCGACAATGTGGCTGCACCTGCTGCAATCAAGATGTTGCCTCCTGCTAATCGTCGTGCCGAACTCACTTGACGTGTAGCCGCACTTGTCATGGCGGGGTTAGCTCCGCGCAGTACGCGCCAGGCAGACCAAAGAGCGCCACCAAAAATCACGATGGCCGGGATTGCTGAACCCACTGCGGCCAAGATGCGCGGTAGTGGCTCGAAATGATCCCTGCCGGCGGGCATTCCCATGGGTGAAATCTGGCCGTTGATGGGGGCAGTGAGGACCACCCCAATTGCGAAACCGCTAAACACCAACAGGAACCGAGTGACCACAGCACCGGCTTTAGGGCCAGCAAGGAGATACACCGTTCCAAGAGCTAGCCACGGGACGTTCACGATGGCGCCAAACATAAAGAAGACGCGAAATGATGCATTACTCCAACCGCTTCCCTCAGCCCACCAGAGGGCCAATGACGCGATAACGAACAGGGCCATGGCTATTGTCCAGGCCAATTCGTGTGGTTTACGTCGGCGAAGCCAGCGGTCGAAGGTGCTGAGTCCGAATGCGAGGGCCACTATGGCAGCGCCAGCAGCGAGAGCCGTGTTCAAGGTCACGCTTAAACAGGCTAGAGGGAACTCTGAGGAGTTCGTGAAAGAGTGAACAAACGAATAGCGTAAGGGTGATGTCGGAATCCCCTCGCCGCAAAATTCCAGAAGCCGCCCTCGGTCGCCTTCCTATCTACCTACGAATCCTTGTCGATCTTTCGCACGACAAGGTGACGCAGGTATCTAGTGAGCAACTTGCCGAACTTGCTGCAGTTAATGCAGCAAAGGTGCGCAAGGACCTGTCCTACCTCGGTACCTACGGGACGCGCGGGGTGGGATACGAAGTGCAATTTCTTACGTATCAGATTCAGCGTGAACTAGGTCTGAACCAGTCATGGCCAGTGGTCATTGTGGGCGCGGGCAATCTTGGTCAAGCACTTGCCAATTTCACGGGAATCTCCGAACGTGGTTTTCACATTGTGGGCGTTGTCGACAAAGACGAGACCAAGATCGGCACTGTTGTGGGTGGCGTGCGAGTGAAGCATGCAGATGAACTCACACAAATCGTGCAGGCTAAGCATGTCAGCATCGGAATCATCGCTACTCCTGCTCAGCACGCGCAAGAAGCAGCAGATGCATTAGTGAAGGCCGGCATTGGTTCCATCATGAACTTTGCACCCACAGTGTTGTCGGTTCCTCGTGATGTCAATGTGCGCAAAGTTGATTTGGCTCTGGAGCTTCAAATCCTTAGCTACTACGAACAGTGTCGCAACAACGGATTGCGTTCTGTTCCCACTGGTAATCAATCAGATTCTGTGAGCGCGTAGGTCGTTATGTCCATCGTCGTCATCGGAGTGAATCATCGCACTGGCCCAGTGGAGCTACTGGAAAAGGTCATGATTTCTGATGGCGGAATGCCTAAGGCTTTGCACAGTTTGATTGTGCGTGATGACATCCGCGAGGCAGTGGTGTTGTCTACTTGCAATCGCACTGAGGTCTATGCAGTTGCCGAACGTTTTCACGGCGCATATTCAGACATTCGTGATTTCCTCTGCGAGACAAGTGGAATTCCTGCCGACGAAATCACACCACACCTCTATAGCCAACATGATGACGATGCGATCGTGCACTTATTTGAAGTTGCATCAGGAATTGATTCTGCAGTCTTGGGCGAAACAGAAATTGTGGGCCAAGTACGCGGTGCGTGGGAAACTGCTATGGCTGAGGGTTCATCGCGCAATACTCTCAACTTGCTCTTCCGCTATGCCTTAGAAGTAGGAAAACGCGCGCGTACTGAAACTGCGATTAGCCGATCGACAGCGTCAGTATCCCATGCAGCGGTAGAGATGGCTCGTGAAATCCTCGGCACCATTGAAGAGAAAAAAGTTCTTGTCATTGGTGCAGGAGAGATGGGCGAGGGTGTTGCCACTGCACTTGCACGCGCAGGTGCTCACAGTGTGACGGTGATGAACCGCACTGCCTCTCGCGGAGAAACACTTGCCGACAAAGTAGGCGCTCGTGTTGCACCATTTGATGACTTGCAACAAGAGCTTGCAAAGAGTGACGTTGTTGTTGCATGCACGGGAGCAGGTGGAACCATCATTGATCATGAAATGGTCAGCCAGGCTCGTCAATTGGTCGAATCGCCATTGCTTATTGTGGACATTGCACTTCCGCGTGATGTGGATGCATCGGTGGGAACACTTGCATCTGTGACATTGCGCGACCTCGATGATCTCAGCCAGTGGGCCCAGCGTGGCATTGAGTCTCGTGCAGCAGAGGTTGATCAAGTGCGGTCGATTATCACTGAAGAAGTTGACCGTTTTGCACTCGACCAAGCACAACGACAAGCAGCTCCATTAGTTGCCCAGTTGCGTGAGGTCGTGGAGGCTCTTCGAGTTGCAGAAATGGAACGCTTTGGAACTCGACTCAGTGACATGAGTGATGAGCACCGCGAAGTAGTGGAATCCATTACCCGTGGCATTGTGGCAAAACTTCTCCATAGCCCATCCGTACGCTTACGTGAAGCGGCCGGCACTCCTCAAGGTGAGCGACTTTCCGCAGCTGTTCGAGACTTGTTTCATCTCGACTGAGTCGGTGTCGGCTAAGAAGTAATCATGTCTTTGTTGCGTATCGCTACACGCTCAAGCGCCCAAGCACGAGCGCAGTCAGAATTTGTTGGGCAACTACTGACTCAGACATTGCCTTCAACGACCATCGAATATGTCTATGTAGACACTCAAGGTGATCTCAACGCCACTACACCACTGCACCAAATGGGTGGTCAAGGTGTTTTCGTCAAAGAGGTACAACGTGCAGTGTTGGATGGCAGAGCCGATATCGCGGTGCATTCTGCAAAGGATTTGCCTTCTCAAACTGCCGACGGCCTGGTGATTGGTGCCATTGGTCAACGTCGTAGCCCCAATGATGCATTGGTAGGCAAATCTCTTGAACAATTGGCCCACGGTGCCACTGTTGCCACGGGATCTGTGCGTCGTCGCGCTCAGTTGCAACGTCTACGCCCGGATCTTTCTTTTGTAGATCTCCGCGGAAACATACAGACACGATTGTCAAAGATTCCAGACGGTGGCGCGATTGTGATGGCTGTAGCTGCAATGGAAATTCTCGGAATTACCGATCAGATTGCAGAAACCCTGGATGTATCTGTTGCAGTTCCCATGGTGGGACAGGGATCTGTCGCCGTGGAATGTCGCGACAACGATGTAGCAACTCAGAAATTACTCGCAGCAATAGATCACAGTGAGAGCCGTCGTGCAGTGGAAGCAGAACGCGCATTTCTCGCCGAACTAGGCGCAGGTTGTTCATTGCCCGTCGCGGCTCATCTCTCCACTGATGGAGTCTTTCGAGCATTCATGGCCAATGACGGCATGAGTGATTCGGTACAAATCGAGGGTTTCATTGGCGATACCGATGATCACCGAGTGGTGGGAATTGCAATGGCGAAAGAATGTCGCGACAGGTTGTCTGCACAAGGTTGATGAAGTGAGCACACCACTTCAAGGACGATCCGTAGTGATCACGCGATCACATGATCAGAACGAATCTCTCCGCCGTCTGCTTGAGGCACAAGGTGCCCTTGTTATAGAAGTCCCACTACTCGCTATCACTGAACCTGATGACGAAGGTCGTGAACGCGACACAGTGCTGCAGCGCTTTCATGAATTTGACTGGATTGTGGTGACCTCACCTAATGGTGCGGATCGAGTGGCACCATTTCTGAGTGCTGCAGTTGCAGCCGGTGACACAGATCATTTTCCACATATTGCGGTTGTGGGTACTGCAACGCAGCGGTCACTCAACATGGGCGCACACCTTGTTGCAGACCCAGCGCGCGCAGAAATACTGGTAGAGATGTTCCCCGAAGGCCGCGGAAATGTTCTTGTAGTGCAAGGCAATCTCGCTGATGATGTGGTGGAACATGGCATCGGGGCAAAAGGTTGGACAGTGACACGAGTTGTTGCCTATCGCACAGTTCAACTTCAACCCGACCCGGACAAACGCGCTCTTGCAATATCGGCAGATGCGTTGCTGTTGGCTTCATCAAGTGCCGCATCTGCGTGGTGTGATGCTTTTGGTATAACAGCCCCCGAAGTAGTGGTCGCAATTGGGCCCTCCACTGCAAAAAGAGCGAACGATCTCGGTCTGCATGTGACCGCTATTGCTCATGAACAGTCCCTTTCGGCTCTGATTGAGACAACCTCGGATGCCTTTGGGGCGCGTTAGGGATCGGTGGCTGTCGAGGTGGCTATTCCTGCCAATATCATCGAAGAGTGACTTTCCCCACCTCACGTCCCCGTCGCCTGCGTTCTACGAACGCCATGAGAGAACTTGTTGCTGAGACGCATCTGCGCGTATCAGATTTCGTCGCACCTCTTTTTGTGAGAGAGGGAATCAACGAACCGCAGCCCATCGTGTCTTTGCCAGGCGTTGTCCAGCACACGCTTGATTCCCTAGTTGCCGAAGTGGTGCAACTGCGTGACTTAGGGGTTCGTGCAGTGATTTTGTTCGGAGTACCCGAACACAAAGACGAGGTTGGATCTGGTGCATATGACCCGAAAGGGATTGTGCAGGTTGCACTTCGCCGTTTGCGAGAAACCATCGGTGACGATGTGGTCTTGATGGCCGACTTGTGCGTCGATGAATACACCTCTCACGGACATTGCGGAATTGTGGGTGCACACGGCGATGTCGATAACGACGCAACATTGGAAATTTATTGCCAAGCAGCAATTGCCCAAGCCAACGCCGGTGCTCATGTTGTTGCACCTAGTGGGATGATGGACGGACAAGTAGGTGCAATTAGAAACGCCCTCGATGATGCCGGTCATTCAGAAGTTGCGATCATGGCATATTCGGCCAAATATGCATCTGCGTTGTATGGACCATTTAGAGACGCGGTGGATGTGCAAATTGCAGGCGGTGGGCACCGAAAGGGTTATCAACAAGATTGGCGTAATGCGCGAGAGTCGATGCGAGAAGTGTTTGAAGACATCGAACAAGGCGCAGACATCGTCATGGTCAAGCCCGCACTTGCGTACTTGGATGTCATTGGCCAAGTGCGAGCATCGGTGGATCATCCAGTAGCTGCGTATCACGTCAGTGGTGAATACGCGATGATTAAAGCAGCGGCCGAGCGTGGATGGATTGACCATGATGCGGTCGCACTGGAACATCTGACAGCAATTAAACGTGCCGGTGCAGACATCATCTTGACGTACTTCACTCGTTGGTTCGCTGAACAGGCTGCTCAACAAGGTCGCCATGGCTGACCAGATTGCATATTGCGATGAAGTTGCGTGTGCCAAAGCTAACTGCAACCCAGTGGTATGTCGTGGCGAAGGAATTGCATCAAACCAACTCATTTTTGAACGTTCGTCACGTGCCATTCCTGGCGGTGTGAACTCTTCCATTCGCGCCTTTAAATCAGTAGGCGGCAACCCCTACATCGTGTCGCGTGCAGAGGGCGCAAAAGTATTTGATGTTGAAGGTCACGAGTACATAGATCTCGTACAAAGTTATGGTGCGATCATTTTGGGCCACGCGCATCCCAAAGTTGTAGAGGCAATTCGAAGCGCCGCAGGTGATGGAACTTCCTATGGTGCTCCTACAACGCGAGAAATGAAACTTGCCGAAGCAATCTCGGAGCGCGTGCCGTCATGTGAGCGTGTGCGCTTTATGAACAGTGGCACCGAAGCCACCAGCACTGCTGTGCGTCTTGCGCGCGGTACGACGGGTCGTAAGCGCATCGTTACCTTCCACGGAAATTTTCACGGCGCCACAGATGCATTACTTGCAGCAGGGGGAAGTGGCATCGCCACATTGGGATTGCCCGGAACAGCAGGTGTTCCAGAGGAAGCAGTGGCAAATACATGGGTGCTTCCCTACAACGTTGTTCCACAGTTGGACCATGATGTAGCTGCGGTATTTGTTGAACCAGTTGCAGCGAATATGGGTGTGGTGTCACCTGCGCCGGGGTTTCTCGAAGGACTCCGTCGTGAATGCGATCGTGTGGGTGCGCTGTTGGTGTTTGATGAGGTCATCTCCGGATTTCGTCTTGGTTTAGGTGGTGCACAAGCAAAATTTGATGTTCGCCCAGACCTCACATGTTTTGGCAAAGTGATCGGTGGCGGCCTACCTATTGGTGCAGTGGGCGGACGTCAAGACGTGATGGAAAACCTCACTCCATTGGGAACTGTGTTTCATGCAGGGACATTGGCCGGCAACCCACTCGCAACAGCAGCGGGCCTAGCCACATTGCAGCAACTTGGTCAAGGGGAGTACATCGAACTCCTCGCACGTGCACGTCACTTGTCCGCCTTGTTACGTGATGCCTGTGCTTCTGTGGGTGTGCGCGCTCAGTTTCCAGTGGTCGGCACTCTGGTGGGTATGTACTTCGGTGATGCGATGACCGAGGCGCCCACAAACTTTGAAGAAGCCAAGTCCACAGATGAGAAGCTCTATGCACAAATTTTTCATGCATTGCTTGCTGCAGGGGTAGCACTCCCACCAGGCGCGTATGAGGCTTTGTTTGTCGGGCTCGCTCATAATGATGCGGTGATGGATGAATTAGCTCATCGAATTTCTCTTGCGTTGGGGAGTTTGCAACGTTGAGCCGATCACGCCTTGTGTTCACTGCAGTCATAGTGGCTGGCGTGTTGTTTTTGGGAAACATCATCGTCAATCTCTTTCAAGGTGACGGCCAGATATCCCCCGATCGAGTGCTGCGGAAAATTGATCTTGTTGCATCAGTGAATTCCATTGCCGCGGATCCGAATTGGTCTCAAAATGGTTCGCGCACCTCGGGTGGACAAATGCAATTAGCACTTGATGACCTACGGACAATTTCTATTTTTGAATCGACTCTGGTTGATGATTACGCAACTTTTCCTGCGTGCACAGATTTCGTGACGCCTAACGCATGTGTTCTTCTGGCTGACATGTTGGGAGACGCCGTGGTGTGGTTCGCGCTTGTGCCCGCAGATACTTCATCGGGCCAAGAATTTCTTACATTGCCAGGTCTCATCGACATGCGTGACAATGGGAATGAGGGTGTGTTGCGCAATGGTTGGGTAGTAAATCTCACCAATGGAGTGCGTCGCGAGTGTGGAGATGTGGACACTTCATCGTTGCGGGACTTCATCACACGTTTCCCTGACGCGCAAAGCACGACGTTGGTGAACATGATTACCGACAATGTTGTTGCAGTGTCGTGCGTGCAATAAGCACGCGAGCAATTTATTTTGACTTGTTAGCTCTTGGATCTGTGCCCACAGCAATTGGTGTCGGCATCAAGTCTTTGAAGTCATCTGCAAGTGTGTCAAAAGATGACGAGCCATCTTGGAGTGCCTTGAAAATGGGTGATTCAGGAGAACACCAGTGTTCGTATTCAGCAGCCCATTGTTCATCGGCGGGATCAGCACCTGCGATGTCATAACGAATGTGGCAAACCACACCGAGAATTTCGTACTCAGTGAGTGCACCGCCTGCACTTTCACCTTGCTGTGGCATCGCAGCGCCGTTGTATCCCAGCAATGTGCGCACTCCGCCTTCGCGGTTGGGGTCTCCATAACTTGCAAGACCTGCAGACAAATACTTTTGGCTTCCGTTGTACACGAAGTTCAACATGTCTTCGATGTGTGGGAAGGTCTTGACGGCGTTGCCCTGGTAGAGAACTTGACCAGCGCCACCGGATCCGTTTGCACCATGGCATCCTGCACAACCGCCGTACACCTCGATGCCTTTGGCGATAGGGCCTTCAACTTTTTTCTCTTCGGGTGTTAACGCGACTAGGTACAACAGTGCCCAGATGGGGAGCATCGACAGTGTTGCCATTGCCCAGAACGGAATCTTGCGACGTGTCTTGGCAGCCACGACATAGGCAGGATCTGGTGCCGCCGCTTTTGGTGCCGCCGCTACCTTTGGTGCGGCGGACGCTTCTGTTGTTGCAGGCGTTGCAGCTTTCGCAACTGCCGGGGATGCGTCGCTTGATGCTTCACCAGACGCGGCCTCACGGCGCGCCTTGGAACGATTCAACAGGTGCTCGGGGATCTCGGTCACTGCACTTACCTCTCGGAAGACCTCGTCAGGTACCTCAGGTGGGCGGATTACCCACCTATTACACGGAGCCAGACTTCTCCACGATAGACAAAAACCGACCCCTCCCCGCAATCTTTGTCTTCATGGGGACCTATGAAATGTGTTGCCCTTCCATGGTCTAGGGCACAAAAGCACAAACATCCCTTTGCACAAAAGCACAAAGTCCCCGTTCTTGGATCTGGATTTAGGTGACAGATGTCGTTGTCGACAGATTGGGTCTAATGGGCACCGTGATGGCTAGTGTTCATAGTGCTCAAGCACCCGCCCCGTGACCGGAGAAGTAGAACAGTCCATGCTCGCGATTGACATCCTCAGATGGCCCGGAATGAATCAGGCCTTTCTGTTTTCATTAGTACTGACAACGGTTATGGCACTCGCTGCCATACCGTTTGGAAAACGACGTCCAAAAGATGCTCCCGTGACGTGGGGTGAAGCAATGATCGGTTCGGTGTACGTCTTTTTCGTGATGTTCCTTGCATTCGGTGTTGTTCCTCACCAATTCATCGTGCATGCAGACAACGATCTTGGTTGGCGAAAAGACAAATTGGTGAATGGACCTTTTGATCTCTTGCAGGCCCAAGCCAACGGCGGCAATTTCCCATTCACGGTGAGCTACGAAGCTGTGCGCGACATCCTTGTTGTCGTTATTCACGTGTACTTCATCGCTTTGATGATTTATCTCTTCGTCTGGTGGCAAAAGCGCCATGACAAGGTCAGCAAAGAACTCGAAACCTCTTCATATGGTCGTCCATTGGTGAAGGTGAAGAAGGCGTAACAAACATGGCACGCACCGACGCAAATCCACCGATGCCTGAATGGTCCACCGAGTACCAACTGGTGGAAGTAGATGCGGATTACCTGGGTAAGGCTGTAAAGCCAAAGCAGTTCATCCACATCGACCAAAGCGAATGCATCATGTGCGAAGGCTGTGTGGATATTTGCCCGTGGAAGTGCATCCACATGGTTACCCCTGATGCTGTTGCAGAGGCACAAGGAACCGAACTGCCTGGAGAAGATCCTTCAGACAATGTGATTTTTATTATTGACGACGATGTGTGCACACGCTGCGCACTCTGTGTTGATCGCTGTCCTACTGGCGTCATCATTTTGGGCAAGGTCGGCGCACCTTCTCCAGAAGGTGACAGTCACACACGTACAAACAATCATGGCTATGGCTATGGAATGCGACTCTGAGGTGAATGAATAATGGCAAAAGTACTTGACAACCCCCGCCCCACCTTGAAAGAGCGAGCGGCAAAAATTGGCGGACAGATTCAAGGTAGTCAGGCGTGGAATTCAATTTTCCGTCCCGGCTCCATCTTCCGTAAGGGCTACACCGATAGCCCGCGTAACCGTTCATACGTGATCATGAACTCCGTGCTCTATCACTTGCACCCTGTGAAGGTGAAGCGACATGCAGTCAAAGTCAGCTACACGCTGTGTCTTGGTGGATTGAGTTTCTTCGTCTTCATTCTGTTGACAGTGACAGGCATCTTCTTGATGTTCTTCTATCGACCCACTGGTGCAAATGCGTGGCAAGACATTCAAACCTTGCAAACGTCAGTGACCTTCGGACTGCTCGTGCGCAACATGCATCGATGGGGAGCACACATCATGGTGTTGAGCGTGTTCTTGCATATGGCGCGCGTGTTTTATCACGGTGCATACAAGCCACCACGTGAGTTCAACTGGGTCATCGGAATCGTG
>WLGS01000055.1 GCA_009703125.1 Actinomycetota bacterium
ATGATTGAAGGTGGTGGTCTCGGCATTGTTGCACCCACAGAGATCGGCCCCATAGAAACCCACACACGCAATGGTGTGGTGGATATTCACGTAGCCAATGAAGAAGAAGCCGTAGTTGCGGCAAAGAAGTACCTCAGCTATTTCCAAGGGCCTCTTGCAACATGGTCACGACATGACGACGCATCTCTGCGCACGTTGATACCCGAACAGCGCACACGCGTGTACGACGTACGCACAGTTATTCAGACACTTGCCGATATCGACAGCGTGACGGAACTACGGCCCACCTTTGGCATCGGCATCATCACATCGTTGGTACGTATTGAAGGCATACCCATGGGTGTGATTGCAAACAACCCTGCACATCTCGGCGGCGCAATCGATGCCGATGCATCCGACAAGGCATCGCGCTTTATTCAGCTCTGCGATGCCTACGACCTACCCATCGTGAGCTTGTGCGATACACCTGGATTCATGGTGGGACCAGAGGCCGAGGAGCACGCCCAAGTTCGACATTTCGGTCGCATGTTTGTGACTGCGGCAAGTATCACAGTGCCCTGGATCACCATTGTGTTGCGCAAGGGATACGGCCTCGGAGCACAAGCAATGGCGGGTGGAAGTTTTCATGGAAATGCAATGACTGTGGCATGGCCGACCGGTGAATTTGGAGGAATGGGCCTTGAGGGTGCAGTTCGGTTGGGATACAAAAAGGAACTCGACGCAGTCACTGATCCCGCAGAACGCGCAGAACTAGAGGCATCCCTTATTGCGCGCGCCTATGAAAATGGAAGCGCACTGAATATGGCTAGCCACATGGAAATCGACGACGTCATTGACCCTGCAGAGTCACGCCAGAGAATTCGAGCAATTGTGGGTGACTATGTTCCATGGCGACAACGACCCGGCAAGAAGCGACCCATGGTCGACACGTGGTGAGCGCATCGCCCTAGTGTCACTTTTTCAAGAAGCCCGCAAGTCCCGCCCGTAGATCTTGTGCCAAATTCTCATCAATGATGCGTCCCTCATCGTTGATTTTTTCATGAGCACTAGCCACACCAACAGAGGCCACAATCGGACAACCCAACAAGGTCATCAACGTCCCCGTTGCCTCCAATGCGTGCGCACCACCACTTGGTCCAGGACCTGCAGCAATCAACATCACTGGCTTCTTCAACAATGGACCCGCGGCAAACGGACGCGAGGCCCAGTCAATAAAGTTCTTAGCAACGGCTGAAAAAGAATGGTTGTATTCAGGTGTTGCAATCACTACACCGTCTGCTGCGGCAACTGCAGCGCGAAGACGAGCTGCACTATCGGGCAACACATCAGCATCATCATCTTGGTTGTACAGCGGCAAGTCCGCAACATTGAACACATTGACCATCAGTCCATCTGGGGCCAGTGATGGAAGTGCATGGAGCATGCGGGTGTTAAATGATTGGGCGCGAAGCGATCCAGATAATGCAAGAACTGACGTCATAGACCATTGACGATACGCAAATCTCCCCGACTATCCCCCACCAAAGGCCTCTTATGTCGTCCGTCTCATTCCAAGGTGACGAAGAGTTACAGCAACTCAATAGGATGACGAGGTGACCATTTCCCCAATTTTTGATCCCACTGCATGGCGAGAAGTTGCAGAATTCAGCTTCACCGACATCACCTATCACCGAGCAGTTGATCAAGGAACAGTACGCATTGCCTTTAATCGACCAGAAGTGCGCAATGCATTTCGTCCACACACAGTCGATGAGCTCTACACCGCACTTGACCATGCCCGAATGACGACCGACGTGGGATGTGTTCTTCTCACAGGAAATGGACCTTCACCCAAAGACGGTGGCTGGGCATTTTGTAGCGGCGGAGATCAAAGAATCCGTGGCAAAGACGGTTACAAGTACGCAGACGGCGACACAGAGGACACGGTGAACAAGGGCCGCGCTGGCCGTTTGCACATTCTTGAGGTGCAAAGACTGATTCGTTTTATGCCCAAAGTTGTGATCTGCGTGGTGCCGGGCTGGGCAGCAGGTGGCGGACACAGCTTGCATGTGGTCAGCGACCTCACTTTGGCAAGTCGTGAGCATGCGCGCTTCAAACAAACAGATGCCGATGTTGCATCTTTTGACGGTGGTTATGGATCTGCATACCTCGCAAAAATGGTGGGGCAGAAATTTGCGCGTGAGATCTTCTTCCTTGGTCGTGAATACACCGCCGATGAAATGCACGCCATGGGAGCGGTGAATGCATCAGTTCCCCATGCCGAACTTGAAAGCACGGCATTGCAATGGGCACGAGAAATTAACGGCAAGAGCCCCACGGCACAACGTATGTTGAAGTTCGCATTCAACCTCGTAGATGATGGCCTAGTAGGCCAACAAGTCTTTGCAGGCGAAGCCACTCGCCTCGCCTATGGAACAGAGGAAGCGGCAGAAGGTCGCGAGTCTTTCCTGGAAAAGCGCGATCCTGATTGGTCGCCATTTCCTTGGTACTACTAACGCTTCATGATCACCGTTGTTGAGAGCGAAGATGACCCGCGCCTTGACGCATTCCGTTGGCGTGATCGTCAACTAGCCAGCAAGCTCGACCGTCTCGAACAAGTAGGAGCTGGTCTTTTTGTCGCCGAAGGTGACCTCGTTGTTCAACGTGCACTGGCAGCAGGATGCACCCCCGTTGCATTGTTGTGCGATGAGCCCATGGGGACACACTTTGCACAACAGTTACACGACACCACCATCTATGTGGGTAACGAGAATCTCCGACGAGAAGTGACCGGACTTGGAGTTCCTCTCAAAGCGGTGGGGCTTTTTCGACGACCTGGATTGGTAGACCCGGCTGTACTTATAAGGTCCTCTCAGCGCATTGTGGTTGCCGAAGCATTAGATAATCCCACCAATCTTGGAGCAATTATCAGGAGCGCCACTGCGCTGGGTTGGGATGGCTTGCTCCTTACCGAAGGTAGCGCAGATCCACTTGCACGTCGCGCACTGCGTGTCTCAATGGGCGCAGGATTACAGCTTCCTTTCGCACGCCATGAGAACTCCTTAGAGCTACACGCAATGCTGCAAGAAAATAACTGCGCAACTGTGGCGCTCACTCCCCACAGGGATGCACAAGATATTCATGCCTCTTCATTTCCTCCAGAGCAAAAAATTGCGCTTCTACTTGGCAGTGAAAGAGATGGTCTTACCGCAGATGTTCTCTCGAGAGCGCATCATCAGTTGCGTATTCCTATGTTCCGCGACACCGATTCATTGAACGTAGCTGCAGCGGCCGCAATAGCGCTTTTTGCTCTTGGCCCTCGCTAGTTCTGATGTAGGGCTAGTTCTGATGTAGGGCTAGTTCTGATGTAGGGCTAGTTCTGATGTAGGGCTAGTTCTGGTGTGTGACTAGTTATTCCTCAGATGCTCAGCAGCATTAACCATGTATTGGGCAAGTTGGTCCACAACAACTTCTCGCGATTCCTCTGGAATCATCTCCATGGTGGATTCGATGGCACGCGCCATATGCATCAACCAATGATCACGTTCACGTTCTGCGATCACAAAGGGTTGATGGCGCATACGTAGTCGCGGATGGCCACGTTCTTCCATGTAGGTGTGCGGTCCACCCCAATACTGCATAAGAAACGTTGCCAAACGATGTCGTGCACCTACTGTGTCGGAACCCTCTGGATACATAGGCAGAAGAACTTGATCGGTTTCAATGCCATCGTAAAAAGCATCTACAAGTGCAACGAAAAAATCTGCACCGCAGATGTCGTACACACTTTTTTCGCCCGACTGCTCACTCATTCTTAGAAGAATTCTGGGTCTTGCCAATTGGGAAAGATATTAGGAATGCCGTCAGAGACGCGATCGGGATAGTGCGCAGGGCGCTTTTCCAGGAAACTCACCACTCCCTCTTTTGAGTCTGCACTCTTACCGCGCTCTTTGATGCCACGCGAATCAACACGGTGTGCATCCATGGGGTGCGATGCACCCAACATGCGCCACAACATCTGACGTGACAGCGCAATAGACACAGGTGCGGTGTTGGCAGCAATTTCTTCTGCCAGCGCACGTGCTGCAGGCAACAGTTCATCAGGAGAATGCACGCTTCGAATCAATCCGGCAGACAGAGCATCTTGGGCACCAAACAAGCGGCCTGTATAGACCCATTCGGTTGCTTGCTGAATACCCACCAAGCGCGGTAGGAAATATGACGAGCACGCCTCCGGCACAATTCCACGTTTTGCGAACACAAAACCAAACTTTGCGGATTCGCTGGCGAGTCGAATATCCATCGGCAATGTCATGGTCACACCCACACCCACTGCTGCCCCATTAATTGCACCAATTACTGGCTTGAGGCTGTTGAAAATGCGCAAGGACACCAAGCCCCCACCATCTCTGGGAATACCTTGCGCTGTTTTCACATCACTTCCGCCCTTAGCGAAAGTGTCACCACCAGTAGATAAATCAGCCCCCGCACAGAAAGCTTTTCCTGCACCGGTCACAATCACAGCTTTCACATCATCGTTGGCATCAGTGAGATCAAATGCACTGATGAGTTCGTGCATCATGCGGCCAGTGAAGGCGTTCATTTTGTCGGCACGATTCAATGTGATTGTGGCGATGCCATTGCTCACCTCGAGCGAGATGTCGTGAAAATCCATATACAGACCCTAGCGATGTAGGTCAGGTGGAAATTTATTCAACTAGACGTCAAGGAATTTGCTGGATGCAACGCCGGAGCCAATACCGCCCGCCAAAGCACCAATCACCAAAAGTGCAACCATCACGCCGTTGACATACGACCCAGGCACAATCAAGGAACTCACCCCGGTGCCAGGTTTGAACCCAGCCACGCCTGATGTCCATGCACTATTCAATGCCCACAGGCCACCACAAGACACGATGGCTCCCAGTAGACCTTGAATCAGACCTTCAAGAATAAAAGGCACACGAATAAACCAGTCCGTTGCTCCCACAAGTTTCATTACTTCAATTTCCCGCCGTCGCGCAAAAATTGCCGTACGAATGGTGTTCCAAATCAGAATCACCGCCACACCAAGAAGAACCAGAGACATTGCAATAGTCACCGTCCGCACAAAGCCCGACAATGTCGAAATCACATCAAATTCATCTTCTGCTAGCGACACCCCGGCCACACCAGGCAACGTTCGATATTGCAAGGCAAGATTTCGTACTAACTCTGGATCTGTGGTGAGCGGAACGACTTTGAACTGCGACGGAATGGTGTCAATAGACAACAAACTCAACGTGGTGGGATCTCCCACAAAAACGCGTTTCGCTTCTTCATAACTCGCATCACGATCGAGATATTCAAGTTTGTCAAGATCCACCACATTGGGCTGCGAACGAAGGTTGTCTTCAATGAGCTTGAGTGCATCGGGAGTCACGTCGGGACGCACGAACACAATCATTCCGACATCGCCGCGCCACTGCACCAAAAGGTTGTCAAATGCTCTTTGAATGAGGAAAGTGGCCCCCACAAGCAACAAGGACACCGCAGACGTAATGACCGCCGCCACCGACAAGGTGACATTGCGGCGGAAGCTAGCAATAGTTTCGCGCAAGGCATAAGAAAGTCTTTGAATCATTCGTACACACCTCGTTCTTGATCTCGCACAATCACTCCACGATCAAGTTGAATCACGCGTCGTCGCATGGCATTGACCACACGGTGGTCGTGTGTAGCCATCACCACAGTGGTGCCCGTTCTATTGATCGCGTCAAGCAGACCCATAATCCCCTCGCCAGTTGCGGGGTCTAGGTTTCCGGTGGGCTCATCTGCCAACAAGATGAGAGGGCGATTCACAAAGGCCCGTGCAATGGAGACGCGTTGTTGCTCTCCACCCGACAACTGATGAGGGAAACGATCTTCTTTACCCGACAATCCCACCAATTCGAGAACTTGGGGAACTTGCTGCCCGATGACGTGCTTGGGCTTTCCAATTACTTCAAGAGCAAAAGCCACATTCTCAAACACTGTTTTGTTGGGAAGAAGTTTGTAGTCCTGAAAGACATTGCCCATGGTGCGTCGCAAATGAGGAATCTGGTTATTGGCCATCTCGTTTATGTTGCGACCCGCTACCCAGACATCACCACGTTCGGGGCGTTCTTGACGGTTTATCAGGCGCAAAAGGGTGGACTTTCCCGACCCTGATGGACCCACAAGGAAGACAAAATCACCCTTCGCGATATCGAAGGTTGCATCACGTACCGCGGGAATTTCACCGCCATACATCTTGGAGACATTCTCAAGACGAATCATGGAAGTTCCCAACCTAGCAATAATGCATACCTGGTCATGGTCGGGCCCCAAACCCTTGTAAATCTAGGCAGATAGCTCGCGACGCCATCGCAAATAGCCCTCCATAAAGATGTCAAGGTCACCATCGAGAACGCCCGCCACATTGCCGGACTCCACTTCAGTACGCACATCTTTGACCATCTGATACGGCTGGAGCACATAGGACCGAATTTGTGCACCCCAGCCCACTTGAGCAGGCTTGCCCGCAATGCGATCTTTTTCGGCTTGATGCTCTTCTTCAATCTTTGCTGCAATCATCGCCTTGAGTCGACCCATTGCTTTTTCACGGTTCTGCAATTGACTGCGTTCTTCTTGGCTACTCGCCACAGCACCCGTAGGTTCGTGAATCAGTCGCACTGCTGACGATGTCTTGTTCACATGTTGGCCGCCTGCACCCGATGCACGGAACACTTCCATACGCACATCTGCCTCGTTGATGTCAATATCAGGGGCATCCATCACCGGCCAGACCTGCACCACAGCAAAACTTGTGTGTCGGCGTCCTTGATTATCAAATGGGCTTATGCGCACAAGACGATGAGTGCCACGTTCCGATGTCATCAGGCCATATGCATAACGACCGCGAATAGTTAACTCAGCCGACATAATGCCCGCCTCGGTACCTGGACTCACATCATCCACATCGACCGTAAAACCTCGTCGCTCTGCCCAACGGGTGTACATACGCAACAAGATCTCTGCCCAATCTTGAGCATCTACGCCACCGTCTTTTGCATTGATCTGCACAATCGCATCAACACTGTCGTGTTCACCAGTAAACAAACTGCGCATCTCCAGCACACCAAGACCAGCAGACACTTTGCTGATGTTTGCTTCGATTTCACTCTCTTGCGAATCATCGTCCACTTCTCGGGCAAGTTCGTGAAGAACTTCTACGTCATCAACAATTGCTTTCAGTGACGTGTATTCATCGACATCTGACTTCACATTGGCGTATTCAGAGTTCACTTTTTTTGCAAGATCTTGGTCATCCCAAAGATCTGGGCGTGAAATTTCCACTTCAAGTTCAGAAAGCCGTGCACGCGCATGATCAATCTTGAGATACACATACGCCTCAGATAAGCGCCGTGAGACCTCTTTAATGTCGTTACTGAAATCCCTCATACAGATCGATACAAAGACAGCTACGACGCTGCGCCGTGACACACCTTGTACTTGCGACCGGAGCCACAAGGACATGGAGCATTACGCGGAGTTGTGGACCAGTCGTTAGCGTCCTTCACTACTGGTCGACGAATCTCTTCTTCTGCAGGGCGCAATAACTCAGGGTCGATGTCACCACCGGCGAGAGCAGCGGTGGTGAATCCGTCTGTGTCTACATCTTCGCTTGAGGTCTCGGTGAGATTTTGCACCGCAATTGCAGGCTGTTCTTCGTGCACTACTTGTACATGCATGACATAGCGCACGAAGTCTTGTGCGATTCCCGACATCATCTGGCCAAACATGTCATAGCCTTCGCGCTGCCACTCCGTCAACGGATCTTTTTGCCCCATCGCGCGCAAGTTGATGCCTTCTTGGAGGTAGTCCATTTCCTCGAGATGTTCACGCCATCTTTGATCAATGATGCTCAACATCACTTGACGTTCAATTTGACGTAACACATCTGCCCCGAGTTCTTCTTCACGCCGACGATAATGAGCGTTGGCATCTGCCATCACTAAGTCATAGACAGCATTTGTTCCATGGCACTGCTCCACTTGCTCAATGGTGATTTGAGCAGGCCAGAAAGTAGTGAGCTGCTGTACAAGACCTTCTACATCCCATTCATCGCTTGCTTCAGAGACGCAATACGTTTCAATCAGGGAATCCACCGCTTCGGCAAGATATTCCATCGCCGCTGCAGTGAGGTCTGCGCCCGACAGGATCTGGTCGCGACGCATGTAGATCACCTTGCGCTGCTCGTTCATCACCTCGTCATATTTCAAGACGTTCTTACGCACTTCCCCGTTTCGCTGTTCCACAGTGGTTTGGGCACGTTCAATGGCTTTAGTGACCATCTTGGCTTCGATGGCTTCATCGTCGGGCAAGGTACGACCCATCACCCAACTGAGTGCGCCAGTAGCAAACAGACGCAGTAACTCATCTTCAAGACTGAGATAAAAGCGACTTGCGCCTGGGTCACCTTGGCGACCGGCACGACCACGCAACTGATTATCAATTCGACGACTGTCATGGCGCTCTGTACCCAACACGTACAGACCACCTAAGGCACGAATCTTTTCGCCTTCTTCGGCACACTGCTTTTTGAAGATGGGGAGCAACTCTTCATAACGCGCAAGACCTGCTGCGCGTGCGGCTTGAAAGTCTGGGTGTAGTTGCTCCAAAGGCGCAGGCAACGCAAATTCATCAACCAATACGGCAGGATCTACACCCTCTGCCAACACTTGCTGTCGCGCCAAAAGTTCGTGATTACCACCCAAAAGAATGTCCACACCACGACCCGCCATGTTGGTTGCCACAGTGACAGATCCGAGCCGGCCTGCCTGGGCCACAATCATCGCCTCGCGTGTGTGTTGCTTCGCATTGAGCACTTCATGGTTGATGCCACGCTTAGTTAACTCTCGCGAAAGATATTCGCTCTTTTCTACCGAGATGGTTCCCACAAGAATTGGCTGACCCTTTGCATTGCGTTCCACAATGTCTTCCACCACAGCACGGAACTTTGCAGCCTCAGATTTAAAGATGAGGTCGGGAAGATCTTCACGTTGTACTTGGCGGTTGGTGGGAATGGGAACTACCTGCAATGAGTAAGTGTTCACCAATTCAGCAGCTTCGGTTTGAGCAGTACCAGTCATTCCCGACAACTTGTCGTACATGCGGAAATAGTTCTGCAATGTGATTGTTGCCAGTGTTTGATTTTCTTCATTAATACGAAGACCTTCTTTGGCCTCCACTGCCTGGTGAATACCTTCACTCCAACGACGGCCTTCCAAGATGCGCCCAGTGAACTCGTCCACAATTTTCACTTCGCCACCATCGACGATGTAGTCCTTGTCGCGTCGATACAACTCTTTTGCTTTCAGTGCGACTTGCAACTGATGAACCAAATTTTGTTGCACCGCGTCATACAAGTTGTCGAGGCCTAATTCGGCTTCAACGCGTTCTACGCCCGTCTCTGTGGGAAACAGGACTCGTTTAGCTTCGTCCACCTCGTAGTCGACATCACGTGTCAAGGTGCGCACAATGGATGCAAACTTGTAATACATCGCAGCAGCATCGGCGAGGCGGCCAGAGATAATCAAAGGCGTGCGTGCCTCGTCAATCAAGATGCTGTCAACTTCGTCGACAATGGCAAAGTTCTGACCTCTTTGCACTTTGTCATCCAAAGTGGATGCCATGTTGTCACGGAGATAATCGAATCCAAATTCGTTGTTTGTTCCGTAGGTGATGTCGCATGCATAGTCTTCGCGCTTTTGCCATGGCTGTTCGCGGAAACCAGGAATAACTAATCCCACAGATAAGCCCATCCACTGATGGATCCGGCCCATCCACTCAGCATGGAATCGAGCCAAGTAATCGTTGACCGTGACGATGTGTACGCCCTTGCCCGAGAGACCATTCAAGTAGGCCGGCAATGTTGACACGAGTGTCTTACCTTCACCTGTTTTCATTTCAGCAATCCAGCCGAAGTGCAATGCAGCTCCACCCATCAACTGCACGTCAAAGTGGCGTTGACCAATTACTCGCGAAGACGCCTCGCGTACGACCGCAAAAGCCTCCACCAATAACTCGTCAAGGGATTCCCCCCTGTCGAGACGTTGACGGAATTCGCCTGTTTTGGCCTGGAGGGCATCATCGGAGAGTGCCTCGAGAGAGACGCCCAAGGCGTTGATATCGGGAATGAGACCCTGCAGGGCCTTCACTCGCTTGCCGTCACCAGCTCGTAGGACGCGGTCGAGAACTTTCATGCGAATCTCAAGCCTACCCGTGGGACTCTCCCGCCCCAGTTCGCAGCAATTGTCCTTGCGGCATAAGAATCACCCCATGAATAACCGGGCCGTAGATGCAGTGATTTTCGACCTTGGTGGGGTCATTATGCGCAACGGAAGCCCCCGGGACTTCACCCAGCAGTATCCCGACCATGACCCTGCCCACATCGCAGAACTCATCATGGGGCCTCACCATCTCGACACCGACCATCCCTGGCATCAGGTAGAGCGCGGCGAAATCAGTTTTGCCCAATGCCGTGAAATGACACAACAACTTCTCGCTGCAGCCGGCGTCATGCCCCCGGCGCGTTCACCCAAAGAGTCCACTTCTGCGCGATCATCTTTTGCCTTTGAACTCAACGACGACATGGTTGCATTCATTCACGATCTGCGAAGTGCAGACATTCCCACTGCAATATTGACCAATAACGTCCGCGAGTTTCGCCAGTGGTGGTGGCCATTGCTCGACTTTGACGCACTCTTCACCACAATTGTGGACAGCCACGAAGTGGGAATGAGAAAACCTAATCCCGCGATCTACCAACTCACTCTCGACCGACTTGGTGTGAGTGCAACTCGGGCAGCCTTCCTTGATGACCTCCATGCAAATGTTGTAGCGGCATCGGCGGTGGGGCTACACGGAATTCATGTGGAACCGGACTCGATGCCTGCAATACAGCATGCGCGCACATTGGCTGGCCTGGCCTAATACTTGACGAGCCCCGTCGATATTTCCCTACTTCACATACGTCAAACTCAGGCACCGCACCCCCGTTGCGCCACGATTCACTAGAGCTTGTGCTGCAGCACGCAATGTTGCCCCTGTAGTCATCACATCGTCCACGACACATACACGTTGTGCTCTCATAGGGCGTGCAATGAATCGCGGTTGTTCTAATCGCACTTGGCGTCCTTGACCCGTCTGATGCTCCCCGTTGGCACGCCGAAGCAGTTTTCGATGCGCGATGTGTGTCACTGCCGCACAATGCCGCGCAATCAGTTCGCTGTGGTCAAACCCACGCTCTTTGTGGCGCGTGGACGATGTAGGAGCCCAGGTGATCACATCGATGTCGTTGAACTCCATGATCACTGGACTCAACATCTGGGCAACATCCTTGGCTAGTGACTGCACTCCGTGATATTTCAGATTGATCACCACATCACGCATAGGCCCTACATGGTCATACAGACTGCAAAACGTGACCTGAATTAATGAACCATCGAAACTTGTCAAAGCTTCACTACGGTGTACTGCCATGGCTTCTCCTGCTGCACCGTCACTGCGTCCATTACGTGAACGCTTTGCAGAACGACTGACACGATGTGTTGCGGGACTTGCAGGTTTTGGCATCGGTATTGCATTCTTTGTACAAGCCGATATCGGAGTTCCTCCATGGGATGTATTTCACCAAGGGATCGCGCAGAAACTCAATCTCGGACTTGGGACAGTCATCATTGCAACAGGGTTTGTGCTCCTACTTCTGTGGATACCACTACGTGTGCGCCCTGGTATCGGCACCATCTTGAATGCAATTCAAATCGGATTGGTGGAAAACCTTGCAGAAAACATCATTCCGGATGCACCCAATGTGCCTACACAAATTGGATATCTCTTTCTAGGAATGCTGAG
>WLGS01000056.1 GCA_009703125.1 Actinomycetota bacterium
ATTGCAACATGGTCAATCTCAGTCAAAATCATGTTCTTTTCCTTATTTCAATAGTTGTTAACGACGGAACCAGTTGAGCTTGTCGCCCACTTTTGCACGCAGCTCATGATCATCAACACCCAGGCCCTCTTCAGGCGCAAGGCACAAGACGCCAAGTTTTCCTTCATGCATGTTGTTATGCACCTGATACGACGCCTCGCCCACTTCTTCCAAAGTGAACACTTGCGACATAACCGGATGAATCATGCCCTTTTGAATAAGGCGGTTTGCTTCGTAGGACTCTTTGTAGTTTGCAAAGTGTGAACCCACAAGTTTCTTCAAACGCATCCAGAAGTGACGGTTGTCGAACTCCATCATGAAGCCGCTTGTTGCCGCACATGTCACCACGGTGCCACCTTTTTTCACCACATAAATAGACGCAGCAAAGGTGCTGCGACCGGGATGTTCAAACACGATGTCTGGATCTTCACCAACGAGTGCACGAATGTCAGAACCTAAACGGCGCCATTCTTTTTCGTCATGTGAGCCATCTTCTTTGAAGAACTTGTAATTGGCTTTCTTGCGGTTGATAACAAACTCACAACCCATCTCATGAAGGATTTCTTCTTTTTCCTCAGATGACACAACACCGATGGGAATTCCACCACCGTTCAGTACGTACTGGACTGCATAGGCGCCAATACCACCCGATGCTCCCCAGATGAGAACGACATCGCCTTGTTTCATGTTTGCACCGTTTGGTGACACCAACATGCGGTAACTCGTGGAGTTACACAATGCGTTCACTGCTGCTTCTTCCCACGTGAGATGCGCAGGTTTTGGCATCAACTGGTTTGCCTTCACTACTGCAAGATCTGCCAAACCACCAAAGTTGGTTTCATAACCCCAGATGCGTTGGTTGGAACCCATCATCGAGTCGCTGTGTGATGAAGGATCTTGATCATCTACATGATTGCAATGCACGGTGATCTTGTCGCCAGGCTTCCAGTTGCGCACGGCACTGCCAACACGCAACACAACACCTGATGCATCAGAACCAACAATGTGATAATCCAAGTCATGGCGCTTTGCCCAGGAGCTCTCCCTACCAAGTCGAGCAAGCGCACCAAAAGTACTGATGGGTTCAAATAGTGCAGACCACACAGTGTTGAAGTTGATGGACGATGCCATCACCGCAATCACCACTTCATCGGGAGCAATTTCCGGCAGTGGAACTTGACCAATATGGATGCTCTTGCGAGGGTCCTTGTCTTGGCTAGCAACTCCGTCCCACATATGTTCATCTTCTTTACGAACGAACGCGGCCCGGTAGGTGTCAGGGAGGGGGATGGCGGCAAGTTCTTCACCTGACGCACCATTCATGATGGCTTGGAGGATTTTTTCCATTCCATGACGATAGCGAGAATCGGCCATTCATCTCCTAACCTGTTTTAAGTAATGCGCCCTCGGGGTGCCTATTTATTGGAGTCAAAAATGGCCGGTTCATACATCGTTGCAGGAGCCCGTACCCCCATCGGCAAGATGAGTGGCGCATTGTCATCATTTAGCGCAGCCGACCTTGGTGGTTTCGCAATCAAGGCCGCCCTCGAGCGTGCCGGCGTGAAGCCTGAAGAAGTAGAGCACGTCATCATGGGACAAGTTCTCATGGCAGGACAAGGCCAAGTTCCTTCTCGTCAAGCTGCATCGAAGGCTGGCATTCCAATGAATGTTCCCTCGGTGAATATCAACAAAGTGTGTCTGTCGGGATTGAACTCCATTTACCTAGCCGACCAGATGATTGCATCAGGTGAAGCAGACATTGTTGTCGCCGGCGGCATGGAGTCCATGACAAATGCTCCCTACCTCGCACAGGGTGCACGTGGTGGATTCCGTTATGGCAATACAGAACTACAAGACGCAATTGTGCGCGATGGTTTGTGGTGCGCATTCGATGCATGCCTCATGGGTCTTGGCACCGAGCGTTACACCTCTGGTGGGATCAGCCGTCAAGAACAAGATGATTTGGCAATGAAGAGTAACCAGCGCGCAGCAGCAGCAATTGCAGCCGGCAAGTTGGCAGCAGAAATCGTTGAAGTGGCAGTTCCACAGCGCAAGGGCGATCCCGTCATGGTCAAAGACGACGAAGGCGTACGTGCCGATACCACGATGGACACTCTTGGTGGTTTGAAGCCAGCCTTTGACAAAGAAGGAACAATCACCGCTGCAAATGCAAGCCAGATTTCCGACGGTGGATCTGCAGTTGTATTGATGTCAAAGAAAGCTGCTGAAGCACGTGGAGTAAAGCCATTGGGTGAAGTGGTGTCCTATGGAATGGTTGCTGGTCCCGACAATGCATCGCTGTTGCATCAGCCCAGCCGATCAATCCTCAAAGCACTTGATCGTGTTGGCATGAAGACAAGCGATGTTGATTTGTTCGAATTGAATGAAGCATTCGCTGCAGTGGGTATTGCATCCATGCGCGAATTGGGAATTTCTGACGACATCGTCAACGTCAACGGTGGCGCAATTGCTTTGGGGCACCCCATTGGCATGAGCGGTAACCGCCTCGCACTCACCATCTTGCATGAATTGCATCGTCGTGGTGGCGGTGTAGGTGCTGCGGCATTGTGTGGTGGTGGCGGACAAGGCGACGCCATCATCGTGCGCACTGTCTAAGACACAGATGTTCCAAAGGCCACTCAACGCAGCCACTTTGGTTGCGCGTTGGGTGGCCTTTGCTGTTGTTATCGGACTTATCTCGGGCGTACTGTCGGCCGCTTTTATTGGCGCGTTGAATTGGGCAACCACTACGCGCACCACACATGATGGATTGCTCTACCTCTTGCCACTTGCAGGTCTCATTGTGGGCATTGCCTATCACTACGGCGGGAGAGGTTTAGAGCGAGGAAGCAATCTTGTCATCGAGCAAATTCGTGGCCACTCAGAATGGATTCCCTTTCGACTCACTCCCTTGATATTTGGCGCAAGCGTTATTTCACATGTTGCGGGCGCATCAGTGGGCAGAGAAGGCGCTGCAATTCAATTAGCTGCGGGTGCCACTGATCCGTTGAGCAAAAAACTTGGGTTGCCTCCATTGGAGCGTTCCATCATGTTGATCACCGCAATTGCTGGTGCTTTTGGCTCGGTTTTTGGTGTACCTATAGCGGGCACGATCTTTGCCCTAGAAGTACAGCGTGTGGGTCGCATGCGCTACCAGGCACTCATACCTGCATGTGTTGCAAGTTTCGTAGGTGACGCTGTGGTGCGAGGAATCGGCGTTGACCACACACATTTTCCTTCCATGACCTCAGTGGGCATAGATATTCCCTCTACATGGCGACTGCTGTTATTTGGTTGCCTTGCTGGGCTTGTGGCCTGGGCATTCATTGCTCTCACTCATTTCATTCGTCGCACAGCAGGTCGCCTGATTCCTTGGTATCCCGCTCGGCCATTTATTGGTGGAGTCATGCTTCTCATCGTTATTGCAGCATGTGGTTGGCGTGACTACTCCGGGCTGTCTATGCCACTAGCTCTCGAGGCAATGAGCGGTTCGGCAGCTCGTCAATGGGGCACAAAGTTTGCACTCACATCGTTATCCATTGGAATGGGTTTTGTAGGCGGAGAGTTCATTCCCCTCTTTGTCATTGGCGCACTTGCGGGTGCAAGCTTCGCAAGTATCACTGGAGCAAATATTGCACTGTTTGCTCTTATTGGTTCAGTAGCCGTACTTGCAGGCGCCACCAATACCCCAGTTGCATGTACGGTGCTTGGCTTAGAACTGTTCGGCGGTGAAGGTTTCGTATGGTTTGCAATTGTGTGCGTTGTCGCTTTTGCCACCAGTGGCAAGGGCAGTATCTACTCCGCACACGTTGTTCGCAAGAACACCTAGTTATGGGTCAAGTCGGCGACGATTACCAAACGCTCGACCCAAAGTGATTTCGTCGGCGAATTCAATATCGCCTCCGACTGGAAGTCCACTTGCGAGTCGTGTCACTGTGACACCCAACGGATCAAGCAAACGTACGAGATACATCGCAGTGACATCACCTTCGGTGTTGTTGCTTGTACACACCACCACCTCTGTGATGTTTTCTGGTTTGATGCGCGCAATAAGTTCGCGCACTTTTAGATTCTCAGGATTCACTCCTTGAAGTGGGTCAATAAGCCCTAACAACACGTGATAGCGACCTCGGAATTCACCTGTGCGCTCTAGCGCTGCAATGTCACGTGAGTCTTCAACAACACACACAATGGACGAATCTCGTTTTGCATCGTTACAAATTGCACATAGTTGTGCGTCCGCAAGATTGAAGCAACGCTCACAAAAACGCACTTTCTGTTTTGCTTCAATAATCGCGCGTGCAAGACGTGCGACGTCTTCATCGTCAGACTTAATGAGATGCAGTGCTAAGCGTTGAGCACTACGCGGGCCGATGCCAGGCAATCGACCAAGCTCATCAATAAGTATCTGAACAGGTGGTGTGTACGGGGAAGCCACAAGTCGCTACTTCGCAGAAGATGAGTCGTCGTCTACCAACGAACCTTCGGGGAATGAATTCTGCAATGCCTCAAGCATTGGATCAACGGCGTCATGGACCGCCACTGTTTCGGCCATATCCACGGGTGCATATGGATCATCTGCAACAACTTTGTCGATGGTCTTGGGAGTGTTATCTAACTGGGGACGTTCCATGCCACCAGTGGGATCTGCTTGCGTGAAGTTCACCACGCAAGTGACAGAACACATCTCTTTTACCGCTTTAACTACTGCACTTGACTGATCTTGTGCTCGCTTCACAGGCGTATTTGCAGGCAACTTGATAGTGAGAACCTTGCCATCAAATGACTCCACGACCGCAGGCTTAAACATTGCTTTTGCAAGTCCTTTCATGGACTCAGAGATTTGCGGCCACATCTGCACGGGATCACCATTGGTGGCAGCAGGCGCCACAGTTGGTTCTTGTACAGCGCTTGATTCTGGTGTGGTGTCCACGACGGGTTGCGGCGTGGGCTGCGATGGATCTGTGACTGGCTTGGCGATCGGTCCTGTTCCCCCGGTGGCAACGCGGCCGCCAATTTTTGCGCGACCTGTAGTGGGGTTAACAGGTGGAGGCGGCAACGCTGCACCCACGCCTTGTTCTTTCAACTTCTTTACAGCGTCTTCAAGTTGTGCAATACGTGCAAGAAGGTTTTCGTTGCTGTCATCGAATGACGGTGATGACAACTGCACAACCGCAACTTCAAGAAGTAAGCGCGCATCAGGTGCATGACGCATTTCCACCATCGTGGAACCCAGTGTCTCCATCACACGCACAATTCTTTGCGCCCCAAGTGCACGTGCGTATTGCGTGAGTTCTTCGACCCGTGCCGCAGGAAGCATCACAAGCTCTGGCGACATCATCGACAAGAAGCAATCACGCATAACACGCACCACATCTTGTGCATAGGTGTGTGCATCGCGACCTTGTTGCATTGCACGAGCGACTGCACCCAGTGCAGCACCATGGTCTTTATCAATAATGGCTTGAATGATCTCTTCGGTGTAGACCGCATCTTCGGGTTCTCCGCCACCGGCTGCAACTAATTCAAGAGCCGACAATGTGTCGCGTGCACTTCCACCACCTTGGCGAAGCACCATGGCGATGTCATCGTCATCAACTTCTAGTTCTGCAGATGTTGCAACAAACCTGACGTACTTCTCCAATTGATCCATGGGGAGCAAATGAAATTGAAGATGCTGCACACGGCTGCGAATTGTTTCCGACACTTTTTGTGGATCTGTAGTGGCAAGCACAAACACCACTTGTTCGGGTGGTTCTTCCAAAGTCTTCAGCAATGCGGCTTCGGCAGCGCGCGTCAACATGTGCACTTCGTCAAGGATGAAGACTCGATGTCGCCCGGGACTAGTGAGTGCCGCTGCATCAATGATGTCGCGAATCTCTTGAACTCCGTTGTGGCTTGCAGCGTCCAGTTCTAGAACGTCGTAGCTAGTGCCAAGTTCCACCGACTTACAGGAATCACAGACACAGCAGGGTTCTCCGTCAACAGGATTTTCACAATTCAAGACCTTGGCCAAAATGCGAGCTGTGGTGGTTTTGCCTGTGCCTCGGGGGCCCGAAAATAAATAGGCCTGGCCCTCGCGCTGATGCACTACCGCATTGCGTAGCGCACGCACCACATGGTCTTGGCCATAGAGCTCAGAAAACTTGCGAGGCCGAAAACGTCGGTAGAGGGACTGTGTTGCCATTGATGTGACCCTACCAATGCGGTGCACCGAGGGTCTGTGTGTGCCATCGTTGTTCCATATAAGACGGTGCCCAATGGCTACCGTTGTGAAGTAATCATGCGTCGTTTTCTCTCTTTCCTCCTCGTGTTCTTTGGTGTGTGTGCACTGGGCACTGGCGTGGCCCAGGCCGAAGGCGAAAACACGATCAGCACCTCCTCCCCAGCGGCGGGTGAAGTGGTGGCGCTGGCCCCTACCCAGATTCAGTTGCGCTTCACGCTCCCGGTGGGTGGCGCAGATGCCGTGGCCCAAATGGGGCTCGTGCTCACTTGCGAGAGCCGCATCATCAATCTTGGGGCTCCTCAACTTGGCGCAGACGGTGTCACGGTGTCGGCTGCCCTCACACAGATTCTTGAAAATGGTGACTGTCGCGTGGAGTGGTCTCTGCCCGACGGAAGTAGTGGTTCGTTCACCTTCGTATCGAATGTGCAAACCACCACCACTGCGCCCGCTGAACCTGGAACCACAAACACCACCGTTCCTGCAACACCTGGCCAAGAGGGTGAGGCAGAAGAAATTCGCCTCGGCGGACCACTTGGTCTGATGAAATGGCTGGCTTTTTTCTTTGTCTGTGCCTTAGTAGGCGGATTGATCTTCGTGAAAATTGCTTGGCCAGAGGGAGTGGAATACGGAATCACCGAGCGTTACTTCCGCATCATCTCCATTGCCGCAATCGTCACACTTATCGGCCAAATCATTATCTACAGTGCCCAACAATCTGGTGGCACAATCGGTGGATCAATTGCGCCAACATCTTGGGGAGCAGCTGGTGAAACCAATGAAGGGCGTGCACTCATTCTTCGATTCGTCGCAGTGTGTGCTCTGACATTTTTTGCATGGATTACAGAGCGAATCTTTACTGAATCCACCATCGTGCTCAGCACGGCCTTGCTTGCATTCACCATTTTGACTTTCGGATTTGACCGCGCATCAGGACGTGCAGTCATTCTTGGCATCGTCATTGCAGTCATACACATGGCATTTGTTGCTTTATGGGTAGGTGCTGTCGCCATTATCTGGCGGGTAATTTTGCATGGTCCTGGTGATGTAGACCTTGTGCATGCGTTGCGCGGTTGGTATCGCATTGCAACACCAGTAAGCGTGGGCATCATCGTGACGGGCGCCATTCAAGTGTGGCGCATCAATGGCATCAGTTTGGTGAACAGTGGTCACGGTCGTGTGGTCTTGCTGAAAATAGTTCTTGTTGTTGCAATGCTTTTTGTCAACGCTGCAGTACGACAATTTGTTGTGGTCGGTATGCGTCGTGCCAAATCACTCAATGAAAAAGTTGTGTACCGACTGAAGCGACCCGTAGGTGTAGAGCTCTCGCTCAGCATTGTTGTATTAGCTGCATCTACATGGTTGTTGTCTATGAGGCCCCCCTACATCTTGTTGCCAGATAACGGACCGCGGGTGGAGTACGCAATTGTGCAAGAACTCGAAGGATCCGACAGATTCAAAGTGCGCCTCTCCATCACGCCAGGCAACGTAGGTGAGAACAAAGTTTTGGTCGAACTCTTCGGACCGTCGCGCATCCAGAATTTCGTGGTCACCTTCACCCCTGAGAATCCGAATTTTGCTGGCTACACCCTTAATGTTCCACTCACTCGACCAGGCGCGGCTCTCATTACTGAAGATATGGGCATGCGCTTTTTGGCCCCTGGCGTCTGGAATGTCTCTGTCACTGGGGTGACCACCATTGGCGAGCTCGAACCGCTCACTACGCAATTCATCATCGCCGACGGCACCACCGTGACCACTGTGCCCAAACAAGGCCTCAATACGGTGACCACCACCGTGCCGCCAGTGACCACGACGGTGCCGGGGACCACAATTGCCCCCACAACCACCACAATTCCTGCATCTGCCAGCCCCACCACCACAGCAGCACCCAGCGGCAGCTGAACCAATGGGCGCTTGACCCCTTGTCGGCACTAGCGTTTCAGGCGTGACTGATACCGCCGGTGCCTCCATGCAGGACAAAATCAACGACCTCCACCAACGACAGGAACAGGCCCGCAATGCAGGCAGCCCACGATCGGTTGAGCGTCATCAAGCAAAAGGAAAGCTGCTCGCCAGGGAGCGCATTGAGTACTTGTGCGACCCAGGCTCATTCCACGAACTCGACATGTTGGCTCGCCACCGTGCCCAAGCTGCAGGCCTCGAAGAGCGTCCCTACACAGACGGTGTCATCACCGGCTGGGGAACCATCGAGGGACGCAAAGTGTTTCTGTTTTCTCAAGACTTCACTGTGTTCGGTGGAGCACTTGGTGAAGTCTTCGCAGAAAAAATTCACAAGTTGATGGACCTTGCGCTCAAAGTGGGTGCACCAGTTGTGGGACTCAACGATGGAGCAGGCGCACGTATTCAAGAAGGCGTCGTGTCACTTGCTTCCTACGGTGGAATCTTCTATCGCAACGTGCAATCCTCTGGTGTCATTCCGCAAATCTCTGTGATCTTGGGACCATGCGCAGGTGGTGCTGTGTATTCACCTGCGATGACCGACTTCATTTTCATGGTGCGCGAATCCAGTCACATGTTCATCACTGGACCTGACGTAGTGAAGACCGTGACCGGCGAAGACGTGACTTTGGAAGAACTCGGTGGTGCAATGAGCCATGCTTCCAAGAGTGGTGTTGCAACTTTTGTGGCCGCAGATGAAAAAGCATGCCTCGATGATGTGCGCTTCCTGTTGTCGTTCCTTCCACAAAACAATTTGGAAGAAGCACCATCTGAAGATCCCACCGATGATCCTGATCGTTCCTGTGATGCATTGCGCGACATCTTGCCTGTCTCGCCGAACCAGCCCTACGACATGAAGAAGATCATTCGTGAAGTTGTGGACAATGGCGAATACTTCGAATACTTCCAACACTGGGCAACAAGCATCACCTGTGGTTTTGCTCGTCTCGACGGCATGACTGTGGGAATTGTAGGCAACCAGCCCATGGCATTTGCAGGTGTTCTCGATATTGAATCCAGCGAAAAAGCTGCGCGCTTTGTCCGCACATGTGATGCATTCAATATTCCACTTGTCACTTTTGTGGACGTTCCTGGATTCCTTCCTGGTGTCAACCAAGAACACGAAGGCATCATCCGTCACGGAGCAAAACTTCTGTATGCATTCTGTGAAGCCACAGTGCCACGCATTCAAATCATCACCCGCAAGGCCTATGGCGGCGCATACGTGGTGATGAACTCAAAATCAATTGGTGCGGACTTGGCCTATGCATGGCCGACAGCTGAACTTGCTGTGATGGGGCCACAAGGCGCCGTAGAAATTGTGTACAAGCGCGAACTGCAACAAGCAGCAGATCCTGCTGCACGTCGCAGTGAACTTGTCACCGAATACACCGAGAAGTATGCGAACCCCTATGCAGCAGCAGAGCGTGGTTACGTAGACGATGTGATTGATCCTGCCGAGACACGCCGCAAGGTGATTTCAGGTTTGCGCATGTTGCGCACAAAGCGTGAAGAGTTGCCGCGTCGTAAGCATGGCAACATGCCGTTGTAGGCGGAAGAGCAATGAACGAATCACACAACTGGCCAGCACCTGACCCGATACAAGCGGGGGTCACACAATCTTCGTGGACCGCTGTGGACATGGGTCAACAACAACTCGCATCATTTGGTCAGCGTGCCATTGGGCGCATTCTTGATTCGCTCAATGTGTTTGTGTTGTATCTCGGCTACGTGATGTTGACTGCCTTGATACTCACCGGAATCAACGCGGGCGAAGATGACGCCATCGCGCAAACTCTGTCGGCCTTGGGAGTCTTTTCTTTCGTCATGTTGCAGATCTATTGGGAAGGCCAAGGTGGCACACCGTTTCGCCGTGGATACGGCGCAGTGATTGTGGACATGAACACAGGCCAACCCATTGGTATGCCACGTGCATTCCTGCGCATCTTTGTGGCCAATATTTCATTAGTGGCATTTGGTCTGGGTTTTCTATGGATGTTGTGGGATCCGAAAAAACAAACATGGCACGATAAAGCCGCGCGCACTTTGGTGGTGAAGCGATGAGTCTTGATGTTGCATCCATTTCTCCTGTGCCTACAGAAGAAGAAGCCGCAGCAATTGCCGCTGCTGTCACCATGATGTGGCCACAACCCGTTGTGGCCAGCAACGACAAAAAGTCATACAACCACTGGCGCTTTAGTGGTCGATGGTGGGCTAACGATGCCATCTCGCGTCGCGGCCGCCCTGGTGCCTAAACATGTCCAGTAAGGGCACTGAACTCACCACAGTTGCAGATGACCTTGCAGTTTTTCATCATGGCGAACATGTCATTCGCCATGAAAATCTAGAGCCGCACACGTTTTACACCGAACACGGCATCGACTTTCACACACTTCCCCGCCCCAGCGGAAAATTTCTCTCGCGAATTGCCACAGTGAATGACGTGCACTACGGCGAAACAGAATGTGGACGTATTGATGATCTTCCCGATGGCCCCATTCAACGCACCGCACCAGGCGAAGAACCACATCCTGTGGTGATGAACGCTGGCGCCATTCATGAAATGCGTGCATTGAATCCCGATGTCGTCATCGTCAAAGGTGATCTCACTCAAGATGGCACAGATGAAGAGTTCGCAGCATTTCGTCACCACTACGGTTCCGCATTTGGTGACTCACTTGTTGTTGCACGCGGCAATCATGATGCGTATCGCGGTCAAAATGAATTCACGGGCGACACATGGATCACTGTTCCTGGTCTTGCAGTGGCGTTGTTGGATACCACAATTCCTACTGAGACAACCGGGCGCATCGACCCAGAACAATTTGACTGGCTCGATGCTCAACTCAGTGCGGCAACAACTCCTGTTATTGTGATGGGCCACCACCAGCAATGGATTGAAGGCGCCCGTAGCGATACCTATTTCGGATTGCATCCAGATTCCAGTGAAGAACTTGATCGCCTTGTAGTGCGCCATCACAATGTCATTGCCTACACCGCAGGCCACACACATCGTCATCGCATTCGTTCTATGGCTTTGTCGGGTGTTCCGAGTGTGGAAATTGGATGCGTAAAAGATTTTCCCGGCACATGGGCCGAATACCGCGTCTATGAAGGTGGCGTCATGCAAGTGGTGCATCGCATCTCTACTCCCGAGGCACTTTCGTGGAGCGAGCGTTGCCGTCATCTCTATTCAGATTTCGGTATCGATTACGAAACATACGCCATGGGCTCTCTAGAAGAGCGTTGTCTGGTGTTCCCGCAGCGATGACAGCACCAGCACTAGACGGACTTCGCGTCATCGATATCTCCACGGTGTTGGCCGGGCCCAACTGTGCGCGTTATCTCGCAGACTTTGGTGCAGATGTCATCAAGATAGAACGACCAGGCGGCGGTGACAGTTTGCGCAACATGGGTTGGCGTGACCCCGCCGATGGAACAGGTTTGTGGTGGCGACTAGTGAATCGCAACAAGCGCACCATTGCACTTGATTTAAAAGACCCTAAAGACCGTGAAGTGTTTTTCACACTGATTGACGACGCCGATGTGCTCGTAGAAAATTTTCGTC
>WLGS01000057.1 GCA_009703125.1 Actinomycetota bacterium
ATGCCAGAGGTGCCCGACAACTTCTCTCGGGTAAAGATGATTGCAAGATGTGTTCTATTTCTTGCGCCCGATTCGGTCAACATGCGGCTCACGCGATTGCGAATGGTCTGAAGTGAGAGAAAAAGTTCCTCAGCAATTTCCTTGTCGAACTTTCCCTGAGAAATCAAGAGCAGTATTTTTCGATCCGTCTCATCAGAGATGTCCCGCAACAACTGATGATCTCCTCCGCGTGAATCAAGAATGCCGTTTTGCATCGGAACATCACGCCGCAACTGCGCATACAGATCCACCATGCGTTGCCCAATGGCATCGCGATCCATGGTCAAATCCACAACGTCATAGATCCCCACTTGGCTTGCTTCCATAAGAATGGAAGTCGACACGGGGATTGTTGTGACCAAGATCGCGCAAAACTGAGGAACGTTATCAAAGGCGCCCTCGCGCCACATCTGTGACCATTCCTCAAGTCGCCCTTTACCCAAAAGAACTATGTCAACGTTTCCTGACGTCAATTGCTCGCGTGCCTCATCGGTATCTGTGACCAGACCCGCAAGTTCATAATTCTTCTCGCCTTTGGTCGCGATACGAGCAAGGTCTTCAAGAAATCCTTTGCTAATCCAAATCAACACCCTCAATGAAGCCCCCCCCCGAAGTTGGTCACTGCGATGACTACATCACCGTAACAACGGGCGAATGGATAGTTGCAGAATGAAAGTACTTATTTACCTACAGGTAAGCCTTAGCGAGTAAAGGCTGCGACCACTTCGACATGGTGCGTTTCAGGAAAGATGTCGAGCACTTCCACCTCGCCAATGCGATAACCCGCATCGGTGAGTAGCCGTGCATCTCGTGCACCAGCTACAGGATCGCAACTCACCAAAATCACCGTTGGTGCTCCTGTTTCGATAATGGCTTGCGAACCATGCTTACCCAACCCAGTGCGTGAAGGATCCGCAATCACTACATCTGCTTCTATTGCTTCCCATGTATCCACATCGGCTTGCTCAATTACCGCTGCACATTCAGCCAAGTTGCGTACTGCGTCGCGGCATGCAGAAGGCGAAGACTCCACCAAATGCACCGCATCAAAACGTTCTTCTAACGCAAGACTGAACAAACCCACACCGCCGTAGGCATCAAGCATCAATCCACCATTTATTCCCAACGTGTCAAGACGTCGCGATACCGAATCGATAATGAGTTCGGCCGCCTCTGGTGAGGATTGAAAAAAGGATCCCATCGATACCACGTAGGAATGTTCACCCACACGTTCGGTGATCTTTGCTCTTTCACCTGTTTTGAGTCCCGCAGGTAAGCCATTGGCAAGGGTGCCCTCATGACACCACACACCGATATCTCCAGTGCGTGCACCGACACGAATAGTTACTTCGCCCTCACCGCTCAACACCGGTCGAGAAATGAAATCGTTAATCAAAGGATGAGCCACCATGCACGAATTCACTGGGACGATCTCGTGAGAATCAGCTGCACGAAAACCAAGTGCGCCATCTGCAGTGGAAACCATGCGCACTGTGGTGCGTCGTGCCGTATCAGTGAGTCGGCGAAGTTGCGGCGTCACATCAAGACGTGCAGTTCGCGCATAAGCCTCTTGCACTATGGCCAACTTGGCTTGCCCCTGATAACGCCTCTCCAAGTGTTGCCAATCACACCCACCACAACCTTGGGCCACGTGAGGACACGGCGGTACTTGGCGTTGGGCTGCAGGCTCAAGAACAGCCACCACTGTTCCCCGCCCAAAATCACGCTTGGTTTCCGCGATCTCAATTTCCACACGCTCACCGGGTACAACATTGGAGACAAAGACCACTCGGCCGTCATCGAGTCGACACAGTCCATCACCACCGGCAACTAATTTTTCGATAAGGACGGAATGGGTAGTTGTCACTTTCTCAGCGTAGGGCACAACCATGCGACCGCTCGGGACTTCTGCATACATCCTTGACTAAGGTGGCGATGTGACCTTGCCTATCCAAATTGCCCCTTCTGTATTGCCTGCAAATTTTTCAAAGTTTGGCGAGGAAATTCGCGAACTCGACGAAGCAGGTGTGGACATCATTCAGTTCGATGTGATGGATGGCCAATTTGTTCCGAACCTCACATTTGGACCCGACGTGATTGCATCGGTGCGCCCCTTCACCAAGAAGCCTTTTGAAGCGCACCTCATGGTGCTCACACCCGATGTGATGGCCGCGCGCTACGTGGAAGCAGGATGTCAACGACTGATTGTGCACGCCGAAGCATGTACTCATCTCCATCGCACGCTCGAGAACATTCGCGCACTAGGCGCAACGGCCGCGGTTGCATTGAACCCACACACACCAGCATCCACGGTTGAACATGTTCTTGATCTTGTGGACATGATTTTGGTGATGACCGTGAATCCAGGCTTTGGTGGTCAGAGCTACATCTCCACCATGGAACCAAAGATTCGCCAAGTACGTTCCATGATCAATGAACGAGGACTTGCGGACTCTGTACATCTGGAAGTGGATGGCGGCATCTCCCCACAGACCATTGCAGGTGCTGCAGCAGCTGGAGCAAATGTGTTGATTGCCGGAAGTGCGCTCTATCGAGACCCCAAAGGGCTCTCTCATGCGGTTACTCAATTGCGACAGATTGCCACTGAATCTTTCACTGGCTAAAAATCTTTACGTCGCAACTCCACGACGGAACCACACAAGACCAAAGAGTGCAAGTACTACCAACAGTGGTGGTAACACAATGGCGAGTGCGAGTCGCCATGGCTGATCAAAGAACTGACTGAAGAGCCCCGCTTGTATCTCTCGACCTTCAAGAGTCAATGTGCGTGCGGCTTGTTCAAACTCGGGACATTGCGTATTTGATCCTGCAATTTCTGCGCCACCGAAAAGTTCTGCAGAATCACGAATGCTCGATGACAATCGAGACGACACCGGATCAGGTGCAACCCCTACCAAATACGTCTCACCCACTGTGAGGTACTTAGCATCAGAGCCATAGCGCACTTCCACTGTTGTGCCTTCTTGATATCCCTCAAGTGATCCTGCACGAATCTGTACAACAGAAAAAACGGCGCTCACAGGATCGGTAGATGCGATTTGCCCTACAAAGACTGCAAGCGCTTGAGGAGGCAATGCACACCCCTGAGGCACGGTGGTCACAGCCGAGGGAAGTGTCGTGGTTGTGGTGGAAGTAGTGGTGGGTAACGGAGCCACAGTGGTCGATGAGGGTGTGCGCAGAACGCCACCATCTGTACCAGCCGCCACTGACGAGGTCCACAGACCTATTGCCCACACAATTCCAAGAAGAAAAACAAAGAACCTACGGTGCACCTGCTCCACGCTAGTCATTGCCACGTTGTCTCCATCGGCAGTATCACGCAATACTGCAGCCATGGGATTTAACCCGACGCGAAAGCGCATTGCACGAAACAGTGACATCTGGTTTGTAATCTCGGCTGTTGTAGTTGCTTTTGCTCTTGTGGGCTGGGCTTTCTTCGGTTAATTCCTATGTCCAAAGATTTGTGGGATGGCGAACTTTACGGCGCCATTGAAACGCGACGAATACAGCCCTATGAGGCACTCAAGGCATACATCTGTCCAGGATGCAACCAAGAAATTCCATCCGGGGCAGGCCATTTGGTGGCGGTTCCCCATGATGCACCCGACCTTCGTCGACATTGGCATCACCCATGCTGGCAACGGCGCACCACGCAGCGCAGTTAACCAACACTCCATTTATGTGCTTGTATCAAAATGCATCGTGAAACATCTCAAGTTGTACGCCCGTTACCGTGGCGACATCGAAACGTACAGTGAGCCCGGGCTCTTCTAACGTGCGCATAAATTGAAAACCTGCTCTACGTACGCGACGAATTTTCGCCTCAGTCATTGCTTCTAAGGCGCTACCGAAATCGTTATTGGCCCGAGCCTTGACTTCACAAATCACAACCAAAGAATCACGGCGCACGACTACGTCTAATTCACCGCCACGCATCGTCCAATTTTTTGCAAGAACAACAAAACCTTGTTGCACATACCACCGGGCTGCACGTTCTTCAGCCCAACGCGCGCGGCCGAGCCGCACGTTGGCTACAGAGCTTCTGGCGTGATGATGTCCTCTGAGGGAAGTTCCTCGACGTTGACGTCTTTGAAACTGAGAACTCTCACCGTCGGAATGAATCGGGTCTTGCGGTACATGTCCCATACCCACGCGTCTGTCATCTCCACTTCTAAAAGTGGTCGAGCACTGTCACCCTTTACGGTGACGGTGACGGTGTTCGCCAAATAAAAACGGCGTTCGGTTTCCACTGCATAGCGGAACATGCCCACTACATCTTGATACTCCTGAGCAAGTTTGTACTCTCGCTCAGCCTCGAAGTCTTCGAGGTCATCAGTGTTCACTGGAGACTCCAGTGCTCAATGGAACAAAACCTTAGGAATCGCGCTTTTCGCGAATCTTTGCGGACTTGCCCACGCGATCGCGGAGGTAATACAACTTGGCGCGACGAACATCACCATGCTTGAGAACCTCGATCTTTGCAACAGATGGACTGTGCTTAGGGAATGTGCGCTCTACACCCACGCCATAGCTGAGCTTGCGCACGGTGTAGGTCTCTGCGATACCTGAACCCTGAATTCCAATGATGTTTCCTTGGAAGATCTGGATGCGCTCTTTGCCTGATTCAACAACGCGCACATGCACCTTGACTTCATCACCTGGCAACAATGCAGGGATGTCATCGCGCTTGTTTTGGTTGTCAACAATGTCTGTGGTCTTCATGATGAGCGCTTTCGGCTGATGATGTGGGGAGAACTGACCTTAGTCGGGCAGTTCAGAGGTGAAAGAAACAGGATACGAGGCGAAGTCCACCCCTTCCAACAAGGCTTTTTCCGCATCTGTGAGCCCCCCACGTGCCTCAATGAGGTCGGGACGCTGTTCCATCGTGCGCCAAAGGGCCTGAGCGAGGCGCCATTTCTCGATTTTTGCATGGTCTCCCCCGCGCAGGACCTCAGGAACATGCCATCCGCGGAAATCATGGGGGCGGGTGTACTGGGGCTCTTCGAGTAGTCCGGCGACCCCAAAACTCTCCGTGACGGGGGAAATGGCGTTGCCCATCACCCCGGGCACAAGGCGCGTGACTGCCTCAATGATGAGACATGCCGCCACCTCACCTCCGGCCAACACCACATCGCCCACCGAGATTTCATGGTCCACAAGATGTTCTCGCACCCTGTGGTCCACACCCTCATAACGGCCACACAACAGACTGAATCCATCGAGCTGGGCCATTGATTCGGCCATGGCTTGATCAAATTTCTGACCGCCAGGACCCAGTAAGAAAAGAGGCCGAGGTGGTTGCACCGCTTCCACCGCAGCAAAAATTGGCTCAGGGCGCATCAACATTCCCGCACCACCACCAAAAGGAGCATCATCGACCGTGCGATGCACATCGGTGGAGTACTCACGAATGTCATGGGCCCCCACGTGCACGGCTCCACTAGTTGTTGCTCGACCCAAGAGGCTGTGCGCACAGAACTCATTGATCATCGCGGGAAAAAGCGTGAAGACATCAATGCGCATAGGGCTCAGACTATCTATTCGCCTAACAACGCTTCGCGAAGCCCGTCGGGAGGATGAATCACTGTGGTGTCACCATCACAAGAGTGCACGAATGGCATCGGCACCAAAATGCCGCCTTCGATTTCCAAGATGTCGTGAGCAGGGTTCTGCAAGATGCCTGTGCAAACACCCCACGAATGCCCCTGTGCATCAATCACGCGCGAGCCAATCATTTCATGCACCCAAAGTGCGTCTTCATCTTCGATGGGCTCTGCAAACAAAAACTTATTTGTCAGTCGTTCTGCATCATTGCGATCATCAATGCCTTCGAAATGAACGACGAAGCGATCTTTTTGAGAACGAGAGGTGACAATGACCAGTGGTTCGCCTTTCCCGTTCGGATCTAACCACAACTGCGCACCTACACGATGGCGTTGTTCCACATCGGAGGTAAAAGACACGAAAAGGTCACCACGTACTCCATGAGGTTTGCCTATGCGACCCACCTCAAGAAATGAGGTTTCCGAAGATGAGTGGCTCAATGGTGTTTAGGCGTCAACGAAATCGACATCAACGTCGACGTCATCGTTTGTGGCAGCAGCACGCACTACGGTGCGAATGCTCTGTGCAGTACGACCACGGCGACCGATCACACGACCAAGATCGCCGGGACCCACACGCACTTCAAGAAGAATTTTGTCGCCCTTGCCGGGACCAGAAGTGACCGCTACCGCATCGGCATCATCAACAATGCTGCGCACGATATGCGTGAGCACTGCTGTAGCGATGGGTGCCTCTAGAGAGTTTGCGTCGAGATCTGACACGGGATTACTTGGACTTTGCAGTGGTGAACTGTTCCCATGCACCACTGATTTCAAGAAGTTTGCGGACACGCTCGGTGGGCTGTGCACCTTGCATCAGCCACTTCACTGCCTTGTCGTTGTCGATTGCAATGGTTGATGGCTCGGTACGTGGGTTGTACTGACCAAGAATCTCAATGAAACGACCGTCGCGTGCGCGACGTGAATCAGCCGCGATGACGCGGTACTGCGGTTGCTTTGTCTTGCCGACTCGTGTCAGGCGCAATTTGACTGCCATGTTGCGAATTCTCCTGGAAGGACCCTTTTAGGGACTAGGTAAGGCTATCGGTCAGAAGGCCAATCCCCCAACGGGATTACTTGAAGAATGGAGGAATCCCAGGACTGCCATCGGCACCTGGGAACCCCGGTAGCCCGCCTTGGCCACCCAACATGTCGCTGATTTCCCGCATTGCCTGGCGTTTGTTGACTTTGCCCTTGCCTTTTTTGCCTGGCTTGCCTGCCATTGCGGCCATTCCACCCATGCGTTTCATCATTTTTTGCATCTCGGTGAACTGTTTGATGAGCCGATTGACGTCGGAGACCTCAGTGCCACTGCCCTTGGCGATTCGAGCACGGCGACTGCCGTTGATGATTTCTGGACTTCTACGTTCCTCGGGAGTCATAGAGCGAATGATGGCCTCGGTGATCTTGACTTGGTCATCACCTAGTTCGGCATTCTTCATCTCTTTTGGCACACCAGGCAACATGCCCATGATCCCCGACAAGGGTCCCATTTTTTTCAGCTGCTGCAGTTGATCAAGAAAATCATCGAGGGTGAATTGCCCCTCGAGCATGCGTTGTGCCGCGGCTTCGGCTTGATCTTGTTCAAAAACCTTTTCGGCTTGCTCAATGAGCGTCAGTACGTCGCCCATTCCCAAGATGCGTCCCGCCATGCGATCGGGGTGAAACTGTTCAAAGGCATCGATGCGCTCACCTGTTGCAGCAAATGCAATAGGGCGACCAATCACCGTCTTCACCGACAGCGCAGCACCACCGCGTGCATCACCATCGAGTTTGCTCAAGATCACACCATCAATGGACAATCGCTCGTGAAATGCTTGTGCAACTCCGACAGCGTCTTGACCTGTCATTGCATCCACCACAAGGAACGTGTAATTCGGCTTCACTTGACCCGAGATATCTGCAACCTGTTGCATCATCTCTGTATCAATGGCCAGTCGTCCCGCTGTGTCCACAATGACCACGTCTTTGCCGAGACGTTTTGCTTCCTCTAGACCACGACGTGCTGTGGCAACTGGATCGCCCGGTTCCGAGAACACCGATACGCCAACTTGACCTGCAAGGGTGCGCAACTGCTCTACGGCGGCTGGGCGTTGAAGGTCTGCACCCACCAACAATGGTTGGCGACCTTGAGATTTGAACCAACGTGCAAGTTTGGCCGCACTGGTTGTCTTTCCCGAACCTTGCAAGCCTGCCATCAACACCACAGTGGGCGGCGCACTTGCATACGAGATCTTTAGGGTTTCACCACCAAGCATTGCCACCAGTTCGGCATTAACAATCTTGATGATTTGTTGACTTGCATCAAGTGCTTCAGACACCGCAGCGCCAATGGCCTGCTCGCGAATACGCGCAATGACGTCGCGCACGACACCAATATTGACGTCGGCTTCCAATAAGGCGGTGCGAATCTCGCCCATTACCTCATCGACGTCTTCTTCTGTAAGACGGCCCTTACCTTTGAGGCGTTTAACTATCCCTTGTAAGCGGTCGCTGAGTGAATCAAACATTGAGATTTAGGCTACCGACTGAGAGTTCTTGCCAAATATCTGCCAAGAACTTCATGCAATGTGCGGTTTCCCGCCTACATCACTTTTTCAGTGCAGAAAGCACCTCTGCAGGAAGAAGCGCTTCTTGCTCAGGAGTGAGGTTGTCAAGAATTGCCTTCTTTAGTTTCGGCGCAAGCACCCTTGCTTCTCCACCTGTGAGTCCGTCAAGTTGGTCCACAGTCAGAGCATCGCCAATCGACGACGGCAGAGACCTCAATTGCTTTGTTGACAATGCAGCAATCTGGTCCGGAGTCATTCCGGCGACTTGCGTGTCCTTCAACTTGGCCAACACTGTCGTAGAAAGAGAAGTGATCTTGCTCGGGTCAATAGCTGCAAGAGCATCAGGAAGAATTTTTGAGAACTGACCGGCAGAAAGCGCTTTCAAAGCCTTGCCCGACAACGCATCAAACTGCTCTGGCGACATCACACCGATGGCGGATGGCTTTAACTTTGCAAGTTGACCAGATGACATTCCCGCAAATGCAGTAGAAGCAAGCTGATCAATCTGGCTCGCAGAGAACGAACTCATGACAGATGCTGAGAGCCTCTTCATCTGATCGCTTGTCATCGCTGTCAATGACGCAGGAGCCAGAGCCTTAATCTGGTTTGGCGACATTGCCGCCAATGCCGAAGGTGTCATTTGAGACAACTGTGATGGGTCAAGCGACTTGAGTGCATCAGGAAGAAGTTTCTTGACTTCTGTTTTATCGATACCTGCGAATGCGGAAGGAGCAAGAGTCTTCAATGTGTCTGCGTTGATTGATGAAGTGATTTTTGATGGCAATGTTGCGACAAGATTTGCGGGTACAGGAATAGTGATGCTGGTGCCTGGAATCGTTAGAGAACCGGGAACTGTTGCACCTGAACCGCTCGGCACGAGGTAACCACCAAAAGCTACGCAAACTAGGTCTGGGACGGGATTCCCATTCACCACAAATGGGGTCCCACCTTGGGCGGTCAAACACGCAGCGCCGACCGAAGAGGATGAACCCATGACCGCGACAGTGGAAGCGGCGAGAATTCCCGAAATGGCCAAACGTGAAAAAGAGGATGCCTTCATGGCTCCGAAGGTACTAAAAGTTGCCGACTACTGCAAGCGTTGCATTAGGCGATGAGAACTATCCCACGGTGACAGCAGTGACGATGCCCTTATTCACGCTGATATTCACTCGATCCTCGCGGTAATCCTTCGTCAACATGAAGAATTCGCCGTCACGGTCAGAAACCCTTAACACCCATCCCCGCTCAGTTGCTGTTTTTTGCGCCTCATCTTCGGTGAGGCCAATTAATGAATCTGCGCTTTCTTGAGTGAGTTCTTGAACAATTTCTCCAGGTGCAGGTTCAGGAACACCTGGTTCAATCGCGCCTGGTTCAGTGGGTGGAGAATCAATATTCGGAAACACGACGAATTCGTCCGACACTGCCATCACAGTTCCCACATCACCATCTCCATTGCTGAAGGTGAATGCGGGAAGCAACATGTGGGTTCCATTGCTGAGATTGGACTCCATCAAAGTCAGACGCACACCTGTAATGGGAATCGTGAGCGGAACAATTGCTTGATTATCAGTTGTCGGTGAATCCGACACTGCGATGTCAGATGCAATACGTGCTGCACCACCATAAAACCCATATTGCGGCATGGATAAACGTTCAAGTGCCTTTTCTACCGTCACCAAGGGATACATGTCTGCCCGAGAGACTGTCATCATGGGCCCTGATGCATACATCAAGTTGCCATCTTGGCCGTATGAGAAATTCACGGCCACATTCGTCAGCACATCTTCAACTTGCACAACTCCAGCGACCTCGGTGGACCAATCTGTGCGCGTTCCACTCAACACATAATCTGCAGTCGTAAGTTTGGCTTTCGTCAGATACTCCTGAGAGCGACGCACTGCTTCATCAACAGAGATGAGATTGGTGGGCAGTGCCGGCGCAGGTTCCACAACACATGAACGATCATCAGGTGGGCAACTTGGGCTTGATGAACCAGCAGAAGCATTGGCTTGCGTGTACGACCACCAGCCACCAATGGCGAGATGGTTCCACAACCACACGCTGGCTTTCGTGTCGGGATCTTCTGCAACGAACGCGTACTTGTCATCTTCGGATCGCTTCGCCCGTGCATTCACTCCAAGGGCATCTGCAAGTCGTTGAGTCTCGCGCATTGCCTCGCCATAGTTGCTCACCGACCACGCTTGTGCCTCTGTCGGCATGGCGTCAAGATTCCCAACTACTTGATAGTCGACTGTCATTCCTACGAATTGTGGAGCATCTGCTTCGCCTTCTCCGGCTGCACGATTTGTTCCAGAGTCACTTTGGCTCGATGCAAGAGCCAACACCACAGGACCCGATTCGCCACATGCGGCCACAGTCAACATCGACACAACGGCCATACCAAGCGCACACAGTTTCTTCATGATGAACGAAAGTGTAGAACTATTCGAATAACGCCGAGACGAATTCAGCAGGATTAAAAGGCACCAAATCGTGGGCGCCTTCACCCAACCCCACCAACTTGACAGGAATACCTAATTCAGTCTCGATTGCAAACACGATTCCGCCTTTTGCAGAACCGTCAAGCTTTGTAAGCACAACACCAGTTACTTGTGTGGCCGCGGTGAACTCTCTGGCCTGAGATAAGCCGTTTTGGCCTGTAGTTGCATCAATGACCAATAACACTTCATTCACTGTGCCTTCGGCCTTGTCAGCCACACGTCGCACTTTCTTCAACTCTTCCATCAAGTTTGATTTGTTCTGCAAACGACCTGCTGTATCGCCAAGTACTAATTCAATACCTTTTGCGGAAGCACTTTGAATACCATCAAAGATCACTGATGCGGGATCGCCACCTTCTGCGCCACGTACAAAGTTCGCTCCAGATCTCTGAGCCCAAATCTCTAATTGCTCTGCTGCAGCGGCGCGGAATGTATCGCCCGCAGCAAGCAACACTGACTTGCCAGCTTGACCTTGGGCTGTTGCGATTTTGCCAATGGTTGTTGTCTTGCCTACGCCATTGACACCCACGAACAACCACACATTGGGTCCTTTGGGCGAATCGGTGGCAAGTGATCGATCATTGGGCGATAGTTGAGCGGTCATTTGATCGCGTAATGCCCCAATCAAATCGTCAGGTGTCTTGAGAGTGCCTTCTTTTACTTGCCGGCGCAATGGTTCAAGCAATGCATTAGTGACACCAATCCCAATGTCGGCGCGCAACAGAGTCTCTTCGAGTTCATCCCATGATGTTGCATCAATCTTTTCTTTGCCGCGAAGAGTGGCAAATGCTTTTGAAAAAAGTGACCGCGTGCGTTCAGATGCACTTCCTACATCAACAACGACTTCAGGAAGAACTTCAGATGAGGGTTCTGTGTCAGTATCAATTTCATCGATGACATCGGTGACAACTTCGGCAACAACTTCGGCAACAACGTGTGGCTCTGGTGCAACGGGTACATCTCTCTGAGTACTAGGCGCAGGAGCCGTTGTGGACGTCTTAGATTTTTGTCGCCGCGAGACAACAAGCACTCCAAGTCCACCGGCGAGGCCAAGAACTAGAAGAAGGA
>WLGS01000058.1 GCA_009703125.1 Actinomycetota bacterium
CACCATCACATTGACAAAAGTGGACCCCCTACAAGATGCGGCGGGGGCGCGAGATGATGTCGTAGTGGATCTTGACGATATTGATGCAGGAACGGCGATCTTGGTGATTCGTGGCGGCGAAGAAGAGGGTTCGTACTTTGTGCTCTCAAAGCCTGCCACTTCCGTAGGGCGTGCAGAATCTTCTGACATTGCATTCGATGACATCACTGTCTCACGTCAGCACAGCGAGATTATTCGACACGATGGAAAATACGTCGTGCGTGATTCTGGCTCGCTCAATGGAACATACGTGAATCAACGTCGTGTGGATGTGTGCGAATTACGCCAAGGTGACGAACTACAAATTGGTAAGTTTCGTTTGGTGTTCTTGGAGAGCGCAGAGGACATCTCATGAGTGATGTCACGTACCTATCTATCGGTGAAGTTCTGGCGCAACTCTTGGAAGAGTTTCCCGACGTCACTATTTCCAAAATTCGATTCCTGGAAACGCAAGGACTGATTGAGCCAGAACGCACTCCGTCTGGATACAGAAAGTTCACGGACTCAGAAGTGGAGAGACTTCGCTTTATTCTGAGAGAACAGCGCACAAATTATCTGCCACTGCGTGTGATTAAAAATCGTCTCGAAGATGAAAGCACTGATATCAGTCGAGACTTTGCGATTCCACCCGAGGACATCACCACATCCACTCATCCAGCCGCCCAAGCTGCGCTTCGCAAGACACAGTCAACTGGTGTCGCGCCATCTGTAGCTACACATGTTCCAATGGAGCAAGATCCGATTGTGCCGCAGTCGATCATGCGTGAGCAGCGCATCGCTGCTCTAACGCATATGGATAACACGGAATCGATTCCACGCGATCAACTTCTTACTCAGTCTCATATTGATCCGGCTTTCTTGAAAGATCTCGAGGCGGCAGGTCTTGTTGCTGGACATGAAGTGGGAGATACCACATTCTTTGATTCTCACTCCATTTCAGTTGCCGAAGTAGCTGCGCGTTTCCATGAGATGGGTATTGATATACGTCATCTACGTTCATGGAAGACTTCTGCCGACCGTGAGGTGAGTTTGTTTGAGCAAAGGATTCTCCCGTTGCTTCGCCAACGTAATCCAGCTGCACGTGAAGAGGCGCTCAACATGTTGGTGGAACTCATTGATCTTGGTGCGCAATTGCGGCTCTCGCTTATTATGCGCGACGTCGCTCGCTTGACTGAACCTAAGTAGCAATGAAGATCATCTCTGTGCGTTCTGTGCGACTTGATCGTCTGTCGGGAACTCCAGTGGTGACATTGCGAGAAGATGATCTTCCTCGTCGTCAGTTTGAGATATTTATCGGTGGGCCAGAGGCTGCATCCATAAAGTCTGCACTTGATGGTGAAACCACACCACGACCTCTGACACATGATTTGTATGTGCACACAATTGAACGGCTTGGGATGGAGATAGTCCGTGTCGTTCTCACCCACGTCACAGATGGGACGTACTTCGCCGACATCATTCTGCGCACCATTGATGGGGAAGTTGTGATCTCCTCGCGCCCCTCTGATGCCTTGGCCATCGCCTTGAGGGCCACTTGCCCGATTTATGCCTCAGATGACCTCTTGGAGATGGTCGGGGAGGTCCAAGAGGATGAACCGGTCAACAATGAGGCAGAAATCATCGATGAATTCCGTGATTTCATTGAAAACATCTCGCCTGAAGATTTTGGTGAATGACCTATTGACGTTGGGGAGATGACCCCGTAGCGTCTTACATCCACGTAGTTACACGGTTGTGTGCGTGTGGTGAACCAGATGAGGTCTTCAATGAATACGTTTAGTGCAAGTCAAGCCGCAGAGATTGTGGGTATCACCTATCGTCGCTTGGATTATTGGGCACGAACTGACTTGGTTCGACCTTCGGGTACCGATGCCGCCGGTAGCGGTAGTCGCCGCTGTTACACATATCGCGACTTGTTGGAGCTAAAGGTCATCAAGAAACTTCTGGATGCAGGTATCAAGCTTGAATCAATTCGTGACGTGTTCTCCTATATGCGTGAACATGTTGATACTGATATTTCGGCGGCGCATCTTGTGATTGATGGTTCCAGTGTTGTGTTGTGCAATGGCGACGAACTGATTGACGTATTGCGTCATGGACAAGGTGTCCTCAACATCTTGCCAATGTCGGGCGTGCGTGATGAGGTAGATCGTCGCATCATCTCGTTCACACCCCAAGACAACATCGAAGGCGGAACCGCAACTTCTGTTGCAGTTTGATTATGAAGTTTTCGCCACTCGATGCTTCTCATCGGGCGCTTGGTGCCAAGATCACTGAGTTTGGTGGCTGGGAGATGCCACTGTCATACGCACAGGGCACCCTGGCTGAGCACAATGCATGTCGTCAAAGTGCAGCAATGTTTGATGTCTCTCACTTGGGGACTGTGCGCGTCGAAGGCGCAGACGCTTTTGATCGCCTGCAATCAGTGCTGACCAACGATCTTGGCAAGATTCGGCCAGGTCGCGCTCAGTACACACATTTATTGGATAACGATGATGCCTCCGTTGTCGATGACATCATCGTGTGGTGGGTGCATGAAAGCCGTTTTGATGTCATGCCTAATGCTTCAAATACTGATGGGGTAGTGGCTGCGATAGGTGGAGTTGACGTGACTGCAGAACGCGCCGTCATTGCAGTGCAGGGGCCAGAGGCAAGAAAGTGCGTCAGCACATTCTGGCCTGAAGCAGCTGGCGTCAAGAGGTTTGATGTTGCGGAATTGCTTTTCGGCGACACCGTGTGTGTAGTGGCGGGAACCGGTTACACCGGTGAAGACGGTATTGAGATCTCAGTCCCTCGTGAGGCGGCAACGCGTCTTTGGGATGCACTGCTACATGCTGGTGTAGTGCCTGCAGGTCTTGGTGCCCGTGACACCTTGCGTTTGGAAGCAGGTCTTCCACTTCATGGTCATGAACTAGGTAAAGGCATTACCTCTTTGCAGGCAGGTCTTGAATGGGTCGTCGCGTGGGGAAAACCCACTTTCAGAGGACGCGATGCACTGTGGGCAGAAAAACAGAATGGTCTCGGACGCCGTCTGTATGGCGTGACGATTGAAGGAAGGCGTCCTGCACGGGAGGGAAGTGCGGTGCTGGCGCCCAATGGTGCACACATTGGTTATGTCACCAGTGGAAACTTCTCACCTTCGCTGGGTCACTGCACTGCATTTGTGTTGATGTCTGGTGAGTGGACTGTGGGCAATGTGGTCTCAATCGACATTCGCGGCACAACTGTTGAAGGCACTATCTGCCACGTTCCATTTGTGCCAAAAAAGTAGTTGTTGAATCTGACTAGGGCTTCGTGGGTTCGGCGGGTGGCGATGGCCGCGATGGCTTGAATCCGAACAGTCCACCTGCATTTTCTGCCAATGTCGTCAGTGGTCCGAGTCGTTTTGATAACTCGGTCAACTGAGTTGCTGCTTCTCCCATAGTGGCCATTGCATTCATTGCATTTCCGACTTGTGGCATCACGCGCCTCATGGGCTCTTCAATGTCGTCCAGGAGAGTATTGATCCTTGTTGTGGTGCGATTGAGATTGTCCACTGTGACCGCAAGGTTCTCCACAATGGAAATCAACGACTCGGTTGTACGACGAGAGATATCAACGGCTCTTGTAGCCACTTCGAGGGGGTCAACTAATGCCAACAGTTGAAGTAGTTGTTCTAGTGGATTGTGAACTTGGGTCGTCTCTGAAGTGTCGTGTGTGGTGGCGTCGTTTTCGTTCACACAGACACAGTATCTGTCTCAAGAGTGCGTGAGTAGGCCTCGATAGGGGCACATGTACACACAATGTTCCGGTCTCCAAAGGCAGCATCAATACGTGAAACTGGCGGGTGATAGTGGCGCTGGCGCAGCCACGGCAGAGGGAAAAGAGCTTCCTGGCGGGTGTAGGCCCGATTCCAATCCTGCGCGATGTCTTCGATGGTGTGAGGGCTATGACGCAATACTGAGTCCTCTGCGGCTGTTCCAGTAGCAATCATGGAATCAATCTCATGACGTATGGAAATCATTGAGTCACAAAAGCGATCAAGTTCTGCAAGTGATTCGCTCTCAGTTGGTTCCACCATCAAGGTGTTCGCCACAGGGAAACTCATGGTGGGCGCGTGAAATCCGTAGTCCATCAAACGTTTCGCTACGTCATCGATGGTGAGACCTGTATTGGTGAGAACTGTACCTACATCCAAGATGCATTCGTGGGCTACACGCTCATGGTTTCCTCGATACAGAATCGGAAAAGAATTATGAATGCGGGTCGCGATGTAATTGGCGGACAAAATGGCATCAGCTGTTGCTTGCAGCAATCCCTGTGGCCCCATCATCATGATGTACACCCAAGGAATGGCAAGAATGCTTGCTGAACCAAATGGTGCCGCTGAGATTGCTGGTTGTTGACTATCGGTGTCACGCGGGTCGCCAGGCAAGAAAGGTGCGAGATGTGCTCGTGCCACCACGGGCCCTACACCTGGTCCACCACCACCGTGTGGGATACAGAACGTCTTGTGGAGATTCAAGTGGCTTACGTCTGCTCCGAAGCGACCGGGTTGTGCGGTACCCACGAGTGCATTCATATTGGCGCCATCCACATACACCTGTCCACCGTTGTCGTGGATGATCGCGCAGATTTCGCCGATGGCTTCTTCGAAAACTCCATGTGTAGATGGATAGGTGATCATGGTTGCAGCTAGGCGTTCACCTGATTGTTGTGCCTTGGCGCGCAGATCCTCTACGTCAATATTTCCCTGTGCGTCACAGTTCACGACAACCACGTCCATGCCCGCCATGACAGCACTCGCTGCATTGGTGCCATGAGCACTCGAGGGAATAAGACAAATAGTGCGTTGGATGTCACCGCGTGAATGGTGATATGCGCGAATGGCAAGCAACCCTGCAAACTCTCCTTGGCTGCCCGCATTGGGTTGGAGGCTGATGGCGTCATAGCCAGTAATTGCCACCAACATGTCTTCCAGTTCGGTAATCACAGATCGGATGCCCACCGATTCATCTTCTGGCACAAATGGATGTAATCCAGAGAATTCTGGCCATGTCACAGGCTCCATCTCTGTGGTGGAGTTGAGCTTCATTGTGCAAGAACCCAATGGGATCATGGTGCGATCTAGAGCTAAGTCTTTGTCGGCAAGTGAGCGAAGGTAACGAAGCATCTCGTGTTCACTGCGGTATCTGTGGAAGACAGATTGTTCCATGAATGACGAACTGCGCCCATGAGCGCCAAGACGGGCACGAGATGACGGAGTCACCATTGTGATTGCGAGATCTGCATCCCACAACGCAGCAAATTCTTGGGCCTTCTCCAGTGTCGTAGTCTCGTCGAAACTAAATGAAATCGACGTGTCGTCAAGAACGCGCACGTTGAATCCATGAGCACGCAAATGCTGTGACATCGCAGATGCATCTTCTACTTTGACTGCGACAGTGTCGAAGAAAGTCTTATGTAGCAGTTCATGACCCGCACTGTGGAGAGCTTCAGCTGTTGCGACAGTTAATGCGTGCACCCTGTGTGCAATGGCGGAGAGTCCATCGGGGCCATGCCACACGCCATACATTCCTGCCAAGTTGGCAAGAAGTACCTGGGCTGTGCAGATATTCGATGTTGCTTTCTCACGACGAATGTGTTGCTCGCGTGTTTGCAAAGTGAGCCGCAGCGCTGGACGACCCTCTGTGTCTGTGCTTACTCCGACAAGTCGTCCAGGAAGTGAGCGTGCGTATTCCAGACGTGTTGCCATAAACGCTGCATGTGGTCCGCCAAATCCCATGGGCACACCAAAGCGTTGTGAGGACCCCACTGCAATGTCAAAATTCAATTCGCCTGGTGGAACGATGATGGTGCACGCAAGAAGATCACACACCGCAATTGCAAGCGCCTTGTGTTCATGCGCTGTATTGACTACTCGTGTCACGGTGTCGATATCGGCTATCTCACCGTTGCTTCCTGGCCATGACACAACAACAGCGAAATGATCTGCTGGTTGCATCTGTGCAATATCTGCTTGCTCGATGGTCAAGCCGATGGGTTCCAGACGAGTGGTGAGAACTGACATTGTTTGAGGATGAATGTTGCGATCGACGAGCACGGTGTCTGAGGTGCCTTTGGATGTTCTGTGAGCCATAGTGACGGCCTCTGCCACTGCAGTTGCCTCATCGAGAAGTGATGCGTTTGCGAGAGGGAGAGCCACGAGTTCTGAAATCATCGTTTGAAAATTCAAGAGTGCCTCGAGGCGACCTTGGCTGATCTCTGGCTGGTAAGGGGTGTATGCCGTGTACCACGCCGGATTCTCAATCATGTTGCGACGTAAGACGGGTGGAGTGATGGTGCTGTAATAGCCCTGTCCAATAAGTGATGTGCGCTGTACATCAGAAGAAAATTTTTGTTTCAACAGTGCCAACACATCATGTTCTGCAATTGCAGTGGGAACTGAGAGCGCTTCTGTTAATCGGATGGATTGGGGAATGGTCTGTTCCAATAACTCTTCAAGAGACTGTGCACCAATGGCATCCAGCATGTGTCGACGATCTGCATCAGTCAATCCGAGATGACGATATGCAAAATGGTCAGGGGAGAAGCCAGGAGTGGTTAACGAGTGCAGCGACGTATTCATGGGGTCTCCAATATGGTTGACCCCCGCTGTCGTTGTTGCCTGAGAGCTTCACCCGTGAGGGCTTTCCCCGTCGGCGGAGGAGTGACCCTCTCTTTCCAGCGTTGTGCATCTGTTTGGTCCTTTTGCCTGAGAGATTCCGGGGCGGTTGCTCCTTCGGCGGCACAAGTGCTCTCTCCCAAACAGATATTTTCCTCCACCGTAGTCGCTGGTGGAGGAGACGAAAGGAATTGATCTACTCCGTGGAGGCGTAGGAACCCATTTCTCCTGATTGACCGTTGAGACCTGCGACACATTCGTCAAGATCAGCAAGAAACTCATCTACCCGAGATGCATGAACTGCATTCACGGTGAGATGAATACTGGCGGGGGGACCCTGGCGATCCATGTACCAGCCTCGGGCAATCAACAGGTCAGCCAGGGCAAATACGTCATGACGTTTTTCATCCACTGTGCCGAAGGAGAGGAGAGTGGAATCGGGTTGTGCGCGCAGTACTAAATCGGGATGTGCGTCAATATGTGCGGCAAGTCGTTGAGTGGATGCTCGCGAACTTCTTGTTGCGTCGAGGTAACCATTTTCTCCGAGGAAGCGCATGACAGCCCACGCAGAAGCAATGGGGCCTCCAGATTTTGTTCCCAAGATTCCTGACGAGCCATACATTCCACCGAGCCAGTTGTCGGTTACAAATGTTTGATCATTACGCAGTTGTTTATTGCGGTGAAGAAGTACGCCTGCACCCTTGGAGGTGTAACCGTACTTATGGAGGTCCACGGAAATTGACGTCACGCCTGGAACGCGAAAATCCCACAGCGGAATCGGCTCCCCAAGTTTTTCGAGATAGGGAAGAGTGACGCCACCCATGCAGGCATCCACATGGCAATTGATGTTGTGTTGTTGCGCCAGCGATGCAATGGCCTCAATGGGGTCGACCACACCTTGCGGATATTGCGGAGCTGAGCCGACAATGAGAATTGTGTTCTCATCAATAGCGCGCGACATTGCATCGACATTTGCTCGCCAATCAGATCCCACCTCGACACGGCGGCTCTCTACAGAGAAGTAGTCAGCACCTTTTTCCAAAGCCGCGTGTGCCGAAGTGGGCAGAACCATGTTGGGTGTCGCGGTGAGGCGTCCCTCGCGACGAAATCGCTGTACGGCGGAACGCACGACCAGAACCAAACTCTCGGTGCCTCCTGAGGTCATGAAGCCCGCCGTGGCATCATCACCGTGGCACCATGCGGTCACGGTGTCGACAACTTCCTGTTGCATGCGACGCAGTGATGGGAACGCAGCAGTGTTCAGGGCATTCTCGCCAGAGAAGCGTCGATAGGCCTCCTCGGCGACTGCGAGGGCCTCGGCGCCTGCGCTGTAGGCGAGTGTGAAGCTGCGACCGTCGCGCCACTTGACATCGTGACTGCGAAACGATTCGAGCTCATCAAATACTTGTGACTGGGAAACTCCGGAGCTGAGATGGCGCGTGGTCATGTGGGCACCTTAGATGGCTTTTCTCTAGGGGATAAAGCCCGCCAATATTGGGAAATATAAAAATTACATAACGGACATTATGGGCGTAACGACGGGGTAAGGGAAGCGGCTGCTACGGGCTCAGCTGCATCAATGAGCCAATTAAGTATTTCCCTGAGGCTGTCCTTGGTGTGTCGTTCATGTTGCAGGTCTGTCTTGGCATCTGTGAGCGCACAATGCAAAACAAAAATCTGATCCTTCAAGGTGTCAAGTTCGTCGCGTGTCATCACCAGCTCATTCTCTGATAACTCCAGGTCGGCTGCCCGTTGCCGTGACACCCAATCCCACTGACGGCATTTTTGGCTACAGAACTCCGCTTTGCGGCCCGGGCCATTCTTGGCGGCCAAGGTATGGCGACACCATCGACACCGACGTGTTTTCTCGCCTTCCACTGCTCCATGGGTGTATTTCGTCATGACGAAATAATAGAGACAGATAGTGTCTACATGGTGAATTTGCCCACACCTCCCGCACGTTTTTTTGCTAGCGACAACTTCAGTGGTGCGCATCCTCGTTATATCGACGCGTTAAGTCGAGCCAATAAAGGACATGTCCCCGCTTATGGCAATGATGCTCTCTCGCATCGAGCCAATGAACTCTTCAATGAGTTGTGCGGCGTGGACGTGGAGATGCTGTGTGTGTTCGGTGGTACTGGATCAAATGTCGTGGCGTTGGGAAATGTTTTGCAACCTGCTGAGTCTGTTCTGTGTACGCAGTGGTCGCACATCAATGTGGATGAAACTGGCGCCCCAGAAAAACTCCTTGGTGCCAAACTCCAAGACGTTGCCTCGGTAGACGGCAAACTTCGTGTTTCCGATATTGAGCAAGCAGCTCAAGCAATTGGAAACATCCATCATGTACAGCCCGGTGTTGTGTCCATTACGCAGGCCACCGAGTTAGGCACTTTGTACAGCGCAGATGAGATTTCGAACATTTGTGATGCTGCTCATTCTTTTGGGATGCGTGTGCATCTCGATGGTGCCCGTATTGCAAATGCTGTTGCTGCCCTCGGTGGTAACGCTGCAACTTTTCGTTCGTTGACATTTGATGCCGGAGTTGATGTGGTGTCTTTTGGTGGAACAAAAAATGCAATGTTGGGTGCCGAAGTTGTGTTGTTGCCTCGTACACAGAACAGCACTCGAGGAAAACTGATTCGTAAGCAGTTCACACAGATGCCTTCCAAACAAAGATTCATCAGTGCACAGTTTGTTACTGCGCTGGAAGATGGTTTTTGGATCGAGACTGCCGCGCACGCCAATGCCATGGCGTTGCGTTTGTACGAGGCTTTGGCAGACATTGAGTCATTGCAATTGGTGCGACCGGCTGTGAACAGCCTCTACCCCATTGTCGAGCCAGCAGTTAAGAAGGCTCTTCAGGAGTGGAGTTTCTTCTGGGACTGGGATCTCACTGCGCACCAAGTCCGGTGGATGACATCGTGGGATACGACCGCCGAAGATGTCGACGCTTTCGCCCTTGGTGTGCGCCAAGCATTGGGATTTTCGTAGTTTTCTGCCCTCTCCCCTGTGGATAACTTTGTCTGATTCTCAGAATTGACTGAGGAGTAAATTCCGCTAATCTGTCTCAAGAGCACGGCGAAGTTGGGGGACAACCATGGCCATCGGCGATCTATTCACATTCAGAGAATGGGATGACACAAGCTGGTCTGACCGTGCTGAATGTCGCGGTCTCTCTGCAATTTTCTTTCCTCCTGCTGCCGAAAGACCACAAGCTCGCGAACGCAGAGAAGCCCAAGCGCGACAAGTATGTCAAAGCTGTGTGGTGATGTTTGATTGCCGAGATTTTGCTCGTCGCAATCGTGAATATGGATTCTGGGGCGGCGAATCAGAAGAAGAACGCCATGCCGCTGGATTCCGCTTGATTGCACCTATTGGTGTGCGCGCGCGCAATATTTCTTAAATCTCGCCTTTTCGCAGTGCCACGGCGACCCAGCCGTCTAACTCCATCGTCTCTAGTTGTTCGCAGTCTGGAAAGTGCTTCACGACGTTGTCCACTTGATCGAGACGCATTCCACTCAGTATCACTACCCCACCATTGCGCACCGTTGACAAAATGCGTGTTGCATGCTCAATGAGTACCGGGGCGAGGATGTTGGCAAGAACAGCATCGACTGTGTGTTGCGGGTAGCCCTCACTCCATGACACTTGCGTGACGTCATTGAGTTCTGCATTGAGATGCAATGCCTTCTGTGCTCCGTGGGCTATGTCGAAGGCCAGTGCCGTGCAATGAAGATATTTCGCAGTTGCAATTGCCAATATCCCCGATCCTGATCCCAAATCAAAAACTTCTGATTGCTTGTGAATGTGTCGCATGGAAAGTCGCAATGCAAGAACCGTTGTGGGGTGATTACCTAAACCAAAGGTGTCAAGTGGTTCGATGAGGAGAACTCGAGAAGCCTCAGGAACAGATAACCATTGAGGCACAATCACAAGATCGTCATCCACCCAGGTGGGCTGTGCGAATTGACGCCAGGTCTCGCTGACCGATTTATCCACCTGAACAATTGCCGACGCAACGTGAGGAAATGCATCTTGCAATAGTGCAAGAAATTCCTGTGGTTGTTCGCCCACACTTGAACGCAAACACAACATTCCTCTTTCCTGATCGATCTCTTCGATGGCGACGACGCCGTGTGACCAAAGAAAGTCAGAAACAATCTCTGATTCTTCGTCTCTTACGGTGATGTCAATAAGAGTCCAGGATGCGTCAGTCACTTAGCTAGTCGATGCGTCGAAGTTGAGCACGGAAGCGATCGCCCTTGTGAATGTATGCCTTGACAGCCATTTCAATATCGGCCTGTCGCGCCTTACCTTCTTTAATCACAGCGGGTGCTCCAACGGCCAGTGCACCAGCAGGAACATGCATGCCGTTGAGTACGACCGCATTTGCGGCAACTATGGCTCCAGTTTCGACAACGGCGCGATGCAACACAATGGCACCCGATGAGACTTGGGCCAGATTGTGAATGATGCATCCCTCAAGATGCACGACATGGCCAATGACGCAGTCATCCCCCACTGTGGTGTGATCAAAAGGGGTGGTGTGCACGACTGTGCCGTCTTGGATGCTGGTGCGTGCTCCAATCACAATGGACCCATCGTCGCCACGCAGTACAGCCCCTGGCCAGATGGAACTTTGGGCACCAATGGTGACCGAACCAATGACAATGGCATCCGGGTGCACATATGCGGTGGGGTCAATTTGGGGTACTTGGTCCCCTAATGCGTATAAAGCCATGACGAGACACTACTGAACAGGGTTCAACTCTTTGATGGTCAGGGTAAAGAATCAGATACCGTAGAGTCCCTATGTCACGGCGAATTGAGATTGAACTCACCAGCAAACGCGAGGACGGCACGTGGACGTGGCGTGCCGCAGGAGCGCTTCAACCCAAAGGTGTCGTTGATGATGCTGTAGTTCCCG
>WLGS01000059.1 GCA_009703125.1 Actinomycetota bacterium
CTTGAATCTTTGGATGAAGCATGAGTGTCTGTTCCACAACAGAAGGCCACACATTTTCTCCGCCGGTGATAATGAGATCACCTTGTCGGCCCTCCACCTGAAGAATTCCGTGTTCATCTAACGATCCGATGTCACGAGTACATAGCCAGCCATCACTAGTAAATGGCTGCGAGCCATCTCTGAACGTGCGCATCAGCATTGGCGCTCGTACATGCACAATAGATTCTCGGATCTCAATTTCGACACCTTCTAGAGCTTTACCGTTGTAGACGATCCCGCCTCCGGTCTCCGTCATGCCATAGGTGGTGATGCAATTCTCGGGTAACGGATGCAGAGCTTGCGAACCACCAACAAGAATCTTGCGGTAGAGACGCGGATCAACTCGTTGTAGTGCTGTGGGTACCAGTGAGACCAGAGTGGCACCTGATTTTGCGGCGTCCTCGTATGCTTGCGCATTAAACGCGGGGACGGCTTCAACTGCGATATTCGACAAGATTGCTCGTGCGAGAACGCCAAATCCACCCACATGTGATGGAGGAAGGCAACACAGCCATTTGTCATCAACGGAGGTGTTGAGAAATCCATGGGTTGCTTGGGCACTCGCTCGCAGTGCCTCCGTGGTGAGGACAACACACTTCGGGTCGCCAGTGGTCCCACTTGTTGCAATAACAACCGCGTCGCCTGTGTCAACAGGTCGTCCAGGCCATGTGGTCTCTTCTTGTGTGGTGGCTATGCGAGTGGGCGATGCGGCATTCAGCAATCGAGTGCGCATAGCGTGAGGGGCTCTTTGATCAAGGGGAAATACAGCATCACCTTCATCCCATGCTTTTTTAATGCGCTCGACCATCTGTGGACCGCAAGGCATGTCAAGCGCAATCAACTCATTCACGCCTTTAGCGTATTGGCATGCGACACTTAGAGGTATGGAAACGACCTCAGGGGGCTCTAGAAGTCCCATATCGCTGTTGATCTTGGGCACTAGGCCACGAACCTTGCCAGCAGCGATTGTTCCGGTGTGCGTGGGAGCGGCGACAGTAGAAAACTTAGAGAGTTCCATGTGGTGGAAAATTGCTCTGGCGGCAACTGTGAGTCTCTCGTTGCAGATCGCGGTGAATTATGCGAACGATTACTCGGATGGCATTCGCGGAACAGACGATGCAAGAGTGGGACCCTTGCGGCTTGTGGGTTCAGGGCTAGTACCTGCGGGGGTAGTGAAGCGAGCAGCTTTCGTGATGCTTGGTGTGGCGGCAGTGGCCGGACTCGTATTGGCCATCTTTAGTTCGTTGTGGATTTTACTCATTGGGGTCTGTGCCATGGTTGCGGCATGGACCTATACAGGTGGACCACGTCCTTATGGTTATGCCGGGCTTGGCGAAGTGTTCGTTTTTGTATTCTTCGGCCTTGTTGCCACGGTGGGTACTCAATTTGTCGTATCGGAATCTGTCACTATGTTGTCGTTTGTGGCAAGCCTTGCAGTGGGGGCGCTTGCATGTGCTCTTCTCGTGGTGAATAACTTGCGAGATATTGAAGGCGATGCTGTGGTTGGTAAGCGCACCTTGGCTGTGAAAATGGGTGACCGTAAAACGCGTTTCTTCTTCGTATTTCTTTTCTTGGTTGTTGTTGTCTCAGTTCTTGTTGTCGCCGTAATGTCGCAAGTCTGGGCTCTGATAGGACTTCTAGGAGTAGTCGCAGGAGTGCCAGCAGTAAATGCAGTTCTCCGCGGAGCCTCAAAAACAGAACTGATTGCAGTTCTTGGAATGGTGGGTCGATCACAACTGATCTTTGGATGTGCGTTTTCAGTCGGAATTTTTCTCAGTGTGTAAATAGCCATTGATCAATGGCAGATGCCACCTCTTGTGGCTTTTCGAGATGGACACAATGGCCAGCTTCGGCCATCACACAGAGCGTGGAGGATGGAATGTGTGTTTTCATTTCCTCTGCAATCTGCACGAACTTCTTGTCCAATTCTCCAGCAATAAGTAGTACAGGCATTGTTAATTCGTTAAGGCGTGACCACAGTGGTGTCTGGGTTCCTGTTCCTGCAAACCGCAGTGAATCAGCAATGCCCTCTGGGGTGTTGCGCATACGATCTTGGGTTTCTGTGTCGTTATGGGTAAGTGTGGCGAACATGGGCTTGTCTAGCCATTCTGTGAGAAACGTGTCTAGACCTACTTCACAGATGTGATGAGCGAGGTCGTCATCGTCTCTTTTTCTTTGCTCGCGTTCTTGATTGTCGATAATGCCAGCGGTGCTACTTATGAGCACTAGTGCTTCGACCTTTGCAGGATGAAGGAGAGCTGCGTGTAGTGACATGCGTGCACCCATGGAATAGCCGATCAAAATGCCAGGCTGCATGGTGTCAATAATGTCGGTTCCCGCTTCCCACAGAGAACGTTTCCCATTGTGTGACAAGCCATGGCCAGGTGCATCAATCAATTGACTTTGCAGTGGGGTGCACAAATGTGGAAGAAGGGTTTTCCAGGACTGACGAGTCTGTGTAAATCCGTGCACGAATACAGCATGTCGTCCCTGTCCAACGAATTCGTGAGCAAGTGTCATTGTTGCAACATCTTTAAAAGAATTCTTTCAAACAGTTCTACGTCCTGTGCACCGGGAATCATGAACTGATCATTGATGACGTATGTAGGTACAGCGGTGATGTCACGCATGGCTGCGCCTTGGAGGTCCGCATGTACTTCCTGTGTGCCTTGATCACTTTCGATCCATCTCTTCAATGCGTTCACATCGAGTTCAAGTCCAGCGCAAATGGCGAAAAGATTCTCGGGCTCGCCGATATTGACTCCATCGGTGAAGTATGCGGCCATGAACGCTTCTTTGACCTGAGCTTGGGTATCTGGGCCATATTGCATCAACGACCAGTGCAAAATCCGATGCGCAAGAAGTGTGTGCGCCCGTTGGGCAATGTCCATTCGGAATGTGAGGCCATCGCCGGCGGCCACTGTGGTGAGATGAGAAAGAATTTGCGCTGCGCGTTCTCTGCCCCCGAATTTTTTGGCATAAGCCTCAATAACGGGTGTAGAGCCTGTGACAGGCGCGTTGGGGTCTAGTTGGTAGGAGCGGTAGATCACCTCTATAGGCTCGGTATTGCCCTTAGCAGCGATGTTGGCAAGCGCGGCATCAAATCGTCGCTTTCCGATGTAGCACCATGGGCAAACGACATCTGACCAAATTTCGATCCTCACAAAACACACGATAGGTGACATGACAACAGCAGGAGCCATCGCGGCCACATTTTGCAGCACACTTGTTGATGAGTGGGTACGTGCTGGTGTGCGTCATGCCATAGTTGCACCTGGAAGCCGAAGCACTCCTCTTGCATTGGCTGTCATGCGTGCTCCAGAAATTTCCGTGCAGGTATTTCATGATGAACGAAGTGCTGGTTTTGCTGGACTAGGTATTGGCCTCAGCACGGGTGTTCCAGCAGTGGTCTTGTGTTCATCCGGGACGGCTGGCGCCCACTTTTATGCAGCGATCATTGAAGCCCATCTGAGCAATGTCCCTCTTATTGTGTGTACGGCAGACCGACCACCACATTTGAGAGATATCTCTGCACCGCAAACTATCGATCAAACGAAAATGTTTGGAGATGCAGTGCGCTGGTTTCATGACCCAGGTGTGCCGACTGAGTCAACAAGTGAAACGTGGCGTGCCTTGGCATCACGGGTTTTCATATCAACTCTTGGAGCACGGCCAGGGCCTGTCCATCTCAATCTTCCTTTTGATGAGCCACTTTTTGGCGAGCCTCTGGCGCTTCCAGAAGCGCGAGATCATGAATGGTCTCTGCGTGTAAGAGGAAACAATTGGTCTGAATCAGACATAAAGCTTTTTTCACAGTCGTGTTCTGGAAAAACTGGAGTCTTTGTGGCGGGTAAGGGGACTCCGGCAACCTTGTTGCAGTTAGCGGAGCAGTTGAGTTGGCCAATATTTGCTGATCCGCGAAGTGGTCTTCGCCGCGAACATCCCAATGTCATTATCGCCTTTGATCCAATTCTGCGTGCCGAGCGTTTCGTCTCAGTGGCGAACCCAGAAGTCATCGTTCATGTAGGAGAAGCACCCGCTTCCAAAGTTCTTTCCCAATGGACGCGAAAGTCTCATGCACCAGTGCTTCATTTGGGCGAAAGTGAAACCGTTGTTGACCCATTGCATCGCGTGGCGATTTCCTTCGTGGGAAATTTGGGCGAATTTTGTGCCCTTGCGGCTGCGGGTGCCCACAGTTGTGATGCAGAGTGGCTTACCCGTTGGAAGAAAGCTGACGTCGTGGCATCCAATGTCATTGAGACTTGGGTTGCACAACATTGGTCGGAAATTTCCGTCTCACATACTGTGTCCCGCGTACTATTGGCCGGCTCTCAATGCGTTGTTTCTTCATCGATGCCCATCCGCGATCTTGAATGGTTCGGGGGTGCAATGACAGATGTGGTTGTTCATTCGAATCGTGGCGCCAACGGAATTGATGGTGTGGTGTCCACGGCGGTGGGGGTTGCTCTTGGCTCTGGTGCTACGACTTTTCTTCTCATAGGAGATATTGCCTGTATTCATGATTCCAATGGAATGTGGGATATGAAGCGCAGGGATGTTGACGTGCGCATTGTTGTCACGAATAACGATGGTGGAGCGATCTTTTCATTTCTTCCGCAAGCCCGTGAGGTGGACGCTGAAGTGTTCGAGAAGATTTACGGCACCCCCCATGGTGTTTCCTTTGCATCGTTGGCGCATGCACACGGCATCAAATATTGCGCCGTGACATCGGTGCAGGAACTTGACGCGGCGTGTCAAGAATTGGGGCCAATCCTTATTGAGGCTCGTTTTGAGCGTTCTGCAGATGTTGCTCAGCACGAAGACCTCAATGCTGCTGTTATCAGAGCATTGGAAGAAGCTACGGCCTAACGATGGCTGAAAGCATCGCTTGAAACTTTGCTTGGGTTTCGGCTAGTTCTGAGTAAGGATCACTTTCGGCAACAATGCCACCCCCTGCAAACAGGCGTGCAATTCTTCGATCATCTGTCAGTTCGGCGCAGCGAATTGTCACCGCAAAGGTTCCCTGTCCGCGTGCGTTACACCAACCAACTGCACCACCGTAAAAACCGCGCTCCATCATTTCGTGGGCCTGTATGAAATCAATGGCCTGTTGCGAAGGGAAGCCACCCAGTGCCGGAGTGGGTGTAAGCGCTTTGACGAGAGTCATCACATCCACTGGTGGCTCGGTGAGCACACCTTCGATGGACGTTCCAAGGTGTTGCACATTGGCAACCGTCACGATGGAAGGATCTGCTTCCCAATCCAAAAAGGAGCAGTACGGCAACAAGGTGTCGCGAACCATATCGATGACCACGCGATGTTCGATTTGGTCCTTGGTGCTGTGCATAAGCGCAGTAGCCAATGCCGCGTCCGTCTGTGGATCTCCTGTGCGCGGTGCCGTGCCTGCGAGTGGATGACTGCGCACGGTTCTTTGGTCTACCTCTACCAATAGCTCTGGGGACGCACCGATCATGTTGTGAATGCAGTAGCGATAGCTCGAGCCGAATGACGACCGCAACCGGAGAAGAACACTATGAACATCGATGGGTTCTGATGCGAGAACTTCTATGTCTCGCGCAATCACAGCTTTGTGAAGGATTCCGTTGCGCACCGATTGCCGTGCAGCCAGTACTGCATCCAAGTATCTGCCAATCGGGGTTCGTGGTGACACTTGAAAACTGTTTCCACTGGGTCGTGGGGGCTGTGTATTCACAGCATCTCGAATGACTTGATCTACTACTTCATCGGTGAGATCGTCTTCGCTGTCGCCCACGAGTGTAAGAAGTTGTTCACCGGAGGATGTCTTGGAGAACAACACCGCTGGGATGAAGAAAAGATCTGGCTGCGAAGACAAAAACGGCACAAGTCCAAACGAAATGGGTACTTCGTCTCGACTGTGCTGCTCGGACTGAGTGGCACTCGACAGGCGAGACAGAACATCGTGTGAAGTGCCAGAAGCGTAAGTGCCACGACCTGCGTGCCCAACGCCATCGCGGACGAAAAGAAAACCGTCGCCTTGACACACATTATTGAGATCGAAACTTTCAGCGACCTCTACTGAACGAAATCTCATAGAGCGCGAGTGCCTGTCATCAACTGCGTGAGCCCACCAGATAGCTGGTCATGTCGTGCATCAGGAAAACCCGCGTTGCGCAATAAGGTCAACATCTCGGCACGCGGTGGGAGATATTGAATACTTTTAGGCAAGTACCGATAAGCGGGACCGTTGCTCAGGAGTCCGCCGATCTTCGGAACAATTTTTCCGAAGTAGATGTTGTTACCAAATCGGATGATGGGATTATGTGGAACTCCTACATCGAGAAGCGACACTCGCCCTCCTGGTCGCAGTACTCGAGCACACTCTTCAAAGAATTGACGCAGGTCAACGAGGTTGCGAAGTGCAAAACCACAAATAACACCATCTACAGATTGGTCTGGAAGTGGTAGGCGAAGGATGTCAGCTTGCGCTCGCGGGGCACCACTGCGATCGTTGGACAACATGCCGAACGAGAGATCCATTGAAATGGGCTGATGTCCTGCTTCACGGAGGTCAATACATAAGTCGCCTGTGCCCGAAGCAAGATCGAGTACTCGGGAATTCTTCGGAAGAGCCAGATCTCGAACAGCCTTTTTTCTCCAGCGCACATCCAATCGAAAAGTCATGATTCTGTTCACCAAGTCGTATCGCGGAGCAATCGCGTCAAACATGGTGCGCACCATGTGCTGCTTCTCATCGCCTTCAGGAAGGGAATCGGTATCCCATGAGGCTTTTGCAGCGTCTTTTCTTGTCACATAGGCAAGGTTATGGCTTGCCGAGGGAGGTGCTCGGCTTCAATTAGCAATTTTTGGTCACTGAGCATCAGAATGGGACATCGTCAGTGTCACAGGGGAGGCGCCGCCATGATTGACTTCACTCTCGCTCCGGAGCATGAAGAGATTCGTTCCAAAGTTCGCAATTTTGTGGACAATGTCATCAAGCCCGCCATGGAGCCATTTGGTCATCGCGATGAGATGGAGCCTGAGATGCGCAATGCATACATTGCGGCCCTCATCGAATTGCGTCGTCAAGCACAAGAGCAAGGTCTCTGGTTGCCACACATGCCAACCGACGTTGGCGGAATGGGACTGGGTCATGTTGCTTTGGCCATGGTGCAAGCCGAGGCTGCAAAAACCCGTGTTGGCCCGTGGGTGTTCAATTGCAATGCTCCTGATGAGGGAAACATGCACACGTTGTTGCATTGGGCTACCGATGCACAAAAGGAAAAATATCTCGTACCTCTGTTGAAGGGTGTGTCGTCATCGTGTTTTGCAATGACAGAACCAGAGGTCGCAGGCTCAGACCCCACTTTGATTCAGACTCACGCCATCAAAGATGGTGACGAATGGATTATCAACGGACATAAGTGGTTTATCTCTGGTGCTCGACGCGCAAAGTTCGCCATCCTGATTGCCCGTACAGAGATGGATGTGCCACCTGGGTCACGTGGCGCAAACACTGCCTTCCTCATTGATCTACCCACCGAGGGATGGAATGATGTGCGAGAGGTGGAGACCATGCATGGTTCCACTGGTCACTCTGAAATTGTCATTGAAGATCTTCGGGTGCATGATTCACAGATCTTGGGTGGTCGTGGTAACGGACATCGTCTCGGTCAGTATCGATTGGGGCCTGCACGTTTAGCTCATTGCATGAGATGGGTGGCTCAAGCGGAAACTGCACTCAACATGATGGTGGAGAGATCGCTCTCGCGTTACTCGCATGGGTCATATCTTGCAGAGAAACAAGGTGTCCAATGGATGATTGCTGACTCTGCGATGGAGCTGTATCAGTGCAAGTTGATGATTCTTCATGCTGCCTACAAGATTGACAAAGGCGAAGATTTTCGTACCGAGGTTTCCATGGCAAAACATTTTGTTGCCAACAGCCTAAATCGCATTATCGATCGGGCTATCCAGGTGCATGGCGCGTTGGGTTATTCAACTGATACCCCCTTGGCCAATATGATGCAGAACGCTCGTTGGGCTCGATTTGCAGATGGTGCGGATGAGATTCATCAGATGAGAATCGCCGAGAACACCATCAAGTCATTTACCGATACAGGCGGTGTCAGCAAAGCAACAGGTGGATTGCCTATCTAGCCCTAGGGTGTGACTATGTCCAATAGTTCTCACACACCAATATTCGGAGTCTTTATCCCGCAAGGTTGGAAGATGGAGCTAGCCGGTATCGATGGTTCCCAGGAAAAATGGCAGGCTTCGGTCAATATTGCACTGTTGGCAGAGGAGCTTGGCTTTGACTCCATCTGGGTGTATGACCATTTCCATAATGTTCCAAAGCCTGCTCAAGAGGCTGTATTCGAATGTTGGACCACAATTGCAGCAATCAGCCAACGCACATCGCGCATTCGTCTTGGGCAAATGGTGGGATGCAACAGTTATAGGAACCCCGCGCTGCTAGCAAAAATCACTTCAACCGTTGATGTGATCTCGGGTGGTCGTCTCGATTGGGGTATTGGTGCGGGCTGGTATGAAAATGAATATCGGGGATACGGATACGAATTTGCCAAGCCTTCTGATCGCATTGGAATGCTTCAAGAGACAGTGGAGATCGTGAAGTCCATGTGGACCCAACCCGAGACAACGTATGAAGGCAAGTTCTATAAGACTTCTCGGGCCCATTGCGATCCTAAGCCCCTACAACAACCTATGCCGCCCATCTGGATCGGTGGAGGAGGAGAGCAACTCACATTGCGTGTTGTTGCACGTCATGCAGATGTCTCCAACTTTGGAAGTTCGCTTGAGGAGTTTGTGCACAAGCGTGAGGTTCTCAAGGGTCATTGCGCCCACATTGGCCGAGATGAAGACACGATACGCAAGACCATCTCAAGCGAAGTTTTCATTCGAGAGACTGAAAAAGAAATTGAGGAGGCTGGCGCCAAGAATCCTTGGGGAATTCGACCTGACCAATGGCGTGAAAAAGCTCTTGTGGGTACACCGGATCAGGTCTCTGAGAAGATTCAGAAATACCTTGATGCAGGATGCACGGGATTTATTCCCTGGTGCCCCGATTACCCCAACACTGAAACCCTTGAGTTGTTCGCAAAGAAAGTGATTCCTCACTTTCGATAAAGAGGTCTATGCGGAGTAGTAACGGAAGATCACTTCTGCGACACATGAAGGCTTTGATGCACCTTCGGTCTCAAAAGTTGTCTCGAGGGTTACTTGAGCGCCGCCTTGAATATCGTCGACAGCAAGAACTTTGACGCCTGCACGAAGCTTTGCGCCCACAGCTACAGGGGCCATGAAGCGCACCTTGTTTGCTCCGTAGTTCACACCCATTGCAATTCCACCGACAGAGAAGATTTGTGGAAGCAGAACTGGTCCGAGCGACAACGTCAAATAGCCATGTGCAATGGGGCCACCAAACGGTGATTGAGCCTTGGCGCGCTCTGGGTCAGTGTGGATCCACTGTTGGTCTCCGGTGGCATCTGCAAACAGTTGAACGCGTGCCTGGTCAATCTCAAGGAATTCTGAGTATCCAATGTGTTCCCCTACGAGGGATTTCAATTCGGCGAGGTCTTTAATTTGACGTGTCATACCAAAAGTGTGTCACAAAACAATGCGGGACAATGTCAGCGGAGCCAAGCTTTGGCGTAGTTGCGACTCATTGGGTGCAAAAGGAGGGCACACAGAGCAGCTTCGAAGAGGAAGTTGACGTATGAGCGACCAATAATCACGTCTTGCCATGTCCAAATGGTGTCTGCATCAAGTTTCCATAATGCCCGAAGGACAAATGGGCTAAACGAAGCACCGATGCCCACGATCCATCCCAATCGTTTTCTATTTGCCATAAGAAACCCTGCGATGGGAAAAGAGAAAATAGATATCAGCGCGAGAAGTGCACCTATCCCACCACGCTGTTTCCAAAATCCATGTATGTCAGCCCCGTCAAGCCAGTAAAGAAATGTAAAGCCACCTTCGAAATACAAAAGCCATGTGGCAATGGCGATTGTCTGCGGCTGCATGCGATCAAACCATTTTTTTCTATCAAGTCCTGTAAACGCTTTTCTAAACATCATCCGTAAGTGTTTCACATTCCGTGAAGAGTGACTACCCTTATCGCGTGCGCAGTGGTTTTGTTACGTTCGTGGGTCGCCCCAACGTGGGTAAGTCCACTTTGGTGAACTCTATTTGTGGAACAAAAGTGTCCATTGTGTCGAATAAGCCTCAAACAACTCGAACTCGTGTCCGGGGCGTCCACCATGGCGATGGAGTCCAAATTGTCTTTGTGGACACTCCTGGTATCCATAAACCTGTAACTGCTCTGGGAGAACGTGTGAACGCCACAGCATTGGACAGTGTGAATGACGTCGATGTCGTGTGTCTATTGATTGACGCGTGTAAACCATTTGGGCGGGGTGATCAGTGGGTGGCTGATCGAATTGACATTGCTCAGGCTTTCGTGGTGGTGAACAAGATTGATAAAGCAACTCCTGAACAGGTGCTCAGTCAATTGCAAGCGCTATCGAGTTTGGGTGCTGCCGAGTATTTTCCTGTGAGTGCGTTTAGCGGAAAGGGTGTGCCAGAACTGTTAACTGCCCTGCGAGCCAAGATGCCCGAGGGTCCGCAGTATTACCCACCTGAGATGATTTCAGACAACGAAGAAGCACAGTGGGTTGCTGAGTTGGTGCGTGAGCAATTGTTGGCTGTGCTCAAGGATGAACTTCCGTATTCAGTGGCAACGCGTGTGACCGAATGGGAATGGCCGCGAGTGCGTTGTGAAATTCTGGTGGAACGTGAGAGCCAAAAAGGAATGGTCATTGGCAAGGGCGGAGAGCTTCTCAAAAAAGTGGGCCAAAAAGTGAGAAGTCAGATGAAAGAAGGCGCCTACATCGAGCTACATGTTGTGGTTGACAAAGACTGGCAGCAGAAGCCGGATCGTTTAGAACGTTTGGGTTATTAGTTCTGGCTCGTTGGCTGAGCTGTGATATCACGAAGAAACTGTTCCACTTCTTCTCTGTTGCGCGTGCGTGCCATGGGGGGTAACGCTCCAATGAGGGTTCTCCAGTAGTTGGCTGTTGCGAGACGACGGTCCAACACGGCTACCACGCCCTTGTCGGTGTTTGTGCGAATCAACCGACCTGCGGCTTGTGCAAGAGCAGTGGCCGCAAGAGGTAAGTCAATGGATTGGAACGAGACTTCACGGCCTACAGCCTCGCGGCGTGCTTCGAGAAGCGGGTCATCTGGTCGTGGAAAGGGAAGTTTGTCTAATACGACAAGCGACAGTGTTCTTCCCGGCAAATCAATGCCTTGGAAAAATGATTGAGAAGCGAATATGCATGAGCTTTCATCGGCAAGAAAATCTTCGATGAGTTTTTGTCGAGGAAGTTCAGATGGGGTCAAAATTGTCATCGGGAGCCGTTCGCGCATAGCAGCGATGGCTGCATGCAAGGCCTTGTTGGAAGTAAACAAGGCCAATGTCCTTCCACCAGCTGCTGTGATGAGTGCTTCGAGTTCATCATGTACAAAGTCGGTGAATC
>WLGS01000006.1 GCA_009703125.1 Actinomycetota bacterium
CCCGAGCCCGCAAATACCGATGCAAGTGCACCTGCGCTCACATACATCAACCAACGAAGTCGTGACGACGTGCGTTGCCAACTGTTGGGCACCAATGAAAAACCTGCGTGGAGCGCAACTGCAACTAACGCACTGCTTGCGCCTGCACCTATAGCGAGAACCCACTCAGGTGGAGCAGAAGCTAAAAACAACGACGACAACCCAATGATGGCAACAAGCCCAGGAAAGATAAAAGCTAAGCCTCCCATGATTGCGCCGGGAATGCCTGCAATCGTCCACGCACACAAAATGGAGAGCTGTGTAGAAGCGGGACCAGGAAGCAAGTTGCAGGTGGCGATGGCATCTTCGAAATACTCATCGTTCATCCATTTTTTCTTCGTGACACATAGGTCCCGTAGGAGACTTATGTGCGCGGGAGGGCCACCGAATCCGATGCATCCGATGCGACCCCACTGAAGTGCTACTTCAGCGAGCCCAACTCGGCTCCTCATTTCAATTAGTCCCTATTCTCAGTTGACACTCCGAGCAACTTACCGAGCTTTCGGAAACTAGACCTGAACGCCTCACGAACTTCAGGATTCGACACAATCTCTTCAGGTAGTCCCTCTTGAATGATTGTGATGAGAGTTCCTTCTCCGTCTTCGTCAAAAAGTTGTGTGGACGAAAAATTCAATGATGGTTCGGCTCCGACAAGACGATGTGGTTTTTCTACCTCAGTGAAAACTCCGATATTCGGACTTTCCTCACCGGTTTCATCAAAAACCATGACGCACTCACACCTGCCACCTGGCCATACTTCAAGAACCACAGTTTCAATTGGGATAGATAAACCTTCGGGCGAAAAGAACCGATGAAAAAGTTCAGGGGTTGTGTATGCCTCCCACACTTTTTCAGGAGTTGTCGCGATCCAATGGCGAATAGTCAGAACGGATGTAGAACTCATATACCCAAGTGTCTCACACAGAGATTATTTTGATTCATATCGAGATGTGATACACGATGTGACGCTGCCCCCACCACCCAGGTGTATTGGGATGGTCAAAATCCAGATCCTCGCGACGCGACATTCCAATACGCTTCATCACCGCTTCACTACGAATGTTTGTCTGAGTCGTGAATGAATACACATCCGTCAACGAAAATTCCTCTGCACCTCTGCGTAATGCTTCAGTTGCAGCTCGCGTGGCAATTCCCCTACCCCACACCCACGGTGCAAGCCTCCAACCAATCTCCACATGTGGCCCCATGGGTGTGGCAAATGCCGTGCGATTCAGTCCTGTGAAGCCAGCAAACCGCCCTTCGCACTCCACCACCCAGAAGCCAAACCCGTTTTCCGCAAAAAGACTCTGAATGCGGCGAACCATGGCATCGGATTGCTCCCGTGTCAAAACAGAAGGAAAGTACCGCATGACCTCTTCGTCAGCATTCATAAGTGCAAATGGCTCTAGGTCGTCTTCGCACCAGTCACGAAGACGAAACATTGCGGTACTCAATGTTGTCTCCTCCCGGTCCCATCGCAAGTGCTGAAATCGATTCGTTGTGTTGCCATCTTCAAAAGTACAAGATTCTGAAACAGTCCCGAAACACTTTATGCCTACGGTGAAGCCAACCAAGTTACGAAAGGCACTCCATTATGGAAAGCGGAAACCTCAGTTGGATTTTGATCAGTGCGGCAATGGTTCTATTTATGACCCCAGGGCTCGCGTTGTTCTACGGAGGCATGGACAGTCGTCGCAATGTGTTGAACATGTTGATGATGAACTTCTATTGCGTATTGATTGTGCCGATTTTGTGGGTCGTCATTGGGTACTCCCTTGCACAAGTTCCCTTTGAAAATGACTTCTTAGGAAGTCTCGATGCCTTCATGTTGGGTGATGTGGCACGAGCCGGTGATGGAACCACTCTTGCCACTATCGCTTTCTTGGGAATGTTTGCGGCTATCACGCCCGCACTTATCTCGGGCGCTGTGGCAGATCGTATGAAGTTCTCCGCATGGGCAATTTTTGTTCCCATCTGGGTTCTTGTGGCCTACGTTCCCATTTTCAAGTGGGTGTACGGCGGTTGGTTAGGACAACGCGGATCACTTGACTTTGCAGGTGGAACCGCTATCCACGTCAACGCAGGTATCGCAGCGCTTGCTGCAGTGTTGTTGCTCGGAAAGCGTCGCGGTGAAGTCTCACCACCTCACTCCATGCCACTGGTCATGATTGGTACTGGCATTCTGTGGTTCGGCTGGTTTGGCTTTAACGCCGGTTCTGCATTGGCAGCAAACGGCATTGCAGCACAAGCATTCATGAATACATTCCTTGCAGGAGCTGCAGGTGGATTGTTGTGGGTCTTTGTGGAATGGATTCGCGATGGCCACCCCACCAACTTGGGCGCAGCATCTGGAATCGTCGCAGGCCTTGTGGCCATCACACCGGCTGCCGGTTACGTCTCTGGTGCCGCGCCAATCGCAATCGGTGCCATTGCTGGAGTGGTGTGCTGTTATGCGGTACGCCTGAAGCGCAAGTTCGGATACGACGACGCACTCGACGTTGTGGGAGTGCACTTCGTCGGTGGCATTGTGGGATCACTGCTCATCGGATTCTTTGCAAACCCAGAGTTTTTCGAAGGCGAATTTGAAAAAGGTCTTTTCTACGGAGGTGACACTGGATTGCTTATTGAGCAAGCCCTCGCTAACGGTGTAGCCATCGTGTGGTCCTTCATTATCACCACAGCCATCTTGTTGGCTCTTAAGTACACAATCGGTATCCGTGTAGATGCCGAGACAGAACACAATGGATTAGACCTCGCGCTACACCGCGAGACCGCATATCACGACTGATTAATGCGATTAGATTTTTAAACGAGAAAGAAGAGCACCTATGAAACTCATTACTGCAATCGTGAAGCCTTTTAAGTTGGACGATGTAAAAAATGCCCTCAAGGCAGCTGGTATTACCGGCATCACCGTCAGCGAAGTGAAAGGTTTTGGCCGCCAAGGCGGACACACAGAGACCTACCGAGGATCGGAATACCAAATCGACTTCGTACCCAAAGTCAAAGTAGAGATCGTCATCTCCCCGGACATGGTGGACACTGCGATCGATACGTTGCTGCAAGCAGCAGCTACCGGAAAAATCGGTGACGGAAAAATCTGGGTGACCGAAGTTGAAACCATTGTGCGCATTCGCACTGGCGAACGCGGCGCTGACGCTCTCTAAAAGTTAGAGCGAATAGCGATACACATTGGTATCGCGCTGAACAAAACCGATGCGTTGATACAAACGATTCGCAGCTTCCCGAGAAGGCCTTGACGTGAGATCCACCGTGACGGCACCCTTGTCACGTGCTTCTTGTATTGCGGCTTGGTTTAGCGCTTCGCCAACTCCATGTCCGCGGGCCGTTTCATCAACAACAACATCTTCAATCCATGCACGAATGCCAGTAGGAATCCGAAAGGTCACCAAGGTAAGCGAGCCCACGATGTTGCCATCTACGCGAGCCACAAATACATCAGATGCAGGTGATGCCACGATCTCATTGAGTTCGGTTTCTGTAGGTGCAGGATTAGAACGAGACAGTTGTGGGATCAAGCTCTCGAACGCTGAGACCACATCAGAAGTAACTTTTTGAACCTTTTCCACGACGACTGCCATACCGTCAACCTTGCCACATCGGTTGACCTATTGTTCGACCATGTCATCCACACCAATCTCTCGTGTCCTTGCCGCAGCTCTTGAGCCCGTCACCGGCCAGGTCTATTTCTCCCCCGAGTGCCATTCGAACTACGAAAAACTTGGCTTTGCGCCAAGTCGTGGTGAATTCAATGGTGTGATGGCCCCTGACGGCCCTGCATATTTCACAAGTCGTGGTTCAGTCATGGGGCACGTACCAGGTGAAGTTGTTGCCGCGTCCTTTGCAGTCTTTAACCCTGCAGTTGTAGTTCCCTCAGTGTCGTATGGATGGACACTCACCGATGCATCCACTATTTGTTCCGCACGAGATAACGGCGCCATCGCACAACTTCATCGAGTCCTTGGAGATGGACCTGACGGGGCATCTCAGGCACTTGACTTGCTGCAACGTGCAGTTGAACCATTGAAGCCTGAGGGTCGTCCTTTGTATGCCGGACTTCGATCACTCAAGATTCCTGATTCCACTGTGGGTGCAATCTGGCGATTAGGTGACATGTTGCGTGAATACCGAGGAGACAGCCATACCGCTGCATGGATTTCTGCAGGATTCTCTGCATGCGAAATTGGAGTACTTAGTGAGCTGTATTGGGGCTTACCCATTAAGTCCTACAGCAAGAGTCGAGGCTGGATAGATGAGGATTACAGCACAGCTATAGAACGGCTTGAGCGTGATGGACTGTTGCGGGACAATACACTGACCGATGCAGGTCGACACGCACGTGACCTCGTGGAGAATGCAACAGACATTCAATGTCAACCAATTGTTGATGTACTTGGTGACGACATCACCACACTCATTGCAATATTGCGACCCTGGTGCGCACAGATTCGCGATGCCAAGGGCTACCCCGCCGCAGGGCCTCATGACTTAGCAGATGCAGCACAGAAATAACCCACAAAATCAATGTCTCGACATAGCCGTAATAACGGTAGATTTCTCAAGTAATGACAGCTTCTGATCACGTCCGCTGGCTATCAAGTCCTACGTTGCATAGCCCGACTGTGATTGCCGCATTTAGTGGTTGGAATGATGCGGCCGACGCTGCAAGCACTGCAGTACGTACTCTCATTGACGCATGGGACGCTGAACCGCTCGCAGACATTGACCCCGAGGAGTTCACAGACTTCGCCACGATTCGTCCCTCGGTACGACTCGACAATGGAATCACGCGCTCAATCGTGTGGCCAAAAGTTTCTTTGTGGCATGCAAGTACGCCAGGCTCTGATGTCATCTTGGTGCTCGGCCCAGAACCCAGTTTGAAGTGGCGACTTTTCACTGAACAAATCATCAGCGTTGCCATGCGTTATGACGCATCAATGATGCTGACCCTTGGTGCCCTACTTGCCGATGTGTCCCATCGCAACGACGTGCAAATACTTGGCACGGCAAATGATGCCGCAACGATTGAACGTTTTGATCTACAGCGCTCCCGTTACGAAGGACCCACTGGCATCATCAGTGTTCTTCACGATGCGTGTTCACAGAACTCTTTGCCTTCTGCGTCTTTGTGGGCTGCAGTACCTGCAATTGCATCGCAAATCCCCTCACCCAAAGCGGCCAATGCACTCATTGCTAGAGCAGGTGAAATCATTGGTACTCCCGCACCATTGGGTGTTCTTCATAACCAAGTTGTCGCCTACGACAACAAAGTGGAACAAATGATTGATGATGACGAAGACCTTCGTGAGTATGTGGAACGCATTGAGAGCATGGACGATGATGCCTTTGGAATGGATAACCCCAATCAGTTGGAATTTGATTTTGAACCAGACTCCGAAGATGAAGTTGATGACAACATCGACACGCTTGTGGATGAAGTGGAGAAATTTCTCCGCGATCAAGATTCCAACTAGGACCTAGTGTTCTGATTGCTCTCCCCGCCACATCTGTGGTCGAGGTTGATCAAATGTTGCAGGTTGAATTGCACCATCGAGTGCTCCAAAGGCCATATCGGCCCACCACTGTGCACCCGCGGTAGGTGTCGGCAGTTCATCTCGTCCAAACCAACCCACATCTGCTGTTTCTAAAGGATGGCCCTGTAACACGCCGCCTGTTGCTCGTAGGTGAAACAGCAACATATACATTCCGAATCGCGAGAACCCCATGCGCATCCCATCAACTACCCCAAGTAGTTGAACAGGTTCAGCGATAATTCCTGTTTCTTCTTCTACTTCTTTGATGGCAACTTCAGATGCGGAATATCCCACGTCTGCCCATCCGGTGGGATAGAGCCACACGCCACTTTCTTTACGCTGTACCAACAAAATCTTTCCGTCATCGTTGCCCACAATTGCACCCACAGCAATCTTTGGGGTGACGTATCCGGGCACACCTTCGCCAATAGATTCCATCCATTCTTGGACAAAGTGATCTTGCTCTCGACGAATCTCTACCGATTCATCAGCAGCAAATTTGATGTCGGCCGCAACTTTGAGAACTTCTTCGTAACGCTCTCGCTCATACAAACTTTCGGTAAAACCCATTCCCGTGCGGGCAATCGCTGCAAGTGTTTCACTCCAGCGAATCAAATCTCTGGTGAAGTCTTGCGGTTGGGATTCACTCACACTGGACACCTTAGTTCCTCATTCCAGTCACATCTTCCCCGCATCAACGAGAAGTTACGGCATACAGAACTGCGCGAGAAATCTCTTGTTGATATGTGACATCTGTGATTCGTCCACCGCCGGGAGCAGAGACATAGAAGGAGTCCACTACTTCATTCCCCAATGTCAATACTCGAGCATGACGAATATCGAGACCAAGATCTGCAATGGCTTTTGTAATTGAATACAAGATTCCTACTGCGTCCGGTGCGCGCACCTCAAGAAATGTTGCGTTAGAAGAAGCACCGTCATCGAATCGCACAGTGGGTTGAGAAGGAGCTTGTGCAGACGTTGCACGTCGCGGACGATACGTAGCTGCTCTATCTGCAAGTCGTGAATCAAGTGCAAGTCGACCCGACAATGCCTTCTCTAAATTCTCCACCACCGGAGTCCAGTTGATACCAGTAGGCGGCGGCACTACACGGAACTGTGACGCAGCCATACCTTGTTCATCTGAATGAGCTTCGGCGCCCAACACATCAAGTCCGCTTAATGACAACACACCCGCAACTTTGCTGAAGGTGCCGGGAGTATCGGGGCTCACCACGGTAATGCGATCAACCTCTGGACGAATAGAAATACCGCCAGCACCCATAAGCTCCAGCACTGTTGCGTCTGGGAAAAGGCGCCACATCACCTCTTGCATATCGCCGCCACCGAGTACGTGACGTACTCTGCCCACCAACACTTTGATGAGTTCTGCTTTCCAATCACTCCACGCAGATGGTCCTGTTGCTTTCGAATCAGCTTCAGTAAGTGGGTGCAATAAATCCAGCACCAGTGCACTCTTCACTTTCTCGGCGACCATCGTGATCGTGGCGTCATCTGACAAATCACGTCGTGTTGCTGTGTCTGCAAGTAATAGATGGTTGTCAATGAGCGACGAAATCACTGCTTGATCAGAATCAGAAAGACCCATGCGTGGACCGATGGTTGAAAAGAGTTCCACTCCTACTTCGGTGTGATCACCGGGATATCCCTTACCTAAATCATGGAATAAAGCGCCAAGCACCAAAAGGTCTGGGCGAGGAACACCCTCGGAAAGCTCTGCAGCATTAGCAATTGTTTGCCACAAGTGGCGGTCCACGGTGTAGCGATGAAATGCATTACGTTGAGGCTTGCTGCGCACCGGCTCCCATTCGGGCAATACGCGAATGAGCAGATTTCGTTGGTCGAGCGATTCCAATACAGGAATTGCCTTGGGGCCCTCCAGCAACAGCGCCACCAAGTCATCACTTGCGCCTGCTGGCCACGGATCAGGCCAGGATGGACAATTGTCTGCTAGCCGATCAAGTGAGGTGCGATCGATTCTGGCTTCAAGACGTGCTGCTGCAGTTGCCACACGCAATAACAATGTGGGGTCTTGCGAAATGTTTACATTGTCATCGAGATGCACTTCACCGTTAATGACATGCACACCTGGAGCAACTGATTGCGGATGCGGTGAACTATGTGCTGGTGGGTCCAATCGTGCCCATACTTCGTCGGCAATCCAAGCCACCCGGCGACCTACCGATGCAATTGCAGCCATCAGTGCATCATCGGTTGCATACCCAGCTAATTCGGCCACCGTGCGTTGATCTTCTAGTCGCAAAACATCTACTGGTTTACCTAGATGCCGATGAAGTGCAACACGCACATTGAGAAGGACTCCATTGCAGTGTTGCAGGTCGGCTTCATCGCCTGGAAGAAGATCAAGGCCTGCCTTCACTGCCCAATGCAATGTATGAATATCGCGCAATCCGCCCAGGCCTTCTTTAATGTTGGGCTCCAACAAGAACGCAACTTCCCCAGCTTGTACATGGCGCTCTCGTACACGTCCATGCAGTTCTATCAACCACTGGCGTCCTTTTGATTGCCAACTCTTTGCTGCCTCTTCAATCACTTTGTTGCCAAGTTCGTGATTACCCGCAATGACACGTGCAGTAACAAGAGAAGTCGCTGTATCTAGATCGGTACTACATAACTTCACAGTTTCTTTTGGCGTGCGTACTGCGTGACCTAACTTCAACCCGGCATCCCAAATGGGATACCACAGCCGAGAAGCAATGTCGCCAATGTTCTTCACCGAATCATGCACAAGCACAACATCAAGATCGCTTTGTGGTGCTAACTCACGACGACCATAACCGCCTACTGCGATAAGAACTATGTCCCCGGATTTTTTCTCGTCCGCAACTGCTTCGTTGAATAGAGCACTGAGCCATTCGTCTGTTACATCAGAAAGCTTTTGGCACACATCTAATCCACGGCCCGACAGGTCATTGATGACTTCGTTGCGATTCAACATCAGATGTCCTTACCTTCGGCGCGTCGACGTTGAATTACAGTGGCCGCCTTCCATGCGCCCCACGTAATCCCTACTTCATGCACTTCTTCAGATAGATCGCGCCACGTATGGGGACCGATCGCATACACATCATCGGGTAGTGCGGACTTATCAAATTCATCGCGATGCACGGGAGGAATCTGCGCTGATTGCAGAACTTCAGTTGCAATGGCTGTGGAGCGGCGAAGGATGTGCAAAGGATTAGATCGTTGTGCATCTACATCTTCACTGAGTAACTGCTGTAGATGCTCACGCACAAACTCTTGTGTCTGTTGCGTGACAGAAGCCAGTTGTGCCGCCACTGCATCTTTGTCTCCCGAAGGTGCGGCCTGCACAATCTCGTGAATTCTTCGCGCAATCCACTCAGGAATAGCCCCCAACACCGCATCAAAGAGAGCCTGTGAATAGGGCTCCAATTGTGAGGAGTTGACACCAGATTCCATAGATGTCTTGGAGTGTATGGAGTGCCAAAACCCCGTGACCACCACGTAACAAAGTCGCAACAAAAAAGTGAACGCAGTTGATTATTAGCCCCAATCTGGGGAATCAGTACAGTGTGTATCTGTGCTACTGGAGGCCCCATGACATTTGAACCCACAACCCCACAGGGCTTTCCTGGTCGCATTGGACGCACACTGGCTGACTCCACGCCGTACTGGCCCACCCATGGCAACTCCACAGACAAGCCCAACATTCTCTTGGTGTTGCTCGACGATGTGGGCTTTTCTGACTTTGGTTGTTACGGATCCGAGGTAGCCACTCCAACCATCGATGCAATTGCACAACGAGGTCTTCGCTTCTCGGGCTTTCACACCACGGCCATGTGTTCTACAACCCGATCTGCACTTCTCACAGGTCGCAATCATCACTCCGTAGGTGTGGGATGCCTCGCCAACTTTGATAGTGGTTATCCCGGTTACCGCGGAAAGATTGCTCATGAAGCAGGAACAATTGCAGAGATGTTGCGGCCACACGGCTACCGCAACTACATGATCGGCAAATGGCACGTTACGCCTTTGACAGAAACAGGGCCTACCGGCCCCTTTGATGGTTGGCCACTTGCTCGAGGATTTGACCGCTTCTACGGATTTCTTGATGCCGAGACAGATCAGTACAGCCCCGAAGTAGTGCGCGACAACACTCACGTGACCGCACCTGGAAAGTTTGAAACGGGATACCACCTCACAGAAGATCTTGTCGACAACGCCATCACACTTCTGGCTGACCACACAGCGGGCGCACCCCATTTGCCATGGATGATGTTGCTTGCGCCTGGCGCATGTCACGCTCCTCATCAAGCGCCGAAAGAACTCATCGATAAATGCGAAAAGTACTTTGTTGATGGTTGGGATGCGGTACGCGAGCGTCGCCTGCAACGACAAATTGAATTAGGGATAGTGCCCAAGGGAACACAACTTCCACCTCGCAATGAAAATGTGGAGCCTTGGACGAATCACTCCCTCGATGAACAACGATTGTTTGTACGCCTGATGGCTGCATACGCTGCAATGTTGGAACACTTTGATACGCATCTTGCTCGCGTAATTGCACAACTCGATGCATCAGGGCAACTCGACAACACCGTCATCTTGGTGATGAGTGACAACGGCGCAAGCCAAGAAGGTGGACCACAGGGATTTATCAATGCAATGGGTCCTTTCAATCTTGTGGCAGAACCCATGGAGGAGAAAATCTCACGCATTGATGACATTGGCGGCCCCGATACCCACAGCAACTTTCCATGGGGCTGGGCGATGGCTGCCAACACACCACTTAAGCGCTACAAACAGAACACACATTCCGGCGGTATTCGTGATCCCTTCGTTCTTGCATGGCCTGGAGTCATCGCAGATGAAGGTTCACTGCGCCATAACTTCTGCCATGTTGTCGATATCGCTCCCACTTTGATGGAGATGTTGGGTCTTGAAGTGCCCACAGTGATTAACGGTGTGGAACAAATGCCCATTGAGGGACATTCTTTTGCGCCACTCATCTCGTCGCCCTCGGCACACGTGGCTCGTGGTCCTCAATACTTCGAAATGTTTGGCCACCGAGGCATCTGGATGGATGGTTGGAAAGCTGTTGCCTATCACAAGCCATTCACCACTTTTGAAGAAGATACTTGGGAGCTCTACAACCTCGCAGAAGATTTCAATGAGTGCCATGATCTTGCAACGGCACACCCTGACCGTCTTGCAACATTGGTCGAGACGTGGTGGCAAGAGGCTGACAAGTACAAAGTGCTTCCTTTGGATGATCGTTTTGCACTGAGATTTGCCGAGAATGCAGCCCGTCACACGGGTGAGCGCACGAACTACACCTTTTGGCGGGGCATGGGACATCTTCCTTCCGATGTTGCCCCCGATCTTCGCAGTCGTTCCTACAACATTGCTGCTCATATCACTGTTCCTGATGGTGGTTGCGAAGGTGTATTGATCTCTCATGGTGATCTCACCAGTGGATACAGCTTGTTTATTCGTGATGGTTTCCTCGAGCACGATCTCAACATTGGTGGCTCACATCAGATGCTCAAGTCTGATCGGCGCATCACACCAGGTAATCACGTGGTCGGTGTACACATGAAGAGAAATGGAAATGAAGGCACTCTTTCAATGTTTATTGACGATGAGATTGTGGGCACCATGACCACCAACAGCATCTTTTGGCTATTGATCTCATGGTCGGGACTCGATATTGGATTAGACCGTGGAACACCTGTGAGCTTTTACGAGTCGCCCTTTGCTTTCACTGGGCATCTCACGAAAGTTGTGATTGATCTCGATACCGATCAGGTGCTCGATTTCCACGGGCACAGTCGCGCCACCATGGCACGCGACTAGAAGTGACTACCGCTGCGCCGTACTGACGGGAACATCCCTAAATGGTGCGTGTCGATCAAGTTCAGGTTCTTTGGGTAATCCAAGAATTCGTTCACCAATGATGTTGCGTTGAATTTGATCTGTGCCGCCACCAATTGAGGTGAAGTATGCATTCAACTGTGAATAGTTGGCATCACGCGCACGAGGATTCTCGTCTCCATCCAAAGTGGCCTCCGCGCCAAGAATTTCTCCCTGAAGATGTCCCGCAAAATGCAAAAGACCGGACATCGCAAGTTTTCCAAACGATGCCAGCGATGACGAACTCCCTGTTTCTGTCATCGCCTTAGAGCGGTCGTTGTTCCAGTCATTCACTTTGCGCATGCAATACAGACGTGCCAATTGTTGGCGAACATGTACATCGTGGTTCTTACCCAACTCTTGTGCGAGTGTAACCAACGATAAATCTGGCGAAGGAATATGTCCCATCGCCGTTGCAGTTTTGCCGCCGCCTGCGCTTGCGGGTCCTCTACGAGAGATTCCCATCGCCGCACGTTCGTATGCAAGAGCGCTTTGTAGCACCCACCACCCCGCGTTTAACTCGCCCAACATGTTGCTTGCTGGAATTCGTGCATTGGTCATAAACACTTCGTTGAAGCGCGCATCTCCTGTGGCTTGACGCAATGGTCGAACTTCAACCCCGGGTTGTTTCATAGGGAGAAAGAAAAAGGTAATTCCTCGATGCTTGGGTTGATTCCAATCTGTGCGTGCAATCAACATCCCATAATCGGCATCACGTGCACCACTGGTCCATACCTTTTGGCCATTCACTACCCATTCGTCACCATCACGTACAGCAGTGGTGCGAATACCTGCAAGATCTGAACCTGCACCTGGTTCGCTATACAAAAGACACATTGCAATCTCATCCATCATCAAGGGATGAATGAATTTCTCTTTCAATTCTGGTGAACCAAAACCCACCACAGTGCCTGCCCACAAATTGGACTTATCTTGTCCAGGTCCCGGTGCATTGGCTTCACGAAACAGTAACTCCACTTGTTGCGCGGTGTCATCGTCGAGATTTCGTCCCAAACAATCCGAAGGCCAGCGAAGTGCTGCCCAACGCTGTGACACCACAAGTTCTTTCCATGCCACAAGATCAGTCGATGGCGACCAATTCTGTGCAAGAAAGCTACGCGCTTCTCCAATGACCCCGTCCATGGGGCTCACAATAGATGCTTACTGTTGTTGTGCTTTTACCGTGGCGCGATGTTGACGCCAGCCTTGGTAACCCGTGACCGAAAAGCCCAGCATTCCCAAGCACACCACAAAGAAGATTGCGGGTCCCACAACGCTTATGGCACTGTGATCATCGCTGTCAAGCAACAGATATACGACATAGAGAACATAGAAGCCCATCAGAACTGCGCCTTCCCAACGCTTGATCTGGAATCCATTCCAAAAAATGGGGAGAAGCACAATCGTGGCAGCAATCATCACGGGGATATCAAGGCGGATAGCTGAATCTTGTACCGCTACTCCATCTGATGACACCACCGAACTCATACCGAGCACAAACATGATGTTGAACAAGTTGGATCCAACGACGTTGCCCACAGCGATGTCGCGTTCGCCTCGAATAGAAGCCAGCACCGAAGTCGCTAGTTCTGGAAGCGATGTGCCGATAGCAACAATGGTGAGTCCAATCACTAATTCACTTACGCCAAGACTTTCTGCAATCTCGGTTGCTGAATTCACCAACAGTTGCGAGCCAATGACGAGAACTACAAGTCCACCAAGAACAAAAAGAATCTGTGTGATGAGCGGGAGTTTGACGACACCCTCTTCCAGAATGTCGACGGCCTCGGTGTACTCAGCTTCAATTGCCTTCGATTCATTCCGTGAAGATTTAATCAACCACCATGTATATGCAATTGCACCTGCCACCAAAATCAACCCATCAATGCGCCCGAATGTGTTGTCGAGACTCATAAAGAGCGCTACAAAAGACACGCCGATAAGAATGGGGACATCGAGTCGCACAATGCGTTGCGTGACAGCAAGTGCGCTTACGGTCGCTGAAAGACCGAGGATAAACAAAATGTTGACAATGTTGCTGCCCACCACATTGCCAAAGGCAACATCACTGTTTCCTCCAAGTGAGGCATTCACGCTCACTGCCAACTCTGGCGCACTTGTTCCGTAGGCCACCACCGTGAGACCAATCACAATGGGCGAGATTCCTAATCGAGACGCAATTGCAGCAGCGCCTCTCACCAACAGATCTGCTCCGGCTACTAGACATGCAAGCCCGAGAACAAGAAAAACAATCGTGAGAAATGACATGTCTTTACCCTAGACGATGGCTCCGGAAAACACGGTGACAAAAATCTTCACTATGAGGTAGTGCGCTGCTTTTTATTGGCGGGATTGGATAATTCAAGATAAGCGACTAATAGTGCTCCAATGAGGGCCACCGTGGTGGTGCCAATGAGTACGGGGCTCTTCCACAAAATGGAGTACACCTCCCATGCCAACAGGCACGCAATGCTCAAGGAGATCATGCCCATCGAGACAGCTGACCCAGGAACTTTATTGCGCTTTGACTTCCATGATCTGTGAATTTGAGGAACACGGGACAATGTGAAAGCAAACAAGATGGGTGTTGTGATCCACAGTGGAAGAGTCGCGATCAAAAAAGCGGTCGCAGTGGAGAGAACAATGAAACGAAAAACGACCACACGTGGCGACGATGTCAAGGCAAGAACCACCGTCAAATTCATTAACGCAGATGCGACGGTGCTTGCAATCAGCGATGGCGAACCTATGCGAAAACCGTGACCAAGCCAGGCAGCACTTGAACCTGTCATCAGAATCCACATGGTGATGCTGACTCCGTGGCCATGGCCCAATGATCGAATCTTGCGAGCTTGGGGCCATGCTTGCAGCACACCCAGCACTGCCGCTACGAATCCAAAGAACTCAGCCCAAAACACGTATCGACGCTACTCCACAATGGAGACGCGAATCCGTCTAAAACCTTTGCCTTTGTTTTCCATCTTCACGACCCGCACCACACCTACTTCTTGTGTGGAAGCAACATGGGTTCCCCCATCGGCTTGCTTATCCAATCCCACAATGTCGACAACTCTGATCTCGGGGACCGAATCCGGAATGAGTGACACCTTGGTGCGGATGAGATCTTCATCTACTACTGCGGTATCACGTGGCAAAAATGACACCTCAATCGGATGATTGTGCGCGATGGCCTCGTTCACAAGTTTTTCTACTTTTTCGGCAAATCCTTCAGGAACTTCAGGAAGCTCGAAATCCATTCGTGCTACGAGTGGCTCCATGTTGCCGCCAGTGACAGGAACTTTCCATTCATTCCAAATCACACCACACAACACATGCATGGCCGTGTGGGTGCGCATCAAACGGTGACGTCGCTCCCAGTCAAGAACACAATGCACGGTTGCCCCAACTGCCGGCATCGAGGCACCCTCAACGAGAAAATGCAAGACGTCGCCATCCACTTTGCGCACTTCAGTGACCAATTGCCCGTTGATGAGTCCAAGATCGTGAGGCTGACCACCACTTGTGTAATAGAAAATCGTCTGATCGAGAATGACAGCGTTTTCCCGAACTTCTTGCACCACCGCATCGCACTCTTGTAGGTATGCATCGCGAAGGAATAAGAGTTCAGTCGTCATGACACATCAGATCTGATGAACGAGTTCCTCAACAGGGGTCACCATGCCGACATAGAACGCACCGAATTCTGCGTACACCGCAGATGCTTCGTCGTAGCGCATCGTGTACACCACTTCCTTGAGATCATCGGGATGCACACCAAACAATGTCACTCCCCATTCAAAATCATCAAGACCAGCAGAACCTGTAACAAGTTGAATGACACGACCTGCAAAGGTGCGTCCGCTCTTGCCGTGTTCTTCCATGAGTTCTTTACGACGGTCGTAGTCAAGCGTGAACCAGTTTTGATCTGTATTGCGACGCTTCGACATTGGATAGAAACACCATGCGTTCTTACCAGGAGGCGGGAGCTGTGGATACAGGCGAGCATTCAGCATCTCTTGCGGCATGCCTTTTGCGTATTCAGAAACTTCAGTGAGCGACACATAGCTATCCACAATTTCTAGACCTGCATGTTGCAAACCAGTTTGCAAAGCCTTCAACTCACGCATGTCTGCGGCCATGCCCATCACCGCAACGTCAGCCTTATGACCCAACATGGAAACGGTCACCACAGTGACACCACTGTTCTCTGCAGCCTTCACTGCATTAATGAGAGCCTCGCCATCGAATTGTGGCAGTGGCTTACAGAAATAATGGACGACTGCGAGTCCAATAGATGGAGACATGGGTTCACTCATGTCTTTCAACCTACCTAGAGACGCGCCAAGACTGCTGAGGCAAAACGAGTGGCTGCATCAGATCCTGTGTGGAGATACAAAGAAGGTTCGGCAAGCTCAAGTTCCATCAAGACAGGCACACCGGCTGACCCTCGCACCACATCAACTCGGGCATACAAGGGGTAGTAGCCGAATTTGTCAAAGATGTAGGACATCACATCATCACCAAGTTCGCGCTCTTGACCAGAGGGTTGACGGGCGCGAATATCTTCTTCCACAAAAAGGCCGTTCATCTCGCCTTCCCCTTGGGACAAGATGGCACCTTTTCGGAATGCATGACTGAACTCGCCGTTGAAATACAGCATTCCAGTTTCACCACGTTCGTCAATGAAACGCTGATACGGCTGCACCATTGCAACTTTGCCACCATCAAGAAGTGACAGCACATGGGTCACTGCTTCCACAGATTGTTGAATATGACGCTTGGTGTTATTCGAGCCAGCACTCACTGTGGGCTTCACAACAACATCACCCGACAACTGATCGTGCACACGCACCATGTCTTCGGCACCTGCCACAAAGGTTGTGGGGATCACGGCAATTCCCGCTTCGATCATTTCGCCGAGATACACCTTGTCAGTGTTCCAGCGCAATATCTCCTCGGAGTTCAATAACTGAGTGTGGGTTGAGACGTTGCTTACCCACTGCAAAAACTCCTCGTATCGCCGGTGATAATCCCACGGTGATCGCACAATGGCAGCATCAAAACGCGACCAATCCTGGGTCGCATCGTCCCAATCCACTATCTCGGCAATGCGACCGCGATCACCAAGTGCACGGACAATGAGATCTAGGTCGTGATCGTGATGTCGCGCCTCAGCACAACTCACTAGAGCAACTGGGCGCGCCATCAGCGATGCACTACAACTGTGTCGATTTAGAAGTCACCCATGCCGTGGTCATGTCCACCACCGGCACCAGCTTCTTCTGGCTTGTCCGCAATAACCACTTCAGTGGTGAGGAACAATGCTGCGATAGATGCAGCATTCTGCAGTGCAGAACGTGTCACCTTGGCAGCGTCGATGACACCGAGCTTGACGAGGTCTTCATACTCGCCAGTTGCAGCATTGAGACCCTCATTGCCCTTCAGGCTCTTCACCTTCTGAACAACAACTCCACCCTCTAAGCCAGCGTTTTCTGCAATCTGCTTCAACGGACCCTCAAGTGAACGAGCAACCATGCGTGCGCCAGTTGCTTCGTCGCCTGCGAGTTTTGCTGCAACGGCTTCTACTGCTGCTTGTGCACGAAGAAGTGCAACGCCACCGCCAGGAACAACACCTTCTTCGATTGCTGCCTTCGTGGTGCTCACAGCATCTTCGATGCGGTGCTTCTTTTCCTTCAGTTCCACTTCGGTAGCGGCGCCAACTTTGAGTACTGCAACACCACCAGACAACTTGGCGAGACGCTCTTGGAGCTTTTCGCGATCGTAGTCAGAGTCGGTGTTTTCAATCTCTGTCTTCAATTGGCTGATGCGACCTTTACTGTCACCCTCATCGCCGGCACCTTCAATGATGGTTGTTTCATCTTTGGTGATCACAACGCGCTTTGCACGACCCAAAAGATCAAGCGTTGCATTCTCCAACTTCAAGCCGACCTCTTCGCTGATGACTTGGCCACCAGTAAGAATTGCAATGTCTTGCAACATTGCTTTGCGACGATCGCCAAAGCCAGGAGCCTTCACGGCTGCGCTCTTAAATGTTCCGCGAATCTTGTTCACAACCAAAGTTGCAAGTGCTTCACCTTCGATGTCCTCGGCAATGATGCACAATGGCTTACCGCTCTGCATCACTTTTTCGAGTACTGGCAACATGTCGCGCACATTTGCGATTTTGTTGGAGACCAACAAGATGTAGGCATCTTCCAAAGAAGCTTCCATGCGATCTGTGTCGGTGACGAAGTATGGGGAGATGTAGCCCTTGTCGAAGCGCATTCCTTCTACAAGATCCATTTCCATGCCAAAGGTCTGGCTTTCTTCAACAGTGATGACACCGTCTTTGCCTACTTTGTCGATTGCTTCAGAAATCATGCGGCCGATTTCAGTGTCGGCAGCAGAAATTGATGCAACTTGTGCGATCTGTTCTTTGGAATCAACTTCCTTGGCGAGTGACTTGATGCTCGCGATTGCCTCGGCAACAGCTGCTTCAATGCCCTTCTTCAACGACATGGGGTTTGCGCCAGCAGCAACGTTGCGCAAGCCTTCGCGCACCATTGTCCATGCCAACACAGTTGCGGTGGTGGTTCCGTCACCTGCGACATCGTCTGTCTTCTTGGCAACTTCTTTCACCAACTCAGCGCCAATGCGCTCATAGGGATCTTCAAGATCGATGTCTTTTGCAATGGAGACACCGTCGTTAGTGATGGTGGGTGCACCCCACTGCTTTGCAAGAACTACGTTGCGACCCTTTGGTCCAAGCGTGACGCGCACTGCGTCGGCCAACTTGTTCATTCCTGCTTCAAGACCGCGGCGGGCCTCGTCGTCAAATGCAATCATCTTTGCCATGGTTTCCTCCGTAATTTGGGGGTTTTGCCTACTGTGGGGGATTCGCACTCAAGCGATCCGACTGCTAGCACTCTACCGTTGAGACTGCTAACGCCACTACCCCGCCAGGGGTGAACAAGCCCAAAAAACGGGACCGTGGACTAGAAGGATTCAGCAGCCGCCAGCGACCGCAGGAATTATCGAGACGGTGTCTCCGTCTTTCACTGGGGTGTCAAGACCCTGCAGATAGCGGACATCGTCATCGGAGACGAAGATGTTCACGAACTTGTGCAGTTCTCCCGCACCATCAAACAGACGCTCTGCGAACCCGGAGTGAGCTGTATTCAGACCGTCAAGTACTTCGCGCAAGGTACCGCTGGCAACTTCCACAGTGGAGGCTCCACCAGAGATCGGACGCATTGTTGTGGGAATTCGAACTGTCACAGCCATAAACCAAACCCTACCGACATGCCAAGAAATAATCACTAGCGCAGTCGAGCCCATAGGGTTTGGCCGTGCGAGTTCTTGCGGCAGCCGACAAATTCAAGGGCACTGCATCGGCGGCTGACGTGTGTGCAGCAATTGGACATGCCTGTTGGTCTCTCAATATTGATTGCACCGAAATGCCTTTGGCAGATGGTGGCGAGGGAACTCTCGAAGTTCTCGGTGGGCCTAATCGACGCACTGTGGTGACAGGTCCACTTGGTCAACCAGTAGAAGCCGAATGGAGCATGCGACGCGGCATTGCGGTGATTGAGATGGCGCGAGCGTCTGGGCTTACCTTGGCAGGTGGCGCAACGGGTAATGACCCAATGAACGCAACCACGCAAGGAACTGGCGAACTGATTGATTGCGCACTGAACGAAGGTGCCAAGAAAATAATTGTGTGTCTCGGTGGATCGGCAACCACCGATGGTGGCCTTGGTGCACTGCGTGCGATTGGAACTCCAGCGCGTTTACGTGCTGTCGAGTTTCTAGTGGCCTGCGACGTAGACACAACTTTTGTGGATGCAGCACATGTGTTTGCACCACAAAAAGGTGCAACAAAAGCACAAGTGAAAATGTTGACGCATCGCCTTCAACAACTTGCGGCGCGTTACGACACAGATTTCGGAATCGACGTCACTGCGATCTCAGGTTCGGGAGCCGCCGGCGGTCTAGCGGGAGCACTTGCTGCATTAGGTACTCAATTGATTCCTGGTTTTGACATCGTCGCAGAAGAAACTGGATTCGATGAAGCAATCAAACATCACCATCTCATCATTACTGGCGAGGGGTTACTTGATGACACAAGCTTTGATGGCAAGGTCGTAGGTGAGGTGGTGCGTTATGCATCCAATGTGCGCACACCAGTACATGCGATTGTGGGCGATATTGACCCCACATGTGATGAAGCGCTTTTGACGGGGCTTTCGGTGTCAAGTTTGGTGCAACGTTTTGGTCACGACATTGCACACCAACAGGTGCTGCAATCCATTGAAAAACTTGCGACTGAGTTTTTGACTACTCAGAAGGCGCGGTAGTTGTTGGAGCAACAGTTGTTGTTGCAGCCTGACCTTCGCCACCACCCACAATTCCTTGCAGTGGTTTGTTCGCCAAATCTGTGCCGAGAAGAATCAGCACACATGCTTCACCGATAGATCCTGTTTCGGTGGGGATTGGTGATGGCATTGCTGCCAAGTCGGCACCGCCACCAAGTACATCCACCACGTTTTGGGCATTGGCTTCACAGCCTGCCAAATAGAAGACACCTGATTTGGATCGCTTTGCAGTACCTGCTGCAACGTTTGCTGCGGGTTGCACTACGTATCCGGCCTTCTGCAAGTTCAATGTCATCTCGCCAGCACTGCCTGCGATGCCAGATGCATTCGCCACCTGAATCTTAAATCCGTTAATCGAAAACACAGTTGTTGTGGTCACGTTGGGATCAACGGGTTCGCCACCTGGAAGTGTCTCTGCGGGTGGGTAAGTGGTGATGGTTGCGCTTCCCCCATCGGCTTGCACATCACGAAGAATGAGGAAACCAAGAAGAAGGGCCACCACTGCCACAACCGCACCGAGGGTGCCGTTGGAAGCAGAAGGTAAGGATGGACGCGAAGCGCGTGGGCGTTGCTGGCTCATGATGTAGAAGTCCTCCGAGAAGATTGTGGAGACACCACCACGGTAGTTGGTGGAGCTACGAATTGCCTGCCACCACGCCGTTTCTTCCCCTTTTTCGAGTGTTTGGTTGGATTATTACTCATTGTTATGCCTCTTAAATGGCTCGGGTCAGGGTCGGAAAATGAAACTCAAGTGACATCACATGGATTTTCTAACTTGAGCACAACTACAGCAATAGGTTCACCTGTCAAACACAAAGGCCCTCCAACCAAGAGGCGACAATGCGGGCACCGAATGCTAGGTATGTTGCATTATTACTACATAGCATTTATGCTATTCGTCATGAGCAATACACCCTCGTTTGAGGACGTCATCAACCCTGAACTCACCCCCAATGTGCGCCGCCGACTGCGTTTACCTCTGGTCGTCATAGTGGCACTGACAGTATTTGCTGCCGGCCTGGTCACCGGCGTGTTGTCTCGGGATGACGACACGGCATTCTCGTTGGAGTGGAGTAAGGGCGCCGACGATGTTGAGGAGGCCACACTCACGGTTCCCGTCGACCACGCCGACACCGATGGTCCCACGATGGATCTCCACGTCACGCGTCGTGTCGCCACGGACCCCGACAAGCGAATTGGCAGCCTCATTGTGAATCCCGGCGGCCCTGGATTCGGTGCCTCGATGATGGTCACTCAAGCATCAATGATCTTCCAGGAGGAATTGTTGGCTTCATTCGACATCGTCGCACTCGACCCGCGCGGAACGGGCAAGAGCACGCCTGCGATTGATTGCATCGACGACTACGACCAGCTCACTATCAACAGCGACCCCACACCGGCCGACGAACAGGCGCGCCAGGCCCAGAGGGATGAGTACAAGGCTCTGGTGGAATCCTGCATCGAACGCACTGGAGACGCCATCTCCCACATGACGACTGCCGCCACTGCGCGGGACATCGACTTGTTGCGCCAGGCACTCGGCGAGAACACCATCAGTTACTTCGGAACCTCGTACGGATGCGAACTAGGCGCAACATGGGCAACCTTGTTCCCCAGTACCGTTCGGGCTGCAGTCCTCGATGGGTGCGCCGACCCCACAGCTGACACCCTCGACTCGCTGCGCCAGCAAGCCGGCGGATTTCAGGCCTCACTCGAGAACTTCATGGCCATGTGTGTGTCGGTGGGACCTCAGTGCCCAATTCCCCACAATGGAGACCCCGCAGATGCGTTGCGCACCCTGTGGGATCGAGTTGCCCGCGAGCCGATTCCTGGCATTGCTGGTCGCCCAGACGTCAATGAGAGCACCCTGCAAACTGCTCTCATCGCAGCGATGTATACAGAGGACCTGTGGCCCACACTCGCAGAGGCAATCACTACTGCGCTCTCGGGAGATGGAAGTTTGTTGACAGAATTGGCCGATTCATACAACCAGAGACGACCAGATGGAACGTGGGGTAACGAGCTCGAAGCATTCAGTGTGATCACCTGTCTCGATGCGCGCAACACACCCACCGATGCCGAGTACGAGGCAATTGCGAAGGAATTGTCAACAACCGCTCCGCTTCTTTACCCCGACGGCGTGTTCATCACTTCACAGTGCCCCTACCTGCCAGCCGCAGGTGAATCACCTGTCACCATCACCGGTGCCAGTGCAACGGTGATGCTCGTCATCGGAAACACCGGTGATCCCGCAACACCGTTCGCATCAACTGAACGCATGGCTGCGGCTTTGGAATCAGCAGTACTCGTCGCGGTGGAGAGCAACAACCACGGTGGCTACGGAATCAACGACTGCATTAACGAAGCGGTGCACCGTTATCTCATTGACGGAACAGCGCCCCAAGAGGGGACCCGCTGCTGATGCCGAAGAATGGAGCCGGGTGTGGGGGTTGAACCCACGGCCTACGCATTACAAGTGCGTTGCTCTACCACTGAGCTAACCCGGCGAGGGTGTTTATCCTAGGCGCGACTTGCCATTCGCACACGCGTGACTTCATAAGTAGCCAAAGCAGCCGCGGCAGAAACATTCAAGGACGACACCTGACCCAGCATGGGAATGCCCACGATGGTGTCACAGCGCTCTTTGACCAGACGCGACAAACCTGCTCCCTCAGCGCCCAGCACGATGCAGATTCCATCTGTGGCTAACTTGCCGATATCGAACAGCGTGTCGCGGCTGGAATCATCTAGCCCAACGACCCAGATTCCTTTGTCGCGCATCTGTTGAATTGCCGTGGGTAGCCCCGACACCAATGTCATCGGCACATGCTCCACAGCACCTGCAGATGATTTTGCAACCGTTGGCGTCACGTGCACTGCGCGGTGCTTAGGTAACACCACGCCAGTCACGCCGGCACCATCGCAGCAACGCAACAACGCACCGAGGTTGCCTGGGTCCGTTACTCCATCGACAGCAACAAGAAATGGCGCCACCCCGTGGTGCGTCTTCAACATGTCCGCAAACGATGCTTCTTCTAATGGTTGAGCAAAGGCAATGATTCCTTGTGGTGCCTCGCTGCGCGCAGTTTCTTCCAACTTGCGTCGTGGCACTTCAAGAATGGGAACGCGTGCAGCATCTGCAATTTGCTCAATGTCGTCGAGAATGGGAGCTGGATCAATGTCTGCTGCCATCCAAATTTCTTTTACTTTGCGTTTTTGGCCGATGAGCAATTCTCGAACTGCTTGACGACCTTCAATCTGTTCGCCGCCCAAACCTTTTGCAGCGGGTGCTGTGCGTGGACGACCATCACGATTCGGTGCGCCTCCACCAGTGCGTCGCACCACACCGCGCGTAGATGTGCGACCACCTGATCGCCCACCACTTGACTCTGAACCACGATCTGAAGCGGTGCGACTTCCTGCACGACTACCAGAGTTACGACTGCCGGCGGGGCGACCTGGCTTACCTGTATTCACTTTGGGAGATTTTGGGGGTTTGCGCGGTGCCATGGTGAACTACAACTCCTTAATGATGACTGCCGAGGCGAAACACACAATGCCTTCGCTTCTCCCGACAGCGCCGAGACCTTCGGCGCGACGACCTTTCACAGAGACGGGTGCTTGAACCGCATCGGTTAATCGTTCCACCATTGTGTCGCGAACTGGGGCGATTCGTGGCGATTCGCACACAACACTGCAATCAATATTTCCAATGCGCCAACCTAATGCGCGTACTTTGCTAGCAACATCGCTCAGAATCGCCAATGAATCGGCGCCTTTCCACTTCGGATCGGTATCGGGATAGTGCTGACCAATATCGCCCAGTCCAGCTGCGCCCAGCAGTGCATCAGCTGCAGCATGTGCCACAACATCTGCATCGCTATGCCCCACAAGAACTGGTTCTCCTGGAAACTCAACTCCTCCAAGGATTAACACGCGACCCTCGATGGGACCATCTGCAGAACGATGAATGTCGAAACCTTGACCGACGCGAATATCAATCATCACACTTCGCCTTCCAAGAGATGGTGCGCATGCGCCACTGCCCATTCAAGATCTTCACGCGTGGTGATCTTTCGATTCACAATCTCACCTTCCACCACAACTACTTCCCCATTCATTTTTTCAATCAATGTGGCATCATCGGTGCCTTCGCCACCTGCAACGTGAGCGCGCCGCAATGATTCGGCACGAAACGCTTGCGGAGTTTGCACAGCACGCAACGTTTCTCGCCGTGGCGTTGCGACCACCACATTGGATTCATTGACTTGCTTGATGGTGTCCACCACTGCAACCCCAGGAACTGCAGCATCTGCACCATCAACCACTGCAGAAATCACACGCTGAAAAACTGTGGGACTCGCAAATGGACGTGCGGCGTCATGCACACAAATAATTGTTGCGGTGTCGGGAACTGCAGCAAGACCACGACGCACTGATTCACTGCGTGTGCTACCGCCTTCTACTTGCCCCTCTCCCGTTGCTTGACCAGGAGGCAAGACCACCACAACACCAGCCGAATGTTTCGAAGCCTCGTCAACAGCCCAATCGACGATTTTCTTCCCGCCGATGGTCTCAAATTGTTTTGCACTGCCAAAACGAAGTCCAGACCCTGCCGCCACAACAATTGTCCAGACGATCTCGTTTCGATTCATACATAAAGGGTAGTACCGTCATGGTTGCTATGGCACACGAACTAGTACTCGCAGAAACCGATTTCTTCATGGGTGCGCCCAATGAAATCCTCACCACAATCGCATCCGCGGGAAAAGTAAAAGAACTTGTCCGCGGAGACGTGTTATTCGAAGTAGGCGATGAACCACAGTCTTTATTTGTTGTGCTCTCTGGTCGCATTGCAATCGCAATTGGCAACAAGCCTTTCGATCATCGCGAAAGCGTGATTGCACTCATGGATGCCGGCGACCTCTTTGGCGAGATGGGCATGTTGGACAAGAATTCGCGCTCTGCTGGAGCTCGCGCACTTGAAACATCACAGGTCTTAGAAATTCCCTACGCGGCCGTTCTTGAACAGCTCAATACCTCTACAAGCTTGATGTGGAATGTCATTCGCATGTTAAGCCAGCGTTTGCGTTCCATGGACCAAGCACTCGCCGACAGTGTTTTCTTGGATGTCACTGGTCGTACTGCAAAGCGATTGCTTGATCTCTCTGGTGGGAAAGATCAATTCGTTCTTCCTGTCACACAAGAAGAACTCGCCGGCATGGTGGGTGCCTCACGCGAGCGTGTGAACAAAGCAATCGCAAGCTTCATCAAACTGAAGTGGCTCGAGCAACACGATCGCACCTATCACATCATCGATCGCACAAAGCTCGAACAACGCGCTATTTAGAACTGGTGCGCACTACAGCGCACTGAGCAACCACTTCTCTGTTCGAGTGAACGCGTCATGTGCATCATCTATGCGGTGTGAGGGCCGGCTCGCATCATGGGCAAATCCATGTTCTGCATCTGGGTACACCACCACTTGTGCACCAGTTGCACGAAGTTGGGCAACATCTGCTTCTGGTGTGTAGTGATCCTTGCCGCCAATGATTGCTAACACATTGTCTGCATATCCATTAATCAACATGGCTAATGGTTCACCCTGGGTGTTGCTCTTCCAATCGTTGGGCAACGTGATCATTCCGTAGAAACTCACAATGCGTGCGAAGCGTTCCGTACGAGACGACTTGAAGCAATACATTCCCCCGAGACAAAAACCCATCAACCCAACTACATCGGTTTTCAACGCATCGGCTGCTTCGTTGAGGTCACGCAGATGATTGTCGTCGCGCAGTTGTGGCACCGCTGCAAAACGTGGTTCCACCTCAGGTCCAAGATCCATCTGCGCAAACGGCTCTACCGCAATCACTGACATCTGCCATTGTTCGGCGAAGCGGGCGACCATGTCATCAAAAAGTGGACGAAGACCAAAGATGTCAGGAGCAATCACTAATCCCATCTTGGGTGACTCATGGTGGACGACTTCGGCGGCTGTTCCTGAGGGCAATGTGATGCGCATGACCACAGTATTGCCCACCCAAAAGGGCCTGGGTGAGAGTGGCGCTACGAAGGGGCGAAAGGGACTTTTCTCACCGTGTCTTCATGACACAACACAACCCACATGTCCCCGCCACAGACACAGAACGCACCGCATTGGTGTGGACCACCAGTGCCACGGGCCCCGCCCGACTCATCATTGATGAATGGGAACGACTCGTCTACTCGCGCCCCGTGATTCGGCGTGTGAACGCATGGCCGTTTATGCCTCACGCCGTGGAAAGTCTCGACGAACTTCTCGTGCTCGCCGGATTTGGCAAGCCCATTGACGACAGCGAAGGCGATCACATGCTGTGGCAACTCGTGCGACATGCCGAACACGACGAGCTTGCAGCGCGCATCGTTCTACATCGCGTGATGCCCTCGGTCTTGGCCATGGTGCGCAGGCGTGGGCGCGTGGTGCCAGGCGGAATGACTGCAGCTATGAACGAAGCAATTGGCGCGGCATGGATGGTGATCCGTCAATTCCCCCACCATCGACGTCATCACAAGATTGCTGCCAACTTGGTACGCGACATTGAGTACCACGCTTTTGTACGTGAATTCAGACTCAAGAAAGTGGAAGAAACTCAAGTGGGTAACGACATGATGAGCAGAGTGGCCCATGACCCCCAGATTGACCCACTTGCAGAACGACTCAATGAGGTGTTGTGCGATGCATTGGAAAGTGGGGTAGCAACCGAACACATTGTGCTTCTCGAACGACTTGCTTCAGGAGAAACAACAGACCAACTCGCCGAAGAAGTCGGATTATCTACACGGACAATCCGTAATCGACGACGTAACGCCATCGATGCTGTGCGGTTATCGATGCAATGGGACGCGACGGAGACGCAAACTGTTGGTCACCACAAACACCGATGAGGACGCCATGGCCAGGCCAGCCCACATGGGATTGAGTTGACCAGAGGCTGCAAGCGGAATCGCTGCAACGTTGTAGGCAAACGCCCAAAACACATTGGTCCGAATCGTGCGCAACGTCGCTCGTGAGAGTCGAATGGCATCGGGAACAGAGCGAAGGTCACCATTGACGATGGTGAGATCACTTGCCTGCATCGCAACATCTGTTCCTCCGCCCATCGCAATGCCCACATCTGCTTGAGCAAGAGCAGCAGCATCATTAACACCATCGCCCACCATCGCAACTGCATAGCCGCGCTCTTGCAAATCTCGCACCACAGCCACTTTGTCGTCGGGCATCACACCGGCATAAAGATGGTGTTCATCGGTCTCAATTCCCACAGCGGCTGCAATAGCTTCTGCGGTCACTTTGTTATCGCCAGTGAGCAGTACGGGTGCAAGACCCATCAGGCGCAACGAGGCAATTGCTTCTGCGCTCGTGGGTTTGGGTTGATCCGCAACCGCTAGCACGGCTTGTGCTTGGCCATCCCATGCCACAACTACCGCTGTAAGTCCTTCTCGACGCGATGATTCAAGAGCATTCTTCAACACAGTGGGAATAATCACCAAGCGTTGACGAAACACTTCCTCTCTACCCACTGTGATGATGACGCCACCAATACGTCCTGTAGCCCCCATGCCCGGCATTGATGCAAATTCATCCAGCGCAGGAATCTCGCCCAGCTCTGTTGCGCCTGCTGCAGCAATGGCGCGCGCAATGGGGTGTTCACTCGCTGCTTCTACTGCGGCTGCATAACGCAATGCATCGGTGCGCTCTACGCCATCTGCACAGACAACATCTACCAATGTCATTGCACCTGTTGTCACTGTGCCGGTCTTATCCAAAATGACCGTGTCGATACGACGGGTGCTTTGCAATACATCAATGCCTTTAATCACAATGCCCAATTGTGCAGCGCGTCCACTTCCTACCATCAACGCAGTGGGAGTAGCAAGACCTAATGCACAAGGACAAGCGATGATGAGTACCGCAACCGATGCAGTGAATGCTTTCGATACATCGCCATCAAAAAACAACCATGCGGCCAAGGTGCACGCACTAATGGCAAACACCACCGGCACAAACACGCTGCTCACTTTGTCGGCAAAGCGCTGCACCGGTGCTTTTGTGGCTTGGGCTTCACGCACCAACTTGGCCATGCGGGCAAACGTTGTCTCGGCACCTACTCGCGTTGCGCGCACCACAAGACGACCCTGTTGGTTCACAGTCGCCGAAGTCACCGCATCACCCACGTGCACATCAACAGGAACACTCTCACCAGTAATCATCGACATATCAATGGACGATGATCCTTCTTCCACTACACCGTCGGCAGCAATTTTTTCTCCCGGACGCACCACAACAAGATCACCTTCACGAATCACTGATGCAGGGATGGATATTTCAACTCCATCGCGCAATACGTTTGCGTATTTGGCGCCTAATGCCATTAATGAACGCAATGCATCACCTGCGGAATTCTTTGCGCGCATTTCCAAATAGCGACCAAGGAGAATGAACGTTGCGACTGTTGCTCCCACTTCGAAATACACATGTGATGAAGACGACGACGTCATGGAATGATGACCCATCACATCGAGGGCATCGCCCCAGATGACAGCCCAGACACTCCAAATAGTGGCGGCAATAATGCCCACACTGATCAATGTGTCCATCGTGGAGGTGCCATGACGTGCATTTTTGAGCGCGCTTACATGGAAGGGCCATGCTCCCCACGTCACCACGGGGGCCGACAACGCCATTGCCCACCACTGCCAGCCATCAAACATGAATGCCGGCACCATTGACAGCAACACCACCGGAACAGTGAAGATTGTAGAAACCACAAGACGAAGGCGGGCTTGTCGAAGCTTCTCCTCTAGGTCATCATCAAAAGGCTCATCATCAACAACTCGCGCACCGTAACCAGCTGATTCCACAGCTTTTATGATTTGTTCCTCGGTGAGTGCTGCACCATCGAATGCAACCATCGCGGTTTCCGTTGCGTAGTTCACCGCAGCTTCTACGCCATCCATTTCATTGAGTTTCTTTTCAATGCGTGCAGCACAGGCACCACATGTCATGCCTTGAACGGCGAGTTCCACTTCAATGATCGATGTAGGGGGGATTACAACACTCACAACTACTTACCTATCACCAAATTCGGTGTGTCGCTTCTCCAGAAATGCACTTATTCCCTCTTGAGCTGGCCACGAGACCACGGCATCAGCCATCACTGCAGATGCAAATGCATATGCATCGGGTTCTGTCATGCGAATTTGCTCGTAATAGGCCCGCTTGCCAAGGGCCTTTGATTCGGTGGAGCCACGGGTTGCACGTGCCAACAATTCAAGCACTGCACTATCAAGATCATCATCGTTCACCACGGCATTAATGAATCCCCACACATATGCAGTCTCGGCTGTAATTGGGTCACCTGTCATTGCCATCTCGAGTGCGCGCTTGGGCGAAAGTGATCGTCCCACTGCAACAAGTGGTGTGTGACAAAACAATCCACCTTTGCCGCCCGGAATTGCAAATGACGCCGAACGTGCCGCCACAGCTAGATCACATGACGCAACAAGTTGACAACCTGCAGCCGTAGCCAATGCATGCACGCGCGCAATTACTGGTTGATCGATGGTGTGCATCAATTGCATGAGATGAGAACAGACATCAAAGAGTTCTTGGGCATTCTCGCGCGTGGTGTCTTTCATCTCGCCAAAGTTGTGCCCAGCAGAAAACACGGGACCCTCGGCAGCCAAGATGATGCCGCGCACATCAGAATGACTCACTTCGCTGAAGGCGTCGGTCAATGCGCGCAAGACATCCATGCTCAATGCATTGCGCTTGGCAGGATTCGTCAAGGTGATAGTTGCAAAGGCACCTTCACGGGACACTGTGACTGCCTGGTTCATGACTGCCTCCTTGTGGGACACACTCATCGTGTCACGAAGTCATGGTGGTGCGCCCTCTGGGGCTCGAACCCAGGACCTGCGGATTAAAAGTCCGTTGCTCTACCAACTGAGCTAAAGGCGCGGAAGGAACGGAACCCAGAGCGAAACTCACCCAAAGTGCCGAATACGACCGCCTTTGAGGATAGTTCAGATACGTGCAAAACAACCAAGTTCACCATATTTACTCCACCACAGGGGCAGAGATAGCGCCGCGAGTACACCTGATCAGCACAACTGGCTACTGCACGACCTTGACGGTCAGATGGCGTATGGAGGTGGCCTTCTTCGATGATCGATACTCGATTGCCACTTTTACATTGCGCACTTTGTTGAAGCTGTAACGCTTCGAGGAAAACTTCATTCCAGACTTGGTGTTCACAGTGATTTTTGCTGTCCCAAGTTTCTTGGTTTGAAAAATTCCTGCTGCTCTTAACAGGGCATCGGTGGTGAGTTTCTGGTTCTTCTTCACCACAAGTACGCGCTGCACTGTCATAGTGGGAATTGAGAATCCAATTCCAGTGGTGGACACCAACAAACCATCTGCACTTGGAATGTACTCAGTAGCAGGAACTGTAGATCCATCTTTTGCAGTCCGCTTCACGGGAAGTGTGACCGAGTTGGCTTCACTTGGCTTTAAACCAAATGAATTCATCAGATATGCCGAAGGCAAGAACATGCGGAAATTCGCTAGGTTCAACTCACTCACGCCATTCACTGGGGCCTTGAAATGCGGCCCAGCAATCTTCAACTGCGCAGCTCCAGTGAAACGGTCTGTGGAGGCCAGACCAAACACTGACGCATCGGTATCTACCCATCCACCTTGGCTTGAAGCATCAAAAATGTTTACAAAACAATTACTAGTTGGATCAATTCTTTTGCACTCTGCATCGGCAGCATCAGGAGGAACAATTGCACTTCGCATAGCGGGCAGTAGAAGCATGGAAATTCTGTTACTCACCGTCGAAGTGGAAACATCTCCAATCGTGCAATTGTCGATTGCGATAACCCATCCAAGACATAGACCGCTAGACGCTGAATGCACCACTGTGGTACGCGCATTGATTGTCGCCACGTCTCGAAGACCAGGTGCAGCTGGAACGAATGATTGCAAAGAGCCATTCACAATCACCGTATTCACTGCAGATGTTTTGTGGGCATTTAAACGACGGCGAAAATTCACCTCAACGTTCGTCATTGATATCTGACTGTTGGGCGTATTCACCATGGGGTAAATCACCATGTAGGGATACTCACATTGGGTCACCGAGGTATCCATAAATTTGCAGGGTGCCGAATAGACCCCTCCACCAATTCCGTATCTCGCTTCACTAGGTGCATTAACTTGCCTCAGCGCAATGCCGTCAATTGTGACGGAGTCAATACAACCTTTGACTGTAGTAGTTGTGCAGAAACCTAAACCTGAGTTACTAGATAACTGAGTGTTAAAGACAAACACGCCATCTGCGGATGCGTGAACAGGTTGTACGTCAAGTGCAACAGCGATGGGTAAGCCTGAAACAACTAGACCAGTGATGAGGGCGAGAATTCGTTTCACGAACACACCCTAGGTGTCAGAGACCGCGTGCAAGACGCTGGAAACCTTCGTCCAGGCTGATGCGAGGAGTCCAATCCAATAAGTTCATGGTCTCTGAGATATCAAACCAATGAGAGATACCTAGCTGATATGCCGTGAACTTTGTGAGAGGTGGCTCACTATGCGGGCGCAACTTGAACACTGTCTCAATAATCGCACCGAGAATAACGGCAGCGCGCAGACTCACCGATCGCGGTGCATACGCAACGCCGCTTGCCGTGCAAATAGATTCCACAAGACTCGCAACTGTTCGTGGCTCACCATTGCTCACAACAAGTGCGCGACCATTGAGATTGTGTTGCACACCAATGCGTTCAGCCGCTGCCACAAGAGCATCAGCCACGTTGTCTATATAGGTGGAGTCCACAACCGCATCGCCACTATTCACCAGAACAAGTCGACCTTGTTGTGCTCGTTCCACAATGCGCCCTACCAGTTGTGTATCTCCTGGTCCCCACACAAGATGTGGGCGCAACGCAACAGCATGTAGACGATTGTCCTTGATGACCTCACGTTCGGCAATGGATTTCGTGCGCGAATAGTGCCCCATCACATCATCGATTGCTGGTGGAGAAACTTCGCCCTCAACAGGAGTTCTGCTGTATGACACCGAAGGCGATGAGACATATACAACGCCCCGACAACCCGCCTCAACGGCTGCGTTCATGATGTTGCGCGTTCCCTCCACGTTGATGGAAAAGAACTCCTCGTAGGAACCAACAAGTCCGACCTTTGCAGCTGCATGAATCACCACATCACAACCACTTATTGCTGACCGCACTGCATCGACATCACGAATGTCTCCACGAAAGACCTTCACAGGAAGATCTGATTCACCCCGCTGCAACACATGCGCCTCATGACCACGGCGCAATAACTCACGCACTGTGTATTCGCCAATCATGGACGTTGCACCCGTGAGAAGAACTCGCATCATTTGCTCAATTGTTCAGTAGCCCAAGCACTCAGTGCGATGCGATCAATTTTTGAATTATGACGTCGATCTACAGGAAGAGCTTTCTTGTAAAGAACAGCGGAGATCTGTGGCAGCACACCTCGCAAGGCATTTACCGTCGCAATATCTGCAATACCTGTTGACGTGCCATCGCACAGCACAACAACAAGAGTGTGTTGACCATGAGTTGTTACACCTACTGCTGCTGCAGTCACGCCAGGGAGAATCTCTTCTACAGCTTGCTCAATAGGCACAGGCGTTACTTGTGTGCCGTCCACTTCAATGACATGCGCTATACGACCTTCGACAAAGAGACCATCTTGCACATGACCCACGTCTCCGGTGCGATGCCATTCACGGCCGGCATAGTGCACGCGCGCACTTCGATTGCGTGCCCAATGCTGGTCGTATCCCACCGACAACCATGGTCCAGTCACAAAAATCTCACCAGTCGCTCCGTCAGAAAGTGGCTCAAGGTCATCGGACGCGACACTTCCGAACGGGAACACCACTACTTCGGTGCCAGGTAGCGGATGCCCCACTGGAACACCACGCCTACTTGAAGCAGTTCCTCGAATTCCATCAGTAATGATCAACATCTCCGTCATGCCATAGGGACTGAAAAGTTCTGCATGAGGAAATGACTTTGCCACATCGCGCAACAACACATCACTCACGGGAGCACCTGCCGACATCACACAACGAACAGTGGGAAATTGCGCTTTGTCCTTAATGACATTGCGTAACGGAGCTGGAGCTGCGAACAAGATTGTTCCGTTCACTCCATTAAGAGCTTCACGTAAGTGCTCCGCGGATAATTTTCCTGGGGCCACAACATTGATCTTTGGTAGCCCCACAGCCACTCCCCATGCGGGGCCATACAAAGCAAAAGGAATATACGCAGCTGCAATTCCGTCACTATCGCTAATGGAAAACTGCTTTTGAATTGCTGCTGCCAGTGAGCGAAGTTGACCGTGTGTGTACACCACACCCTTAGCTGGTCCTGTGGCACCTGAGGTATACAGCACGGCCGCTACGTCAGTATCGGCGATGTTGTTCCAGTGAGATGGAGATTGCTTGCCAGGTTGTGTCATCGAAGTGAGATCAAGCCTTTGTGCGCGATGTGCAAGATGAAGAACTCGTGCTGCGATACGAGTGGCTCGAATAGTCACCACATACTTAGGTCGACTTTCGCGTAACGCGCGACGCATGTTGGTAATACCCAATCCTGGATCGGCAACAACCGGAATGGCGCCTTGTGCCCAACATGCGTAGATAAAAGCAATTGTTCGGGCTGTAAATGGCGCGAGTATCGCCACCCGATCGCCAGCCACAACACCGTTTTCTGCGAGATTTCCACGACATTGGAGAATCAATGTCTCAAGCTCGCGCCATGTCGTCGTGATTTTTTCTTTGGCATCAAAAACGGCGACCGCGTCGGGAGATTCTTTGGCGCGTCGGCGCAATGCATCATTAAGATCTGCACTGCCTCGGGGCTGACCACCAGTTGTTGGCCCAGTTGGCTGCGACAACCATTCACGCACCAAACGTGGTGCGTCTGGGTGTTCCGGCGAGAGATGGCCCGTATCTAATGTGATGGTCTGTGCATGGGGAAAAGTTTCTTGCACATCAGCCAATACCCCAGTGTGAAAGACAAAGTCACGTACACCCCACATCAACAACGTCGGGACAACCAGTGATTGAGCTCGTGTTGCTAATTCCCGTAGCACAGGTGCGGTGACATGGGTGTCGCTCGTGGGAATGTCTGCAACAAATTGCGCAATGGCACGACGGCGACTTGAAGATGTATACGGTGCGTAATAGGCCTTACGAATACTTCGAGGAATTCCACCGGTTGTCACTACCGCACCAGTAATAAATGCTTTTGTCCATGTACAGATGGCATTACGTAGAACTGGAGTATTTGAGACTTGAATAAGACCAGGGATACCCGTTGTAGGAATTTGGGTACCCGTGTTAAACAGCACCAGTTGCTCCACGCGCTCGGAATGTTGCGTTGCCCAACCAATTGCAACAGGCCCACCCCAATCATGTGCAATCAGAGTGACGGGTCCATCTACCTTTGCCGCACCGATTAGGGCATTTAGATCTTCAATACGTGTGGCAAGTGTGCGTAGTTTTACCGACCGACTCGAGAAACCCATGCCCAATTGATCAATCGCAATCACACGCCACTGAGTACCTAGTTCGCGGACAAAATTACGCCACATGTACGACCATGTGGGATTGCCATGCACACACACAATCGTTCCACGAGGATGTGCTGGACCAGCTTCAAGAACTGAAAAACTCTCCGCGTTACCATCGCGGTCCACGTCGTACTTGCGCACCCATGAGGAATCAATTTCGGGTAGTTGAGAAGCGTCTGTCACCATTGCAATTCAACAAAGCTGACATTTAAACCCGAACCAATTCCCATGCACAAGATGTTGTCGCCTTCGGCAAAAAGATGCTGATTATGGGCCATAGTGAGCGGAATGGCAGCAGGCCCCACATTGCCAAGAGCGGGATACGACACGGGAACTTTTTCAAGATCAATCCCAAGCTGTGCACACACGTTGTCGGTATGCACTTTGCTCACCTGGTGCAAGATGTACCAGTCAATGTTGTGTAACCATTTTTCGTGTTGTTCAGCTTCGGTGAAACAATCATGTGCGAGAGCAATTCCATTTTCCAGTAATCCCCGCGTATCAGTTGTCATTCTGTCCAGCGTGCCAATACATAGGTCATGATGTTCGGTAGCTGCACGCGATACTCCACCCACAATGCGGTGACCACCTAAATCTGCGGGCCCCAACACTGCAGCAACTGCACCTGATCCAAGAGTCAGCGATGCAAATTCAGCAAAGATGTCTTCGGCTGTTGTCCCTGGCGTCTGAAGTCGACGAATTGTCTCTTCTTGGGTGTAGCGACTTCCCTCTCCGTCAACAATCAAGACATAACGCACTTGGCCAGAGTCAATCAATTGTGATGCGATCCAAATGGCGTTGATAAATCCCAAACACGCATTTGCCAGATCGAAGTTCATTGCAGATGTTGGCAGTCCCAATTGGTGGTGTACCGATGACGCCAAAGATGGCTCAAGATGATGCTTACACACCGACGTGCTGATGAGAACATCTATCTCAGATGCCTTGACTCCGGCATTCTCCAAGGCGACACGGCCTGCTTCGGCAGCTACTTGGTCAAAGGTGGTCCCCTCTGGCCACCAGCGACGACTGTGAATTCCTGCGACCTTCTCCAGCAGTCCGGGACGAACGCCACATGCGGCATAGGTCTCGGCCAGTTGCTCATCAATCCAAGCGGACGTGACCTCAAGCGGGGCATCCACAGCTCCAAGTGCCACTAGCGCTGTGTTGCGTGCGGTAAACACAGCGTTCGTCATGACAACTCCATTTCTCTAGCCTAATGAGAGACTGCTCATATGGCAGAAGTGTCAAAAGTCCCCTCAATATTTGCATGTCCGCATTGCATGCAGGCGTTTACACCCACAGCCCATGGGGTGGTATGCCCAAATGGGCATACCTTTGACCGCGCCCGTGAGGGATATCTCAACTTGCTCATTGGTGGCCGGCTCACCAGCGATGCAGTCCCTGGCGATACCCCAGACTCGCTTGCAGCCCGACGACGTTTTCTGTCCACGGGCGCCTACACCCCAATTGCCAATGCCTTAGCCAAAGTGATCGAAGAGATCGACGGCCCGGTGCTCGACGTGGGATGTGGCGAGGGGTATTACCTCTCGCAGATTCACTCTCCACATAAGTACGGGATCGACATCGCCAAACAAGGTATCCGCATGGCAAGCAAAGGTTTTCCCGAGGCTCACTTTGCCGTCGGGAACGCGTATCGGCTTCCCATTCTCGACGCATCGTGTGACGCCGTGTTCAGTGTCTTTGCCCCGCACTCTCATGTTGAGTTCCAACGTGTGTTGTCCACGTGTGGTCAGTGGGTCACGGTGACCCCAGGTGCACATCATCTACAACAGATGAGACCCAAGCGTGACTCAAGCATTGTGGAGCGCGAACTAAGACGCGACGAGCCACCCGAGCATGCAATTCATGCACAGCGCATTCAATTTGATCTCGAACTCAGCGATGCGTCAGCCCATGATCTCTTTTCAATGACACCTCTTATATGGCAAACCGCAGCAGATGCAGCCCCGGTGACACAAGTGAGTGTGGATGTCTGGGTTGCATCTGGCTTTAAGTCCTAGCGTTATCACCATGGCTCGTTTTGATAGTGACTATTACGCACGCTTCTACGGAAAAGATGGTGCACACGATGCTGAGCGGATTGCACATCTTGCAACTGCTGTGCACAACATGTGCGCGTGGTGGGGTGTGAGCATTGAATCAGTTTTAGACGTTGGTGCGGGAATGGGCATGTGGCGAGATTGGTACAACACCACTCACCCAAATGTGCAAGTGAAGTCAATCGATGTCAGTGATCATGCATGCGTTACATGGAATCATGAAAAGCGCAACATTGCAGAGTGGAAACCGCGGGGGAAATACGATCTTGTTGTCTGTCATAGCGTGTTGCAATACCTCGATAACGCGTCGTTCATTAACGCAGTGGAAAATCTCGCGTCGGCAACGCGCCACGTCTTGTATCTGGAATTGCCTACAAAGTGGGATTACGAAAACATTGTGGACTCACGTGGCACAGATCTACAGGTATATAAACGAAGTGCTACTTGGTATCGCACGCAGTTGAATCCCTATTTCACTCAAGTGGGTGCTGGTTTATGGGTGAGCACCGATGGTTTACCAATGTATGAATTAGAAGCAAGCCGCTAGTTCTTCAACAAGAGCTATAAATCATTCATCAGAATGAGCAACAGTTGTTCGAA
>WLGS01000060.1 GCA_009703125.1 Actinomycetota bacterium
ATACTGCATTGTTGGATGCATCTCTTACTGAGTTGCGTGTGCTCATTAATGGCCAGCCATTTTCTGAATTGTGGGGCCATTTGGATTGGTCCATGCTCATAACTGCAGACCCAGCTCTTCTGAAGTAAGCCATCACACGCCATGTGCTTAGTGGGCGTGGTCACCACACATATCGACACGTTCTGAATCAGGAACTGCAGCTTGACCTTCGGCTAATCCTTCAACCGCGGCAAACGGGCCACATGGGTGTGGGACGATCCACACATGCACCATGGGCTTACTAATGGAACGCACCATTGATCCGGGCGGGCACTTGCCGTTCGCATCGGTTACTCCCACAATGCCCACACCACCGTTTCGCATTCCCCAACACAAATTCGTGTGTACGTGCCACTCAAACAACGGTCCGGCAAAATCAGTCAACAATGGGGAATCCAAGGCGGGTTGACCCTCGGCCATATACATCGCAGAGACAAGAATGCGTGTGTCTCCATACACCTTGTACACGATTGATTCAGGACGAGTGGCATCAAGTTGATTGCCATCGTTCAAGTAACGCCCATTGACGAAGTGTTCATATCCGGTGGCCTCGTCACCAATGGAAATCCAACCTTCGGCTTGCGCCACTTTGTAATCAGCCCAACGCACAAGTTCTTTTTGTGTCTCAAGCACTAATTGACGTGCTCGATTTTCTTGTTCGGTACTCACACCTTCCACGCCTTCGATATCAATTCCGATACCAGGAAAGAAAGGACGGGGCCATGTGCTTGTTGCGCTGTGGCTGCTGTGATCGTGTGAGGTGGTGGTCACAGTTGCAGGAACTACAAGAACCATGGCAATAAGGGCGGCATACATCGGTGTCACCATCGCAAACTTGCGTTGGATCCCAGAGATAGATGCGGCAACTGCAATAGCCGCAAGGCCAGCAGTGATGGCATCGGCTGTTTGAACAGACTCTGCAATGTCAAGGCCAGAGATAAATCCAATACCAGTGGTGCGTGTCGCAATCCATCCACAGATTGCAGCAACGTTGACAATGGGAATAGCGAGACGAAATACCGAACTGTTTCGCGTTAGTCCTAAGAGTCCGGCGCCTATTTGTAGAAATGCGAGTAGTGCCATAGCCAGAGCCGCGCTGGCGTGTTCTGCATGTGTTCCCGCTGCAATTGCGTGGACGAAGCCCGCACCAATGGAACAGGTAGCAGCTAGAGGGGCAGAAGCCGGAAGATTTTGACTCATCGCCTCACCCTAATCCAGCGGTACTGCCTCTGGAGTTGGAGACTTCATATTCTGTTTAACTCCAGTTCAAGTTCATCGAACTTGAGAAAACTATTGTCGGAAGAGTTGAAGGGACACATGACATGACAAATACCGCAGGTAGCCCTCAACCCATCCCTTCGGTGTTGTTTGTGTGTGTGCACAATGCGGGCCGTTCGCAAATGGCGGCAGGGTGGTTGCGCCATCTCGCTGGCAATCGTGTGAATATCTACTCGGGAGGATCTGAGCCTGCTCGCCACGTCAATCCTGCAGCGGTTGCTGCAATGGATGAATTGGGAATCGACATTTCCCAAGAGATACCCAAGCTCTTTACAACAGAGACTGTCAAAGCAGCAGATGTTGTTATCACGATGGGCTGTGGCGACACTTGCCCAATCTTTCCGGGCAAGAAATATGAAGATTGGCCATTAGAGGACCCGGCTGGTCAAGGCGTAGATGCAGTTCGTCCCATTCGAGATGAAATTGGTCTCCGTGTAAAGAACCTTCTCATTGAATTAGGAATTGAGTTTTCATGAGCATGCAAAAACGATTATTTGCCGAAGCATTAGGAACTTGTTTTCTCATTATCGCTGTCATTGGATCAGGCATTATGGCTACCAATCTCACAGACGATGTGGGGCTTCAGCTACTTGCTAATGCTGGCGCCACCGTGGGAGCACTCATTGCGTTGATCTTGATGTTTGGCCCCATCTCGGGTGCCCATTTCAATCCTGTTGTCACTATGGCAAGTTGTCTGTTTGACAAACGGCCATGGAAAGAAGTAATTCCCTACGCAGTGTGTCAAGCACTGGGTGGAACTGTTGGTGCTGTGATTGCGAACATCATGTTTGATATTGATGCGTTTGGTCCATCGACAAAAATTCGTGAAGGCAGCGGAATTTGGGTGTCAGAAATCGTGGCAACAGTAGGACTGTTGCTGGTGATCTTCTTAATTTCAAAAGGTCCACGACCAGAATCGGTTCCAGTTGCAGTGGGCGTGTGGATTGGCGGTGCGTACTGGTTCACCTCGTCCACGTCGTTGGCCAATCCTGCAGTCACTTTCGCTCGCATGTTCAGTGATTCTTTTGCGGGAATTGCACCAGAATCTGTGCCCATGTTTGTTGTGATGCAACTTATTGGATTTGGTATTGCATCTGGAATTGTGGCGTATCTAGTGACTTCAGAGAACTGAACTTAGAGTTCTGCAATTCTCAACTTCACCATCGCGTGCAACAGCGATTGGTTCACCTTCCAATTCATGGGCACTTGAAATGTGTGCTTATTGACTTTGAGCCCCTCAAGACGTGGAGTCATTTCCACCAACACTTCGGTGCTCCACGGATTGATGGTGATGTGATTCTTTGACACAGATAGCCCAAACACATAGTCCTTACTTGTGCGCAACATGGGTTGATTCCATGCCATCACAAGTTCAAGCTTTGGATATTTCTTTTGGATGGAACTAAAGATCTCTTGGGCCAGTTTTTTTGCATCTGTATCTAACTTGGCGAAAAAATCATCTGGTCCACTATGTCGACGCGCTGACGGGGAGCCGCGAAAATGCATCACAAGAGCATTTGCATGATTCTGGCTGAACTCAAAGTTCTCTCGAAGAAGCGCAATTTGGTCGGGGTATTTTGAGCTCTCTAATTCCTGAAGCTGTGAAATCCAATACTGGATGGGTTTTCCGTACTTTTTTTCGATGGCAGGAAAGAACTCTGAACGATCACCACTTTGGGAAGGCATACACGAAGTATAAAAGAGGTAGGCGTTTTACAGGAAAGACCCACAATGACTCAAAAACTCTTCAAACTCAACATCGCAGCGGCTGTGCTGCACTTTGTACAGGCAATTGCGGTACTGGTGTTGGCTAACGATTTCGCACTCCCGGTGACCAGTTTCTTTTGGAATGATGCGCCGAATAACTCTCTTGATGTCGCTCGCCTCGATCGAATGTTCGACGTGTCTATTGCGTGGGCTGCGGCCGTGTTTTTGTTTTTGTCATCGTTGTTTCACCTCATTGTCGCCACAGTGGGCCGTAGAACTTATGAGAGCGAATTGTCAAAGGAACAGAATCGATTCCGATGGGTTGAGTATTCCATTTCATCGACTGTGATGATTCTGACAATTTCCATCATCTTTGGAATCGGCGACATTGCAGGACTTCTGGGAATTGCAGGTGCAAACATTGCGATGATCTTGTTTGGCTGGTTGATGGAAGTGGCGAACAAGCCCGGAAAAGAAGTGTGGTGGACGCCGTTCTGGTTCGGATGCATTGTGGGCATCATTCCTTGGATTGGCTTGCTGATTTATCTGCTTGGACCTGGAGATGACATGCCGAAGTTTGTCTATGGCATCTTCATCAGCATTTTCATCTTCTTTAACTTGTTCGCAGTGAATCAGTATCTGCAATACAAGAAGGTGGGTAAGTGGTCGTCGTACATGTACGGCGAGCGCACATATCTCATCTTGAGCCTTACTGCCAAGAGTGCATTGGCGTGGCAGATCTACGGCAACACATTGTCGGCATAAAAAAATGCCGGTGCTTCCGAAGAAACACCGGCAGTTTTTATCGAAGCTAATTAGCAACTGGAATCGGTTGGCTTAGGTACGGGGAGTGCAAACAGCGGACGCAGCTTGAGTCCGATGTAGGTGCCCACAAGTGCGGCGACGGCCCACAAGTACCCGTGCAAACTTCCCGATGCGATACCGCTGAAGTACGCGCCGATATTGCACCCAGATGCAAATGTTGCGCCGTATCCCATGAGTACTCCACCAATAAGTCCAGCTGCCACAGTGCGGCCTGGGACTTTTTTGTAGAAGCTAAATGCGCCAGCAGCCGCAGATGCAACAAGTGCACCCAAGATGATGCCAAAGTTTGCAACGGAGGTGTTGTCTGCAAGAAGTGATGCATCAAGGCCTGGGCGCTCGTTCCAGAACGACCATGTACCGACATCGAGACCAACACCGTTCATGATTTTTGAGGCCCAGAGGCGAAACGCACTCGTCACACCCCATGGGCGACCAGTGGTGAGAAGAACCAAAGCGTTCAATACTGCAAGCACAATTGCGCCAGCCCACAATGGCCATGAACCACGCAGAATACGCGCGACGCCAACCGTGGAAGGTACTGCTTCAATTGCGGGTGGACGACGACGTCGAATGACCAATTCTGCAACTAGTGCAATGGCTGCGATGATGACAAGCGATACGGCAACGCCACCCCATAGACCAAACTCCGTGCGCAACGACACGGGATCAGCAATCTTTTGGAATCCACTACCAGTTGTCCAGAAATCAAATCCTGCAACGCCGAGTCCTGAACCTGTGATGAAGCCCACCAAAGTGATGACAACAGCCAAGTTTCCAGATCCGGTAGCAAACAACGTTCCCGATGCACATGACCCGCCTAATTGCATGCCAATGCCAAACAACGCAGCGCCAACAAACAATGCCAAAGTGATGGGTGCATAGAAACCATCAGGTGTGGTCCCGAACCATCCACTGCCGATTTCAAAGATGATTGCAAAGAACACAACTGCAAGAGCCAACATGACGGTGTGGGCTTGTAGTGCGCGGCCTTGACCAACAGAGACAAGTTGACGCCAAGCGGAGGTGAACCCGAAACGGGAATGGAACAAAGTCACTCCTAGGGCAAGGCCTAGGAGGAAAAGCACTGATTTCGCAGACCCTTGAGAGGCGGCGATGCCCCACAAGAGAAGGGCGGAAGCAGCGACCCCGGCCACGATGACCGAGGTTTGGACAGAGGGCAAATTCGAGCGAATTGCCCCCGTGGATTGGGGTTGAGGGACTGTAGTGGTCATAGTTGACAATTATGACTGGATTAGTCGGGAATTGCAAATGGAGAGGAGGAATTTCCCGACCCATGTTTGTGAGGTCTGTCCGGGAGAGCTTCTTGGAGGAGTGGTCGTGATTGACTACAAGGGTGATTGAGCCGCGCACCATTGAGTTGGAACAGGGGGCCGCGATGGCTCTCGGGCAGATCTTGGGCATCATGAGTGACCAGATGTTCAGTGCCCAAGGAAAATCGCCATGGAATTCTGAGCACCTTATTGATCTGGATGCACGGCTAGCCGAACATGAAGATGGTCAACCCTTTGTCATGGGGATCGATGACGCTGCATTGCTTTTGGAAGGCATGGCGTTCACTGAAATCATGTCGGCCGATTTCCCGTGGATTGACATGGTGCGCTGGACGACTGATTTTGTCACTGAAGAGTTGCGTCAGCATTGGACCGATGACGAATGGCGCGCCTATTCAGCGCAATAGTGCACCATCGCTTACTACGCTCACACCATGACTGATCCACAACGCGACTTGCCACCGGGCTATCAAGAACAACTTGACCTCGGGTATGTGTTTGGTGGATTGCAAACATACGCACAACGCCCCTTTGTCCCCGATGCAACACAATTAGCTGCATGGCAGCCCGATGTTGCCATCATGGGCGCGCCTTTTGATCTCGGCACAACTAATCGTCCTGGTGCACGTTTTGGTCCACGAGGTGTGCGGTCACATGCATATGAACCAGGTACTTATCACTTGGATCTACGTCTTGAGATTTTTGAGAACTTAGAAGTTGTTGATGCGGGTGATGCGTTTTGTCCACACGGCCGAGTAGAGCAAAGTCTTCGCAATGTGCAAGACAAAGTGTCAGAGATTGTGCAACTAGGAATCATTCCGATTGTGATTGGTGGAGACCACACCATCACGTGGCCGTCGGCCACCGCTGTTGCAGAAAAATATGGCTATGGCAAAGTGGGCATGGTGCACTTTGATGCCCATGCAGATACCGCACCAGATATTGACGGCAATCTTGCAAGCCATGGAACCCCCATGCGTCGGCTCATTGAAAGTGGAGCAATACCGGCTACCAACTTTGTGCAGATTGGACTGCGCGGATATTGGCCAGGTGAAGAAGTGTGGAACTGGATGGCCGACCAAGGCATGAAGTGGCACATGATGGAAGAAGTGCATCAACGCGGTCTTGATGCTGTGATCACCGATGCCATTGCCGAGGCAATGAATGGTGTGGATTATCTCTATGTCAGCGTCGACATTGACAGCCTTGACCCCGCTTATGCTCCTGGCACTGGTACTCCAGAGCCTGGTGGAATCTCCAGTGTGGAGATGTTGCGCGCTATCCGCCGACTTGCGATGGAGACCCCATTAGTGGCTTTTGACGTCATGGAAGTTGCACCTGTATATGACCATGCAGATGCAACAGTGAATATGGCGCATCGTCTCATTTTTGAAACCCTTGCTGGCTTGGCATGGAAGAAGAATCTGTCGCGTTAGAAACGCAATAGTGCACGTACTTGGGACGGGTCGTTGACAATTGCTTCAGATTCATAAATCTCAGCACCGCTGTTGAGAGCTCGACGAATAGCGGTGTTCATCATTGACTCATTGACGTCGTCGAGACTCGCATGCACATTGCCAAGAAACAATGTGTCAATTCGCCCTTCGGTGGCCGCTTCGAGAACATCAGGTAGCGAGTCAGATGTCAGTCCACTTCCTTGTACGTTCTGAAATTGTTCGATTTTTTTGTGTAAGGGCTCTTGGAATTTCTCTCGCACTGCCATCCATGCAACTGAGTGAATTTCCTCAGCTGTGCGCTTTTCTACACTTCCCTCCACAAAGTCGTCGCAAATGTATTTGTAGTGGGAGATTTCTTTGTAGAGGGGGATGTAATAGGGCACTCCAGCGAGAACAAGTGGATCTGTGGAATCTTTCAGAAGCTCGCTTATCGCACGATCTACATGTTGGAAGTAACGGCTAATTGCTTCCTTCCGCAATTCATCGCCGAGGCCTTGGCCATGAAAAAGGGTTATTCCAGGTGCGCCACTTCGATGGTGGAGTTCACTTTGCTGCATCTCGTACCACAATGCCTCATCCATGGAATCGGGCAAGAGAGAAGACTCAATTTGTTCGACGCTGAATTGATCTGCCTTAAAAAGTTTCACTGAGTTTTGACTCAGAGCAAGGATATTGAAGGAGCCATTGCCGTGAAGAAAAGGTGTGAGTTGGCGAAGATAGAAAATATCGTTGACCACAAGTTGTTCTCGAACAGGTAGTGGTAGCGAGTAATGGACCCAAAAGTGAGGTGAACCAAACATCACTAATGATTCATCTTGATGTTGCCAGAAAGGCTCGTGATCAGAGAGTGCCCGAAAAGGATTGAGAATTGTTTCAGCAATCGACGCAGCAATTCCACGCGTGCGCAGTTGATGCGACGCGTCTTTCAACATGCTGTTGAGATGATGTGCGTCAGACCTTGTCGCTGCACCGAATCGATGCGTAGGGAGATACATGGTCACGCATGATGTATTCATCCTGGCCAGTGAGGCAATGTCCTGTGGTGAAATCATGTGCGTGTGGTCCGTTCGTTGCGTGCTACGACCAACCTACGTACAACGTTTCTTGAAGCGTGTGAACACCTCTACCTATAGCGAAGTAGAGAAGTACTTCTCGCCACCGTGTTGTTATGGGGTCATGATGACGCGACCGAATGCCTTGCGACTTTCGATGTGGCCGTGTGCTTCTGCTGCTTGTGCAAGTGGATAGGTGCTGTCAATGACAACTGACAATTCCTTACGTGCGATACGTGCAAGCAAATTGTCGATGAGTGGATGTGTGCGTGAGGGGTTCACTGCCATTTCAGCACCTAGGAAAACACCCGTGATCGATGCATTCTTTTGCATGATTGTCCAGATCTCAGGCGGGCGTTCCTCGCGTCCTGCTCGGCCGACCCAACTGATGCGACCGCGATAGGCAAGCGAGGCGATGCTGCCTTCCAATGTGGAACCACCTACGGAGTCAACAACGAGATTGACACCTACGCCATTGGTGAACTTCATAACTTCTTGGGCAACATCGACTTTGGTGTAGTTGATTCCGAAGTCGAGACCGTAATCACGGAGACGTTCAAGGCGATCATCACTTGATGCCGTAGCAAGAACTGTTGCACCAGCAGCCTTTGCTAGTTGAATTGCGGCTAATCCCACACCGCTAGCGCCGGCCTGAATGAGAACTGTCTCACCCTTTTGTAGACGACCAAATTCAAACAAACAATCGTCTGCGGTGCCGAACTCGATGGGAACACCAGATGCTTCCTCTAGTGAGAGGCCTTCGGGAATTGCCCAGACTGAACCTGCAGGGACACTGATGACCTCGGCATGTGAACCAAATCCCATGGTGGCAACAACTGGTTGACCCGGAGTGAACGCAGTGACGCCGTCGCCGACTTCACGCACAATTCCCGATGCTTGGTATCCCACAATGTGTGGAGTGGAAGCCATCAAGCCGCCTGTGCGATTGAGTGTGTCGCCACCTTGAATCGCAATCGCAGCGACATCAATGAGAACTCCGCCTTTGCGCAATTGGGGCTCGGCAACCTCCTCGTAACGAAGAACCTCTGGTCCACCTGTCTCGTAATACACCGCTGCTTTCATGCCTTGACCCTAGTGCCGACCAAGGCCCTCGTCGTTAGGCGTTGAGTTTTTTGGCGAGCCGCAACGAGGGAAGTTCATCAGGAGCGGACAGTCCGGCTAGCGCCAGTTCGTAGTCGGGAATTTCATACACGTCACCGTCATCGGTGATCATGATGAAGCGATTGAAGCGCGCGAGAAATGTGCGGTCATGACTGACAGCAAGCACTGTACCTTCAAAGCCTTCAAGTGCATTTTCCAGAGCCTCGGATGATTCGATGTCTAAGTTGTCCGTTGGTTCGTCCAACAACAACACGTTGTGTCCAGCAAGTTCTAGACCAAGAATTTCAAGGCGAGCCTTCTGTCCGCCAGAAAGTGTCTGAAATTCTTGTTTGGCATTGTTGCGGAGTCCGTAACGGGCAAGTGCACCCATTGACTTTTGTTCATCAATCAACTTGTCGCGCACAATGTCGACACATGTGCGTCCCCGATACTCAGGTCGATCATTGATTTGATTAAACATGCCGACCGATGTGCGAGGGCCAAACGTGATGTTCCCGACAAGTCCGTTGTGTGTGCCATGCAGTGCATTGAGCAGGTGTGTCTTTCCTGTGCCGTTAGGGCCAATAAGACCGACACGTTCGCCGAAATGAATCTCATCAGAAAAAGGACTAAACAATTCATCAACAGCAACGTTTTCGAATTTCACGACTCGCCGAGCAGAATCTGCTCCGGTGAATCGCACATGAATTTGCTGATCAGGTGCTGGTGGAGGTGGTGGGCCCGCCTTTACAAACTTCTCCCACCGTGATTCAGCACCGTTGGCTTTGGTGGCATTTTTAAAGTTCTGTGCAGCGCGTTGTTTCATCATCTTCATGTGATGGAACAAACGACGTTCTTCATCGTTCCAGCGTTTGAGATCATCTCCAAGAAGTTCTTGACGCTTCTGACGTGCCTCGGGCCATGTGAGATACGAGCCTCCATGCACCCACGCCCCAGAGCCTTCTACGGCGATGATCTTGGTGGCACAACGCTCTAGCAGTGTACGGTCGTGGCTCACCATCAAGATGGTGCTCTTGCATTGGTTGATCTGTTCTTCTAACCATCCGCGCGTGGGAATGTCGAGGTAGTTGTCCGGTTCGTCAAGAAACAACACATCGGCGCCGGAATTCAATAGAACATCAAGCACGAGACGTTTGCGTTCCCCGCCAGAGAGTTGACCTACTAGGCGGGTTGCAAAATCGGTTATCGGTGTTTTGACGCTGCGCTGTGCGGCTGCGGCCCATTGGGTCTCAAGGTCATAGCCACCAAGATCGCCCCAATCGCCGAGTGCTTCGGCGTATTTCATTCCATCGTCATCGCCACTCATCATGGCCTTTTCTGCAGCAAACAGAGTCTTACCTGCAGTGCGCAGCCCCTCTGGAGCAACCTCAATCAACATGTCGCGCAGTGCATCATCTGGTCGTGACATTCCCACGTCCTGTGTCATTTGCAAAAACGTGCCACCGATACTGAACTCGCCGTCGTCAGCTTCATATTGTCCAGTGAGAATCTTGAGAATGGTGCTCTTGCCGACCCCATTGGGGCCAACGATGGCTGCATGCTCACCAGCGGCCACACCAAAGCTCACATCAAAGAAGAGTTGCTCTGCACCGGGTGGGGAATAGGCAAGTTCGGAAACAGAGATGTTGCTCACGGCTTTCCAGTATGGCGAGAAGTATCGTCAATGAGGTGGCAAAACAGGAGTTGAATCAGTTGCAAGCCGTGTTATGGGATATGGACGGCACCATCGTTGATACAGAGCCGTATTGGTTTGCTGCCGAATACGCCGTAGTTGCCGAACACGGTGATTCATGGAATGACGAACTTGCAAAGTCACTTGTGGGTTTTGATCTTCTTGATTCTGGGCGGGTCATGATTGAACACGGTGGCGTTCGGTTGACACCACATGAAATTGTCGAACTCTTGCTTGACAGCGTGGTTGCAAATGTGAAGCGAGAGGTGCCATGGCGTCCAGGTGCGCGCGAGTTGCTTGCCGATGTGAGAGCCGCAGCATTTCCGACTGCGCTTGTCACTATGTCGTGGCGTCGCTTTGCGATGGAAGTGGTGGACGCACTGCCGAAGGGCGCATTTGATGTGTCGGTAGTGGGTGATGATGTTGAACGCGGTAAGCCCCACCCAGAGCCGTATCTACTGGCTGCAGAACGTTTAGGAGTAGACATCACTAAGTGTGTTGCTATCGAAGATTCGCCCACTGGAGTTGCTTCTGCTTTAGCAGCAGGTGCTTTCGTGCTTGCAGTACCTCATCACGTTGATGTGCCAATGCGACTCGATGTGAATGGCCGAATGATTCGCCGCGAGACTCTTGCAGGAATTACTGCCGCAGAGCTCGCATCTTTCGTGAGTTAGCTCTCAAGTTCGGCTTGGCGCTCGCTGCGCCTTCTGTCACTGAGTCGTTAGATACGTCATTTTGCTACAGCCCGAAAGCAAGCATATACCTGTACCGATATAATTAGGGCATGCCCAAAGAGACCGCCTCTCGCCATCTCATACACATGGCACGTATCCGTGCAGGTATGTCGCAGGCCGACCTTGCTCACGCCGCCAAGACCAGCCAGCCAGCTGTCTCGGCATATGAATCTGGTAAGAGGTCTCCTTCGGTGGAGACACTGACTCGGTTGTTGGCGGCTGCTGGTTTTGAGCTTCGTATGCAATTG
>WLGS01000061.1 GCA_009703125.1 Actinomycetota bacterium
CAACCTCAAAACGACATCAACCGTCGCATCTCACAGATATCTGTATCTGTAGATGAGCAACCTTGGGTGAAGTTTTCACTCTCAGAATCCTCCCTCACAGAGGGTGAGACCATCACACTTCCCACATCAGGAAATGTTGTCACTATTCGCATCGATGCAACTGTGCCCACGCGACCACTGCAACCGAACGAGGAATTGTCTGGCGTGGGTTTCGCTGAAATCAAAATGGATACGTCTACAACTCGCGAGGTGGGAGTGCTTCCTACGCGAGGGTTGGACAATCTCTCATCAGATACTCCATTGAGTTACGTCCTCACTCGTCGCGTGGCACCACGTGAACGAGAGAATCGATCAGATATTGAACTTAACTTTGCTCGTTCGCTCTATATGCCTCGTGCGCAAGAGATGAACATCGCTGTGCGTATCGATATCTCCGACATGAGCTCCTCACAAGTCGCTGAACTGCAACAGCGCATGACTACAAACTCATCACTTCAAATAGATGGCAAGACAGTCAGCATTGCCTCAGTCACACAGACAACAGATGGCGCACTCATTGGCACTGCCGAACCTGTTTCATTTTCTCAAGGCAACCATTTAGTGGAGACCACCAGTACTCAGTACCCGATTGATCAAGTGATCATCTCTAGCGCAGGAGCCACCACAAGTTCCCCTGTATTACTTCCACGTCTCACTACGAGGCAACTTGTGCAAAAGACGATGGAGATACAACCATGCCCGGAAGGCTGTTGGATCATTCTTGGTGAAGGCCGCAGCTCAGGCTGGAAAGCATCGATCGATGGGGTTGACCTAGGGCCATCATTGACAGTGGACGGTGGATCAAATGGCTGGTGGATTGCACCCACATCCGCTGCACAAACGGTCTCGATTTCCTTCACTCCTCAAAAGACACTCAATGTTGCCCTTGCACTCTCTGCTGCATCTGTGCTTGTCACATCTTTCTTGGCTGTCTTCTTTCGGCGAGACCGTCGCGGGTCACCTGTATCCCCCAAGTTCCACTCGCCGCTTCCACAAAGATGGAAGATGGTGACAATCGTTGCCCTCAACGCTCTATTGATGTCAGCCTTGCTTGATGGACGCACTGCGTTATGGACGAGTGCCATAGTCGCCCTGTCGCTATGGATGCGACAACAAAGAATCCTTATCTGGCTCACCACTGCGATTTTTACTTTGGCAATGGGCGCTACATGGTGGGAATCTTTGACCACTAGTGCACCCTTGGATTTCGGATGGCCTGCAAGCACGCAGGCATCACACCACACTTTGATGGTGTGCCTTGCCCTTCTTGGCTCGCTGTGTCTTTCCAGGACCAACACAGCCACCTCCCAAAACAGTCATATCCACTAGCGTGAAACCCATGAAGTGGGTGCGGATGACGCAGCGTGCGTGCATGCATCAGTGGCAAGTCATTTTGCTTCTTGCGGTGTCCTACATTCCGATACTTCTTACACAACCAGGAAGAGTGAGTGCAGATACAAAGACATATCTGTTTCTTAATCCCGGCGAACTTCTCTCTGAGGCCCCTTCGCTGTGGAGTTCCTCATTTGGTGCAGGCACCGTCACACACCAGTACATCGGATATCTGTGGCCAATGGGCCCTTACTTCTGGCTTATGGAGACCATCGGGATTCCGGACTGGCTCGCTCAACGCTTCTGGTGGGGTTCATTAGTTTTTCTTGCTGCGTACGGAACGTATCGACTTGCGCGAGTACTTGGTATTCACAACAACTACGCATTGCTTGCAGCACTGCTATATGGCCTCAGTCCCTACAGCCTGCATTACCTAGCACGACTCTCTGGAATCTTGTTGCCATGGGTGGGCTTCCCATGGCTGTTGTTGTGCTTAGTGCGCGCCAGACAACAACCAGGTACGAAGTGGCTCGCTCGATCAGCGCTAGTGATTGGAACTGTGGGCACTGTGAATGCAACCACCTTGTTCTTCATCATTTTCGGACTTGCGATCTGGTTATGCGCTGATGGGTTGTCAGGATTCACACGATGGCGCGATGCGATTAAGACCTTTTTGTTACTCGGCATGGGGAGTGTGGGTGTCTCTTTATGGTGGCTTACATCACTAGTGATGCAATCGGGATTTGGTCTTCCCATCCTTCGCTACTCAGAAACCTACGAAACTGTTGCCAAGGCCTCGCTACCGCACGAACTTCTACGGGGACTTGGCTATTGGTTTTTCTACGGTGATGAATACGCCGGAAGATGGATTGGCCCAAGTGCGCCCTACATGCACAACCGCATGGTGATAGCTGCAGGATTCTTCTTGGCCGCTATCGGCTTGATCAGCATTGCTGCAACAAGAGTTCCGTACCGCGTTCATTTATCATTGCTCACCCTGATTGGCCTTGGAGTGGCTGTGGGTGCCTCGCCATTGAGTGATTCATCTTTGTATGGACAACTTTTCAATGTTGTCGTCAACAATGAGAGTGGTTTTGCTCTGCGCTCCACCCCCCGAGCGTTGCCGCTTGTGCTCATTGCGCTTGCGCTTTCCACGGCATGGGGTCTTCAGACAATGCTCACTTCCGCTAACTCTGCAGGTATACGTAGTTGGTCATTTGCCCGAGGTGGGCATTCATTTTCACGAATAGTGATCGGAGTAGTACTTATCGCCATTGTTGTGAACAACTTTCCTTGGTTCACCCAGCGCTCAATGACCGAAATCATTACTCGCGATGAGAACCTGCCGTCGTACTGGACAGATGCGGCTCAGGCAATCGATACCCAGCGCGATGAGTCCACTGGATTCGGCCGTACATATGAGTTTCCTGCTGCGAACTTTGCCGACTACTGGTGGGGCGGCACCGTCGATCCGGTACTTCCTGGGCTCATCGCCAGTGAATATGTAGCAAAAGAAATGATCCCTCAAGGAAGTGAAGCAACCACAGATTTACTTTCTGCATTTGAATCCAAGATGGTGGATGGAAGACCCAACATGAATGTTCTAGGTGAGTTGTCTGCAATCTTGTCGGCCAACACCGCAACATGGCGCGCCGACATCGCCTATGACCATCACCTCACCGCACGTCCCGAATATTTGGCACCTTCTCTCGAACGCACACCACCTGGGCCATCACTATTTACTGGACCTTTGATTCCCGCTTCAGAGCGTGCAGCCATTGTGGATGAGACCTGGTTCGGCAATACCCGTACGGAGAAGTATCCCTTGTTGCAAGTGTGGAAGATTCCTCATGCACGACCACTTCTTTCTCAGTCACACCCCGATGAAGTCGTCACAGTGGTGGGAAGTGGCGAGGGGGTCATTAACGCACTTTCCGCCAAAGTACTTACCTCTCGTGACACATTTGTATACGCAGGCACGCGCCAATTCATGCCTGCAGAACTTCAGAGATCACTGATCTCACAACTTATTGTGACCGATACAAACAGGTCAGCCCAGCGTCAGTGGTCCTCCATTGCACAACAAACAGGTCGCACTGAACGAACAGATGAGTTCACTTCCTCTTCCGCTGCACGTATCCCGACAGACCAACGACTCAATCCATTTACTGACAACTACCGCATTGCCGTGCCACTAGAACAGATGACGACGAGCCAACTCATTGGTGATATCGCACGAGTGAACGCAAGTTCTTATGGTCACCCTGTTGTACTCACTCCGGAAGCTCGGCCCGAGAATGTCGTGGATGGCGATCGCCGTACTAGCTGGGTTGTAGGTGTTCGCTCTAGGGCTGTGGATGAATGGATTCGTCTTGAATTCCGGACTCCACTCACAGCAACATCAATGAACGTTGACTTTTCTGCACGGCAACCAAGTGGTCGCATCATTGAGAGCGCAACTCTTGAACTTCTTGATGCTCTAGGCAACACACTGCTAAGTACGCCCTTCACACCAGGTCAAGAAGATTCCGTCACCGTCCCCTTTGCCTCCACCACTTTCACTAGTGCAAGAATCACCATCAAAGAGGAATCGCTCTCGCATCTAGTGGACTACTCCACCGCTCCTGGAATTGCAGTGGGCGAGATAACTTTCCCTGGAGTTCGAAGTGCTGAATACATGGTATTACCTAGCGCCAGTCGGTCACTTTTCGCGAACGCACAACAATCTTCCATAGTGCTTACTCGTCAATCAATTGATCCATCCATTCCTCACCGTGCCGATATGGAACTGAACCTGCAACGCATTGTGACACTTCCCACTACTCAGACCTTCACTCTTGCTGGTGATGCGCGTCTAGCCGGCCGAGCAAGTGAGCGCATTCTGTCTAATCTCACAAACCTCAATATGGCCACTTCTTCTCACCAAATGTTTGGCTCAGCACACAGCATCGCCTCGCTTGCCCTCGATGGCGACACGGGCACGGCATGGACAACACCACTTGACTACACAGTGGGCAGCGAAATCTTCTTCACCTTGAACGCCACAAATAGTGACCGCATACTTCGGCTTCAAGTACGAAATGATCGCTTTCACTCGATTCCTAAGCGCGTCACCGTCACCGATGCATCCAACAACACATTCCCACTGGAATTATCTGGTGACACAGCCCTACTCACGGCATCACTTGATCCCGCAATCACATTTCCACTACGCGGGCTTTCCATAGATGAGGTACGTAGCCGAACCTTTCGCAATTACTTCACACGAGAACCACGCGAACTTCCGGTAGCAATCACAGAGATCGATCTCGGTGTCAACAACCCCATAACACTTGCATCGCTCGACAGCCAATGCCGTACAGATCTCTTGGAGATAAACGACAATCCGATATCTCTACGCATCATTGCCAATGACAATCTCTTCGACACATCTCAATCGCTCAAGGTGGAAGCATGCCAAGACATCACGCTTCAGCCTGGAGAGAATTTTCTACGCACAGCAAAAGGACTAGACACCGGACTTGATCTTGATCAACTGGTATTGACCTCGAGGAACCCTGTCACAACTGCAACATATGTGCCCATCACAGTGACATCACAAGAGCGCACACGTTTGACTGCTCGCATTGACATAGACACCCCTCGCATATTGTCTTTCGGCCAAAGCATTAACCGAGGCTGGAAGGCAACATTGCGGACATCACATGGCACCGTTGACCTTGGTGCACCATTTGTTATTCAGGGATATGCAAATGGTTGGTTAGTTCCCGAATCCGGTGAGTTGATTCTTGAGTGGACACCGCAACGGCTAGTGCTGGGATCCCTAGTTCTCTCGTTACTGTGCGCAGCAGGACTTGTTGTACTCGCCTTGCGACGACCACGCGATGGCACTCCCCTTAACCCCAAGGAGCACACATTGCCGGGCTGGTTACCTTCACGTCTAGCCGTTATTGCAACTCTTGGTCTTGTAATTGCCTTCGCAGGAATACTTCCCGCCATCGTTGCAGGTCTGTTTCTATTCTTGCCACGCCGCCTCAGCCTCTATGCCATTGGCGCGCTGGTAGCTGCCATTGCCAGCATCATCATTGTGCAACAAACGCGCTACAACTACCCCGCCACACTGGATTGGCCACTTCGCTTTGCCGATCTCACTCCACTCACGTGGATTGCTGTCGCACTTGCGTGTATCAACCCTTTGCTACGTCGCAACTAGGTACAGTTTCACTATGCCAAAAGTCCTGGTCATCATTCCCACCCACCAGGAAGCAGAAAATATTGTCGCGGTGATCCCACGAATTTTAGATGCTGTTCCCGGAGTACATGTTTTGGTCGTTGATGATGCCAGCACTGACCGCACACCCGATCTCGCTGAACAACTTGATGCTGGACGAGGACAGATTTCTGTTATTCGACGCAATAGCAAAGACGGACTCGGTAATGCCTACCGCGTGGGCTTTGCATGGGGACTTGAGCGCAACTTTGACATCTTGTGTGAGATTGATGCTGACCTTTCCCACGATCCAGCAGTGCTGCCCGAGTTGATCTCACCCGTAGCCCTCGGGGCTCAATTGGCAATTGGTTCGCGTTATGTACCAGGCGGCGCAATTGTCGGTTGGCCCAAGAAACGACTTGCTCTCTCTCGATGGGGCAACCGTTACGTTGCTCTCATGCTCGGACTTGCTATCAATGACGCAACCGCAGGCTTTCGCGCATTTGACGCGCGCATTATTCGACAGTGCGATCTCGTTGGGACACGCAGTGATGGATACATGTTCCAAGTAGAGACCACCTACCGACTTGTACGTGCGGGCTCTCGCATCATTGAAATTCCCATTGTCTTCACAGAACGCCAACTCGGTCATTCCAAGATGAAGTCATCCATTGTGAAAGAAGCTTTGTGGTTGGTGACCAAATGGGGAATGCGAGACATGCTCACACGTCGCCGTTTACAGGTGACGAATTTCCGCGACCAATAAAGTTGATCTAGTTTTTAGCGTCGTGGTGAACGCGCAACTGCAAACAGCACCAAAGTATCAGCATCTATACGACTTGTGACCGCAAAACGGTCTTCACCAATCACTTCGCTTGGTCCGTTGATTTTTGCCAGCAGCGGATACACCACACGACGACCCAATGAGTGCAACGCAACAAACCAACTACGTGGCAAACGGTGGCGTAGCTTCAAAAAATCTAAGGCAAGAATTCTTTTGCCAGTGCGGCGACGCTTGGCAAAATCTTGTCGGACTGTTTCATCCCCATCGAGTCCGTGCACTACAACGTCTGCAAAATACGTTCCCAACATGTCACGCAACTGTTCAGGCTGAAAAAGATGCACGTGATAAGGATTTTCAAAATCTGCAGGCTCATTCGGGGTGAGCACATAGACAGCCCCATCGTCTTTCACCACTCGTGCCATCTCGGCTACATGGCCCGAAGGATCCACGAAATGTTCAATGATGTGACTGGAGCACACCGCATCCACACTTCCTGTTTTGAAAGGCAAGATGGAACCATCGCCGCATACCGCACCCACGCCTTGATGCTGAGCAAGATGAGCTGTCTCAAGGTCGTAGTCCACGCCCAGCACAGTGCGGTTCGGACCTGCAAGACGAATTGATTCATCGCCCACACCACAACCAATATCAAGCACAAATCCATTGGCGAGACGCTGTTTCACTTCTCTATAACCCGCATCGTGGAGAGCAAGAAGAGCCGATGGCGTGCTGTCTTTGAGTGGGCGTTCACCGGTTTGTTTCATAGTGAGTTCTAGTATAGGAATGCCATGGACGACCCTTCAGACATCTCTACTGATTGGGCTCAACAGATGCGCCAACTGGTGCAAACCCTTCATTCACAGGGAATTACTCAGGTCCAATCATTTGCGTGGCGAGATCTCGCTGATCCAGATGCTGGTGGTTCTGAAGTTCATGCCGACCATGTCATGACGCGTTGGGCGCAAGCTGGACTCTCCGTATCTCATCGCACATCCACCGACAAACAAACCGAAACATTTTCTCGAAACGGCTACACCGTCACTCGTGGCGGCGGTCGCTATTCAGTGTTTCTCACCGTTGTAGGGACGCGCCTGTTGCGACGTGCAAGAAAAGATGTGGCGATAGTGGAGATCTGGAATGGTGTTCCCTGGTTCAGCCAACTCTGGGGAAACAGAGTGCGCACCACGTGGCTGCACCATATTCATGAAGACATGTGGAATGAAAGTCTCCCTCGAGTGCTTGCACCTATTGCTCGATGGGTGGAGATTTCACTTGCCCCAAAGTTCTATCGCCGCACTCGCATTGCCACTTTGGCAACCACCACAAGAGATGAATTGATTTCCCGTGGCTACAGATCGAATCGTGTTGTGGTTGCAGAACCGGGAATTGATCCACGTTATTGTCCGCGAGACGATACAAAGACCCCGACTCCATCCCTTCTTGCAGTGGGTCGCCTGGCGCCAGTGAAACGCTTTCCACTTTTGTTAGAGGTGTTTGCTGAAGTTCTCCGCACAGTCCCAGATGCACATCTGACCATCGCCGGCGATGGTCCCGACAATGAGGTCTTGCAACGGGCCATAGAACGACTCAACCTCACAGAACACGTCACACTTGCAGGACGAGTCTCAGATGATGAACTACTGCGGCTGTATCAATCCAGTTGGTTGTTAGTGAGTGCGTCACATTCCGAAGGTTGGGGCATGACAATTACAGAGGCTGCTGCGTGCGGGACCCCTTGTGTAGTCACAGCTAACCATGGGCATTGCGCAGCCGCCATACATGGTGTGACTGGAATCATTGTGGAAGATGATGCAGAACTAGCAAAGGGTATTGTTCAGGTTCTTTCAAACAATGCACTACGCGATTCGCTGACCAGCGGTGCACGGACACATGCCGCAAAATTTCACTGGGATCGCACTGCAACCATCTTGCTGCAAACTTTGGTGGATTCGCTTCCCCGCCAAAAACATCATTCATAACAAAAATTGGCCGGCGCCTAAATGAAGACACCGGCCAATTTCGTTACAAGGGTTTTAGCTCAGCGTGAGGAATAACTTCTGAGCTGAGTTTCCACCTGGGCCTACCGGCTCCACTTGGATATCGACAGTGAGATTGCCTGTTTGCCAGGCAGTGTTTCTTGATGTAAAACACTGACCGATATTCCACTGCAATTCAATGACAGGCTTAGTCAATGGATTAATAACAGTGTCAGAGGTCATCACGGTGTCCGTCACTGTTGATGCATCACATTTACCTGGGCCTGGGGATCCCTGTGCTGTGCCATTGGGGATATCTGCGGTGTAGCGGAAACCACCCAAGTCATAGACCACGCCACCTTCGCCATCGATGGCAAAACGCTGTGGGCGATGCAAACGAAGCGTAAGAACTGATGTGTTGGTGATGTTGATGCGAGGGATAGTTGCTCCATAGTTGATTGTGGTGCTTGTACCACCATCAATGGAGTAGGACGCCAACATCGGATGGCTGACAAATACAAACCCTGGGCTTGAGGTGAACTCATACACACCGTTTGCAGTAGTCACACGCATAGAGAACGTGTCTTGCCCCGAAGGTAGATCAGCTGCCGAGAAAGTGTTCGGCGTATGAAATGCATACCCTTGACCTCCGGTGTCGCACATACGGCCTTTTCCAATGAGCCATTGGTAGTCGCCTGTGTTACACGTAGCAGACACTTCTTGATAAGTAACTGGCGCATACGAGACGCCATTACCCTTGATCTCTGTTTTTGTCACAGTAGAACCACACACCTGGGTGATGGGTTCAAACACCATCGTCATAGTGTTTGTTACTGCTGTTGCGGTCGATGAACCTTTCGATTCAAAAGCTCCTGTTCCATAGGCATTCAACGTGCCGGCAAAATTCTCTCCAGTGGCTTTGAAGTTGGTGAAGATTTTCCATCGAATTGATCCACAGTCCCTCACGCCATTATCTGCCGACACAACAGGCGTGGGAGTATCGGTATCTGCCGCATCCACTTTGTTGTCACCATCATCATCGACGTCAAAGGCGTTAGGCAGACCATCTTTGTCTTTATCCCCGCCCAAGGTGTCTTCATCTTTGGCAACCGCACCTTCGCGCTGTTGCTGATTTGGTTGGTTGGGTTGTGGTGGATTCGGTGGTGTGGGCACTGCGGGCAAGTTTGATGCCGACACCGACACTGACGACCCGGTCACAGATTGTGCACCAATTGCTGCCTTCTTGCCATATGTACCCACGCCACTTGGACGACCTTTTGATGCAGTCACGGCTATAGAGCTAGACGTGTTCGCAAGACTCACCTTCGCCGACGCAGTCGCATATCCCTGCTTCTGGGCAGTGCCTACCTTGGTCACAGCAATTGTTCCCAAGGAAATTGCTTTGCTCGATGTGTTCTTTAGACGGGTGTAGACACGCGACGCCTTGTTTGCAGCTGTTCCCTTCCAATTCAAAATCACTGGCCCGAAATACTCACCTGATGACGCGCCTCCGGAGTTCACCAACTGCAAGTTCATTCCCGCAGTTGTCGAAACCGCAACTGTGTTGAGAGTGACCTTTTGAGTGGTCTTAGTGATCTTCTTGGATGCCAAAGTGCGTCCAGTTCCCGAGATCAATAACACCGTCAGATTCTTTCCACCACGCACCGTGACAGTGACTGCGCGCTTTGGACCGGCCTTAGCTGCTGCCTCTACGGGGCGTGCTACACCCAACGAACTCACAACTACAGATGCCAAGAGCACTGCCGTAGTTTTCTTCCAAAATGTGGACATATTTACCCCTCTAAACAGATTTGGTGTCCAAATAGTACATGGGCAAAGGGTTGCACAAAAGCACCGAAGTCTGAATAATTCGTGAACAATTCACCACCAGCCCATCCCACAGCCCAGATCAGAACTTTGAACCAGTGGAAATTGACCCCCTGAATTCGTGATAAAACTGCCTCACACAGGGGAATCATTATGAGACGAACAATATTGTCACTCGTATCTGCGACTGCACTGATTGCTGCATCCATTGCGGTGAATTCAAACTCACCAAAGGTCGAAGCATCTTCAGCACCGAATTTTTCCACAGAACTCCTGGCATGCGCACCTGGTTCTGGGGGGTTTTCCAACAAACCGTGCTGGTCAGCTAACCCAGGCGAAGACGATGCCGGTTCCGCGTACCTCAATGAATGTTCAGGATCTGTTACCAACTTTTGTTATTCAATCCAAGTCGATGGGGCTGCGGCACCATCTGAGTTGAAGGCAACGGTAAGCGTCGGTTCCTACAAGACTCGTGATGCCACTAGTCGAGATGCTGGATATGAAGCCAACATCTTTCTATGGCATGTGCCTAATGGCAACACATTGAACGAGGAATCGTGGGGATGGGGCAAGCGTCCCACAAACCAAAGTGGAAATGCCGGAAGATTTGACCTTTCAGGAGTTCTCACATCGTCATCACAGGTGACGGTGACCATCAAATATAAAACTGCCGCCCTACCGCAGTACAGCGTTTTAGTTGCCGACCAAGGCGAGATGAATTTTGCCCTTAATGGACAAGATCTCACACTCACGCTCACTGGAAAACCAGTGCGGGTCGCACTTGAGTCAGCTTCTCAAACCATCGATTTCGATACGGAGAAAAACGACAATCCCCTGCTCCCGTGGGCCAATCGCTGCGGAGTGCCCAGCATGAATTTTGTCGTCTGCAATGTGGAAATCGCAGATGCTCAACCGCTGCTTTTCACGGCACGGTCGAAGACATTTGTAAATTCTC
>WLGS01000062.1 GCA_009703125.1 Actinomycetota bacterium
CGCAGTATTTACTTCGGCAACATGTCATACCTGTGCAGATGTTGCAACAAAAGCCGAAGTCTTGTCGTCATCTGAAGTTGTTGTGCAACGTATCGACTACACGGTAAATCCTGCACTACACAAGAGGTACCGCATTGATGCAGTTCCTTTGCTTGTTATTGCCGATATTGACGGTGTGGTACACAAAGGCTTTATTGGTCCGGTGAAAGCACAAGATCTTTGGGCTGCAATGGCAGAGTGTCGTGATCCAGGTTCCACACCTGAATCATGTGCGTCACATCAATAAAGCAGTTGCCAGCGCGACTACGTCTCGCACGACTAACCTCGTCTAATGCCTGCGCCACGGACCAATCGTGTTTCACGAGTGATGAGAACCTTGATAGGAACACGAAGTGATTGGCGACTTACACGCCCATCGATACCCGCCATGCCACTGTGGGGTTCTCATTGGGTGGGGCCCGTGCTTGCGATCGCGTCTATTGGGGCGGGATGGTTTGCCTTTACTGATGCTCGCGGAGATGGAGCTGTGGGCTTTGCGTTGTTTATTGGATCAGTATCGATTCTGTTGATGGCATGGAGCAATCTGTTAGCAACTCGCATTGCACCGTTAGAGCAACTCTTTGGTGGTCTTGATCGGATGTATCGATGGCACCGTTGGTTTGGCGCGCTGTCCGTAGGCGCGATGTGGCTTCATATTCAAACCGTTGATGATGTCAAAGGAATTCGTGGCGCCTCGCGTGATGTTGCAGATGCGGCCGAAGATCTTGCCGGGACGGGGTCCAATCTCTTGTATGTACTTGTTGCTGTGAGTTTGCTGCGTTGGTTGCCGACACGATGGTGGCGATGGAGTCACAAGTTGTTGGTGTTGCCATATGCGTTTGCGAGTTGGCACTTCTACACAGCAACGAAGCCGTATGCGAATGACTCTTTATGGGGTGCATGGTTCACCGGATTGATGTTTCTCGGTCTTGCTGCATGGGTATATCGAGTGGTGTGGAGAGATGCAGTGCGTCGTGGTCGTCAATATCGAGTACGTCACATCTCTCATCTTGGCGAGACGGTGGAAATTGTCCTTGAACCCATTGGGGAGCCTTTGCAATACAAGGTCGGTCAGTTTGTGTTTCTGAAATTTGGCACACGGGGCATGTCTGAGCCACATCCATTCACCATTGCGTCCTCGCCAGATGAAACTGAGTTGCGCTTCTTCATCAAAAATCTCGGAGACTGGACCGAGGATCTCGGTTATCGCATTCAGGTGGGTACACGAGTGAAAGTGGAAGGGCCCTATGGTGCGTTACCCATCTTGCCTGATCAGCCAGCACATGAGATTTTTTGGATAGCCGGGGGAGTGGGAATTACTCCATTCTTGGGCGCAGCGTGCTCTCGCGAACCAGATGACGGACCCATCCCGCATCTTTTCTATTGCGTCCGGCATCGACACGAGGCGATGGCGTTGGGTGAACTTGAACAAGCAGCGAGAGAAGGTCGCATAGTGCTGCATGTGCACGCATCTGCCGAAGGTCATCGCTTGAGCTCCGAGGACATCGCCGCAGTTGCGGGGCCAGATGCGCTCGTACATGCGCACGTCGTGATGTGTGGGCCAGATGGATTGGTCAAGTCGATGAGGAGTGCAGCACGCGCATTGGGTGCACGACATATCCATGTAGAAGGCTTTGATATCCGAACAGGAATAGGTCCAGACTTGTCACGTGCTCTTCACCATGTGGTGAAATCGCGAATCCGCACACGCGAAGTGCGGCGACATGATGACTCGGCTCGCGTGTGACGCCTTAGACCGTGGTTGATGTAGGGGTGTCGAGAGATTCTTGAATGAGTCGTCCTACGGTTGCCCCGTCGATTGTTTCCTCTTCAAGGAGTTTCTCCGCCACCGCTTCAAGACCTGCACGATGTTGCGTGAGTAAGTTGTGTGCACGCTGTTCTTGCTCATTCAAGATGCGTGAGATTTCTTCATCCAACATGCGTGCAGTGGAGTCGCTGTACTCGCGACCACTGGTCATCAAATCTTCTCCAAGGAATACCTGTTGTTGGCTATTCCACGCCATGGGGCCGACCTTGTCGGACATACCCCATTCGCGCACCATGCGACGCGCAATGCCTGTGGCTTGCTCAAGATCGTTGGCTGCACCTGAATTGAGATGACCATAGACAATCTTTTCGGCTACGCGACCACCCATGGCCTTGCAGATGAGATCTTCGAAGTACTCACGTGAATAGGTGTGTCGTTCTTGTGGAAGTGACCATGTGACACCTAGTGCCATGCCGCGAGGCAGAATCGTGACTTTGTGCAAGGGGTCGGAGTGAGTAAGCACGGTAGCAAGCACCGCATGGCCACCTTCGTGGATTGCGGTAGCTCGCTTCTCCTCTGGGCTCAACACCAAGCTTTCACGACTTGCACCCAACACCACTCTGTCGCGTGCGTTTTCAAAGTCGATGCGCTCGATGAAAGTAGAGCCACGACGCACCGCAAAAAGCGCTGCTTCGTTGACCAAGTTGGCAAGGTCTGCACCACTCATACCAGGGGTGGCCTTTGCCATGGTGTCCATGTCGACGTCGGAACCCATGCGCTTGTCGCGTGAGTGCACCTTCAAGATTGCAAGACGCTCTTCAAATTCGGGAAGCGGCACGATGATTTGACGATCGAATCGACCAGGGCGCAGAAGTGCTGCATCCAAAATGTCAGGTCGGTTAGTTGCGGCCAAAATCACGATGCCCTCGGTGGCTTCGAATCCGTCCATCTCTGCAAGCAACTGGTTCAGCGTTTGCTCGCGTTCGTCGTGTCCGCCACCAAGACCAGCTCCGCGCTTGCGGCCAATGGAATCGATTTCGTCGATGAAGATGATGGCTTTGCCCATCTTGCGTGCTTGTTGGAAAAGATCGCGGACACGACTTGCGCCGACACCTACGAACATTTCCATGAAGTCTGAACCTGTGACCGACAAAAAGCCCACGCCTGCTTCACCTGCAACGGCGCGTGCAAACAATGTCTTACCTGTTCCTGGTGGCCCCACAAGAAGAATTCCTTTAGGAACACGCGCACCAATTTCCTTGAAACGTTCTGGCATGCGCAAGAAGTCCACCACTTCTTTAATTTCCATCTTCACGCCGTCATATCCGGCCACATCAGAGAATGTGGTGGAGGGTTTGTCGGCTTGGTATGCCTTTGCCTTGCTACGACCTACCGACATGATGTTGCCGGCTTGGCCCATGGCACGTCGTTGCATCCATACGAAAAAACCAATGATGAGAAGGAATGGCAAGAAGATGGGCAACAAACTGGTGAACCAGTTGGGCTGTGGTGTCTTGAAGTCGTAATTGACGCCTTGTTGTTTCAACAATTGTTCATCTGCTTCGCTCATCAACATTGCGCCAGTTGTTGTGAACTTGCCACCATTTTTCAGTTCACCAGAGATGACATTGTTGGAGTTATTGATTGTGATCTCGCGTACATCTCCATCGCGCACGAGTTCAAGGAACTCTGTGTAGGAAATCTTCTCGCCTGTGGGTTGAGAGATGAATTGACTGCCAAAGGCAATGACCATCACGGCCGCCACAATTGCCCAAATGGCCCACTTGGGCATCGGTGGCTTGGCGTCGGTCCCTGGCTGCTTGTTGTCGCGCATGCCCTTGAAGGGATTGCGGGGCGGCTGATTCCGAGGGGGTGGGGGTGGCGGTGGCATGTCGCTCATAATTCAATGCTACGGCGGGGTTGGGGCAGAGTTCATTCGGCATCGCCGATTTCACACTGGCCACTGACTACCGTTTTGTCATGGCAAGGCAGTGCACTCGACAGGGATGCGTTCATCAGGCAACCGTCACGTTGACCTATCAATACGCCCGTTCCCAGGTGTGGTTGGACAATTTGTCCCCAGAGCGAGATCCTCACGCCTACGACCTCTGCGACCAGCACGCGAATCGGCTCAAGCCCCCTGCGGGCTGGCATTTGGAAGATCGACGTCAAAGAGTGCATGTCTATGACGCCAATCGACTTGCTGGCTAGTAATGCCCACAACTCCTGAAAGTCGCTCCGAGGGCTTCCACGCCTTGGGCGTGTGGGTACTTGTGTATGTGGGGGCAAGTTTTGCCTCGCTCGTTGTGTTGTCCGTTACAGGCCAACAAAGTGGCCAAGACATCCCTATGTGGGTGTTGGCAATGAATGTCCTTGCGATGTGGTCGGTCTATCTCTATTTTCTTCCACGGTTTCTTCCCTTCAGCGACACACCTATTCATCGTGAATTTGCGTCGTGGTTTTCCATGCGTGACGTGTGGTGGGGAATTCCGTTGGGTGTGGGCAGCCAGTTGATCTTGATGAATCTTGTGAACTGGCCATTGGCGCAGTTGTTTCCTGAACAGTTTTCACCGGAGAGAATTTCTGAACGTGCAGAAGACATCGCATCAATGGCGCCTGGTTGGTGGGCGGTGCTCTTGGTGCTCGTGGTAGTGGTGGGAGCGCCTGTTGTGGAAGAGATTGTGTATCGCGGATCATTGCAGACTCGCCTCGTGAGCAGCTTTGGCGCCTCGATAGGCATTGTGCTCACCGCACTCCTTTTTGCCCTCATTCACCTGGCGCCCGTAGAGATACCTGGTCTGTTTGTGTTTGCGCTGGTCTTGGGTATTGCGCGCCACAAGACAGGGGCATTGGGATTGCCGATTGTGACTCACCTAGCATTTAATGCAACGGGGTTGTCATTGGTGATGCTCGTATAGAACTTCGATGGGTAAAGATTTCACTATGACTGATGCAGAACAAGTCACCGTTGAAGGTGACGAGGAACGCGCACCAGTGGGCGACCAACCCACATGGGTTGAGACCATAAAGTCGATGAGTACTACCGCTGTTGTGCTTGGCGCCACTCTGATCATCTTGTCGGTCTTGCATCCTGATTTGGTGTTGCGCAACAACACTCCCACTGGTGGCGATATGGGTGCTCATGTGTGGGGGCCGGCGTATCTGCGCGATGTGCTTCTTCCACAATGGCGACTGACGGGATGGAGCATGGATTGGTATGCAGGGTTGCCCGCATATCGCTTTTACATGGTGATACCCGCTCTTGCCATTGTCGCCCTTGATCTGGTGTTGCCCTATGGCATTGCATTCAAGCTCATAGTCATTTCGGGGCTTGTTGCGTTTCCATGGTGCGCCTACTTCATGGGACGCATCGCCAAATTGCCGTATCCGCTTCCTGAATTGATGGTCATTGGCGCCACGTTTTTCTTGCTTGATGAAAGCTTCACCATTTACGGAGGAAACATTCCCTCCACCATGGCGGGAGAATTTTCGCACTCCATCTCGTTGGCGTTCGCACTAGTAGGTCTTGGTCTGTTCTCCCGGGGACTCGATGATGGTAAGTACCGCGGATGGGCAGCATTGTTTATTGCCTTGTCTGCCTTAAGCCATGGCATCGTGTTGCTGTTTGTGTTTGGTGGCGCCGCAGTGATGTTGCTGTTGCGCTTGGATCGCCAAAGACTGCGATACGGAATTGTCACTTTGGGCTGCGCTGTGTTGTTGTCTGCGTTTTGGGTGGTGCCATTTTTAGGTGGACATGCATTCATGACCGACATGAAATATGGAGCAGAGCCTGGCGGTGGATCATTTAACAACATGTGGGAGATGTATTTTCCCCTGAGCACCACATGGAATGTGTTGTTGGTGTTGTTTTCCATTGCGGGCTTTGTGGGGTCAGTGTTGCGTCGACGTCACTTGGGCATCTGGATGGGTGTGTACATCGCCATCTTGATGGTTGCGGTGAAAGTGGCACAAAACGGCATTCCTGTCATTGGGTTGTTGTGGAACCCAAGAGTTCTTCCATTTATGTTCCTCTTGCGCTACATGTTGGCAGCAATTGGTGTCTACGAAGTGCTCACCTACATTGTGCGCGTCATTGCGAATGAACGTGGTCGGTCAACACAGAAGGTGAGTACCACAGCGTGGGGTTCCACCGTGTTGTGGATTTTCGCCGTGTTTAGTTTGGTTGTCATTGGCGTGCGCTTTCAGGCTCTGCCTGGAGCCAAGTTGGTTGCCGATGCACAAGGCACAAGTTATGCGTGGGGTCCATTGAAGTTCCCTCCACACCGAGCCTTTTCAGATGGTTGGGCGCGGTGGAATTTTGAAGGGTATGAAGGCAAGTCGTCGTATCCCGAGTACTACGGAATAGTGCAAACCATGAAAGGACTTGGAGAAAATCCCAATCATGGATGTGGTCGTGCGCTGTGGGAGAACAATTCAGATCTCAACACATACGGCACCACTATGGCGTTGATGTTGTTGCCCTATTGGACAGATAGTTGTATCGGGTCTATGGAGGGTCTGTTCTTTGAAGCTGCAGGCACAACGCCGTATCACTTCTTAAGTGCGGCGGCCATGTCGACACAAAGCAGTAACCCCGTGCGCGAATTGCGTTATGTCAACAATGATGCTTCGCGAGGTGTGGAGCACATGGAGATGTTGGGTATTCGCTACTTCATGGCATACACGCCTGAAGCGATTGCTCAGGCGAGTCAGCAACCTGAGTTAACTCTCGTGGCCACAAGTGGTCCATGGCAGGTCTTTGAACTCAATGACTTATCCCTTGTGGAACCCATCACAGTCGAGCCAGTGGTAGTGCAGAAGCGCAATGGTGATATTCGTGAACGTTGGTTAGAGATTGGAACTTCTTATTTTCAGAATTCATCTGAATGGAATGCTCTTCCTGTCGCCGACGGTCCCGAGTCGTGGCAACGAGTAGATGCCGAAGTGGACCTCAGTCGACAGGTGGGCGAGGAGGGCGGCCCTGGTCGTCAAGTTGATGTCGTGGTGCCATCTGCGCCCATTGAGCAACGTGACATCGAGCCTGTGACTATCTCTAATGTCAAAAAGGGAAATGAGGCCATCTCATTTACTGTCGACAAGATCGGTACACCTGTACTTGTCAAGGTCAGTTATTTCCCGAATTGGAAAGTAACTGGAGCCGACGAGATCTATCGAGCCGCGCCCAACATGATGGTTGTCGTTCCCACTTCAGAAAATGTCACCTTGGCCTATAAGGAATCTTTGCTCGATAGGTCTTCCTATTTATTAACGTTCGCGGGCATTGTGCTTCTGGTGTTCATGATTCGGCGTCGATTGCGTTATGGAGTCACAATGCCGCCCAATGTGTCCGTGACGGAAAATGCATCAACCGCGCACGACGACTCGCCCGATAATCTCAAGGATTAATGAGTACAGACCCTGCGGTTCTTGACCACATCGTCAAGGCCTATGACGTGCGGGGGACAACTCCGGACCAGATGAACGAGGACGTGGCATTTGCGCTTGGTGTTGCATTTGCTGAGTTTGTGCAGACAACTTCAGTGATTGTTGCGCGCGACATGCGTACCACTGGTGAGGTTCTCTCGCAGGCTTTTTCTCGCGGGGTGCAATCACGGGGTATCAACATCATTGACCTCGGTTTGGCAAGCACCGACTTGGTCTATTTCGCAGCAGGAGTTCTGAATGCACCTGGCGCGATGTTTACCGCATCCCATAACCCAGCTGAATACAACGGCATCAAGTTTTGTTTGTCGGGTGCACGTCCGGTGGGAATAGATACTGGACTTGGTCAGATCAGAGACATCGCCAAAGCTGTGTTGGTAGGTAATGGTCCGACAGCTAAGGGAACACAAGGGAGCTACTCCACACAGAACATGCTGGATCAGTTTGCAGACCACGTAGTGAGTTTCATCAATGTTGAAGATATTGCTCCGATGCGTGTGGTGGCAGATACCGCAAATGGCATGGGTGGTTTGATTGTTCCTGTGGTGTTTGATCGTTTGCAAATGATTGAACTTGAAATCATGTATCCCGAACTTGATGGCACTTTCCCTAATCACCCTGCCGACCCCATTCAGCCCGCAAATCAACGCGACTTGCAAGCACGTGTGTTGAGTGGCAGCTTTGACTTGGGTCTTGCATTTGATGGTGACGCGGATCGCGTGTTTGTGGTGGATGAAAAAGGTCGGGGGTTATCTGGTTCGACAACCACGGCAATCTTGGCTGCAGGTGTTCTTCGTGCGCATCCTGGTGCCACAGTGTTGTACAACCTCATCTGTTCACGTTCAGTGCCAGAAGTAATCATTGAACATGGCGGCGTACCTGTGCGTACCAAAGTGGGCCACAGCAATATCAAACAGGTCATGGCCGACACCGGCGCTGTTTTCGGCGGTGAGCATTCGGCGCACTACTACTTCCTTGACAACTACCGTGCGGACTCAGGCATTATTGCCACGATGTTTATGTTGCAGGAGCTATCCCGCGCCAAGATGCCGTTATCGCAGTTTCGTCAACCTTTTGAACGCTATGAGGCAAGTGGTGAGATCAACACGAGTGTGGAGAGCGCCGAGGCGGTCATGCAAGCGGTTGCCAAGGTGTATCAACAGTTCCCTCAAGACTGGATTGACGGTTTGACGGTGGACTGTGGCAATTGGTGGTTCAATTTGCGTGCATCCAATACTGAGCCGTTACTACGCTTAAACCTAGAAGCCGCCACGCGGGATGAATGCGACAATCATGTCGCGGAAGTTCTGTCACTGGTGACATCGATCTAAACAAGGAAGCATATGAGCATCGACCAATCACTTCTCGAAATACTCGCTTGTCCAGAGGACAAAGGACCACTGTGGTACATCGAGTCGGAAAAGGTTCTCTACAACCCCAGATTGCGCCGCGCATATCCGGTGGTCGATGGAATTCCAGTGATGCTCATTGGTGAAGCCCGCACCCTCAATGATGCGGAGAATGCGTCAATGGAATCATTGGTCCAGTCAATGGGCATCAAACCCACATTTGAAAGCTGATTGTTCGCTAGGGTGGAATCCTGATCGGGCTGATCAGAAAGGCGCCAGCAGGCCCCAGCCCAGGTCAACCAAGTAACTGACAACTGTGTCAGGTTGATTCAAGGAGCCTTTATGTCCACTCTTGCTGCACGTCGCGATTATCGCGTCGCCGATCTCAGTCTTGCCCCGTTCGGGCGTAAGGAAATTCACCTCGCCGAGCATGAGATGCCAGGTCTGCGCTGGTTGCGCAAAGAATTTGGCGCATCAAAGCCCCTAAAGGGCGCGCGTATTTCAGGGTCATTGCACATGACGATTCAAACCGCAGTGTTAATCGAGACACTTGTGGAATTGGGTGCAGAAGTGCGTTGGGCGAGCTGCAATATTTTCTCCACACAAGATCACGCAGCTGCTGCTGTGGTTATCGGACCACATGGCACTCCGGAAGATCCCCAAGGTGTTCCCGTGTTTGCATGGAAAGGCGAGACCCTCGAGGAGTACTGGTGGTGTACCGAGCAAATGATGACCTGGCCCGATGGTGATCTGCCCAACATGATTCTCGATGACGGCGGCGATGCGACATTGTTGGTGCACAAAGGTGTGGAATACGAAAAAGCAGGAGCTGTTCCGGATCCCACCGGTGCATCAAATCCAGAACTTGCATTGGTATTGGGTCTTTTGCAGCGCTCATTGAAAGAAGATCCCACCAAGTGGACTCGAATGGCCGCAGCAATTAAGGGCGTGACCGAAGAGACCACTACGGGAGTAAAGCGTCTCTACAAGATGGCAGAAAAGAATGAACTTCTTTTTCCTGCAATCAATGTGAATGACAGCGTGACCAAGAGCAAGTTTGACAACCTCTATGGCTGTCGCCACTCGCTGATTGATGCCATTAACCGTGCAACAGACGTGATGATTGCTGGAAAGCTTTCTGTTGTCTGTGGGTACGGCGATGTGGGCAAGGGTTGTGCGCAGTCATTGCGTGGCCAGGGAGCTCGTGTCATCGTTACCGAGATCGATCCCATCAATGCACTCCAAGCTGCGATGGAAGGCTATGAAGTCAACACTTTGGAATCAGCGCTTGCTGAAGCCGACATCTTTGTCACTGCCACTGGTAACGAGGCGATTATTACTGCCGAGCACATGGCAGGAATGAAACACAACGCAATTGTGTGCAACATTGGCCACTTTGACAACGAAATCGACATGGCAGGACTTGCGCGTAGTGGTGCAACTCGCGATGAGTTGAAGCCAGGTACAGACCTTTGGTCATTCCCTGATGGTCATGCAGTGATTGTCTTGGCTGAAGGACGTTTGGTGAACTTGGGTTGCGCAACAGGGCATCCGTCATTTGTGATGAGTTGCTCGTTTAGTAACCAAGTCATTGCCCAGATCGAACTGTTCAATAACCTTGAAAATTATCCACTCGGTGTGTATGTGTTGCCGAAGCATCTAGACGAAAAAGTGGCACGTGCACACCTCGACGCACTTGGTGTGAAGTTGACCATGCTCACCGATGAACAGGCCGAGTACATGGACATGAATCCTTCTGGGCCATTCAAGCCCGAGCATTACCGCTACTAAATCACCACGGCGCTATGCGCCTTATTGTTCGAGTGCTTCACTTGTCGCTGCATCTAATTGTTGCGGCGACAAGTGGAATATTCGAAGGGCGACCTGCACCATGGGTCCGATGCCAAATGCGAACACAAAAGTGCCCACGCCAATTCCGCCACCCAAGAAGATGCCCACGACCATGACGGCAACTTCGATCATGGTGCGTGCGATACGGACACTTATCCCAAATCTCTGATTGAGGCCCAACATCAAACCGTCACGTGGCCCCGAGCCAAGTTCTGCTCCGATATAGAGACCAGAACCCGCAGCAATACTCAGCATTCCTAGAAAGAGATATCCAATTTGTGTAGGCACATTGGGTGCATCCGGAATGATGTTTTCTGCAAGGTTTTCCACCAATCCGATTTGAATTGCATTCAAGATGGTGCCGATACCAGGGCGCACACGTAGTGGTATCCACAG
>WLGS01000063.1 GCA_009703125.1 Actinomycetota bacterium
GATGTGGTCATCAATAGCGTGACCATCACAGTCTCTGAAGACTAAGAGATATCGCTTATTCCCGGAGAGATTGACGTCTCAATTCTCTCGGTGAATGGTTGATCAATCGCAGTTGCCCAACGAATCGTTGAGGTAATTGCCTGACCGATAGGGCGCAGTACGGTTCGTTCTGTCACAGGCAAGTAAGGAAGTCGTAGATCTGCGCGTGCCCACGCAGGAAGAATGGCAATTGCTGCAGCAGAGATCAGCGAATAGGGGATGCGCGTCGCAAGTGACATTGGTGGCGTCAGCAATAAGTAACGAGCAACATCTCGAGATTCCGGTGTTGCCTTTAGTTCACCGCGAAACATCAGTAACTGATCGCGCAAACCCTGCACTGATGTAGGTGGCGCAGGCACTCCCAGTTTGCGCGCAATCAGAGCCATGTCTTCGACATAACCGTCGTAGGTCGCTTCGCTTAATTTTTCTGCACCGTATGCACGATGTGCAGCAATGAAGCTGTCGACTTCGGCGACATGCACCCAACGCAAGAGATGTGGGTCCGAAGCCGAATATGGACGACCATCACTTGCGGTTCCATGAACGTAACTGTGCACTTTGCGAATACGTGCAATGGTCTCTTCTGCGATGTCAGCAGGACCAAAGGAAGTGGTGGCAAGAAAGTCCGCCGTGCGCTGCAGGCGGCCCCAAGGGTCTGCTTTGTAGTCAGAGTGTTGTGCCACGCCGGCCATTGCCAGCGGGTGAAGCGATTGCAGAAGCAAGGCTCGCATGCCGCCAATAAACATGGACGCATCGGTGTGGATGGTGTGAATGGGGCGATCGGGGCTGAACCAACGGGGACCCGTCGCAGCCATAATGGCCTCACGTTTTTCCTCGGCGTTGTCTCCCACTACTCGGTCCCGGAGTGCATCGGCGATGGCGCGTCGCACAGATTCCACACGGTCGGTGAGTGGTGCAGGCGAGGAGCTCATCGACCCATCGTGCCAGCAAAGCGATGGAGATGCACCTACTAATTGGTCACCTCTTCGCCCACTACGCTTCACAGTGTGAGTGATGTCTCTACCCCCGGCCCGAGCGAAAACAGTAAACGAATGCCCCATTGGGTGCCACGCGCTATTGCAGTGTTTTGGCTGGCATTTCTTGCCACGTTCGTGTTGCGCTTTATGTTCCACCGGCTGAGCAACTTCCTGATCTTGCTGCTGGTCTCGTTGTTTATTGCTTTGGCTTTAGAACCAGCTGTCAACAAACTCGTCTCACGCGGATGGAAGAGGGGCTCTGCAACCGCTGGACTACTCGTGTCGCTTGTTGTTCTGGTGCTCTCTTTCTTTGCTGCGATGGGCACTGTGGTGGGCCAACAGGTTGCTGACCTGTTGTCGAACAGCGAGACCTATGTCAACGACACCGTCAAAATTCTGAATGACACGTTCAACACAAACATTGATCCACGGTCAGTCAATGAACAAATCAATGATCCAGACGGTGCAGTACAGCAGTTCATTAACTCACAACAAAGCAAAGTGTTTAACGTGTCGGTACAAGCCGTCGGTGTGTTATTCCAAGCGTTTTCTGTGTTGCTCTTTGCGTTCTATCTCGTCGCCGATGGTCCACGACTAAGGCGTTCTATTTGTTCACGGCTAGAGCCTCTTCGGCAACGAGCTGTTCTTGATGCATGGGAACTTGCAATCACCAAGACGGGCGGTTACTTGTACTCGCGTGCGTTGTTAGCTCTCATCGCTGGTTTCTTCCATTGGATTGCATTTCAAGCAATTGGAACACCAGCGCCGATTGCGTTGGCCTTGTGGGTGGGGCTTGTGTCGCAGTTCTTACCCGTTATCGGTACCTATCTTGCGGGCGTGTTGCCAGTTCTTCTGGCCTTTATCGAATCACCCATTGACGCCCTGGTCGTGATCGGTTTCATCTTGGTGTATCAGCAGATGGAGAACTATCTCTTTGCACCACGAATCACTGCGCGAACACTTGAACTTCATCCTGCTCTCGCATTTGGTGGAGCCTTGGCAGGTGGTGCAGTTCTCGGACCGATTGGTGCAATTTTGGCTTTGCCGGCGGTGGCAATGGGTCAGGCACTGATCTCTGCATGGGGTGTTCGACATGATGTGATTGAAGACCCTTTAACTTTTGTTCCTCCGAAAAAAGAAGTACAACTCAAACGACGTCGTAAAAATGCATGGGAAGATCCCAGTTGACGGGTGTAGCGGGTAAGCAATTTGCACCACTTGCTGTTGTCTCACGTAATGGTGTTGACGAATCAGTTCATTTTGGTGCACTTGTTGCACTGAACGCAGATGGGTCCATTGCATTTTCGGTAGGTGACCCAGAAGTAGAAATTTTTCCACGCTCTTCTACTAAGCCATTTCAGGCACTTGCCATGGTGCGTCATGGTTTGACGTTGGATGCTGAACATCTTGCGCTTGTCTGTGCAAGTCATAACGGTGAGCAGATTCACCAACGCATTGCGTCAGAGATTCTTGCTTCAGTGGGACTCGATGAGAATGCGTTAGCCAATACTCACGATTATCCGTTACACGTAGATTCTGCCCATCAAGCAATTCGAGACGGCAAGGCAAAATCTTCGCTGCAGATGAATTGCAGCGGCAAACATGCGGGAATGCTGGCTACTTGTGTGATCAATGGTTGGTCAACAACTGATTACCTTGCACAGGATCATCCCTTACAACAAGCAATTACGCACACCCTTGCCGAAGTAACAGCCATGACGCCACCTGCGATTGGCGTTGACGGATGTGGTGCTCCTGCACATGTTGTGGGGCTTCGTCATCTGGCACAGGGATTACGTTCCATTGCAACCGGGGACGCAGGAGATTCTGGCAGAGAAGTGTTTACGGCCATGTCTCACTATCCACATGTCATTGGTGGCACAGGACGACATGTCACCGGGATTGTGGGTGCAATTCCAGGATTGTGTGCCAAAGATGGAGCAGAGTCGGTGTATGTGGCCGCCATGGAAGATGGGCGAGCCATTGCTCTCAAGATGTCAGATGGCTCCGGTCGTGCAATTGCAACAGTTTTGCAAGCCGCGCTTGCAAGGTTAGATGTGGATACATCTGGTGTGCCGGCCTATGTGGATGAAATGGTTCTTGGCCATGGACAACCTGTGGGACGCGTGCGCGCGATAGAGATGTAGTGGCGAGATGAGTATTCCTTTTGTGCCACGCATTGATGATGCGCCTTATGCGCAATGTGAAAATGTTGCTCCGCTCGTGCAACGTGTGATTGCACGTAACCCTTCGAAGTTCACCTACCACGGCACAGGTACCTATATTTTGGGAACTCACAATGTCGTGGTCATCGATCCAGGTCCAGTCCTGGATACTCATCGCGATGCGTTGTGGTCTGCACTACACGGCAGAAAAGTAGTGGGGATTGTGGTGACACATTGTCATTCAGATCATTCTCCACTAGCTCAATGGCTGCATGACGAAACCAGTGCACCTCGATATGCGATTGGCCCACATCGTGTGTATGAGGATTTTGTAGAGGAAGACGATCACGATGCAAGTGAAGACGAAGCGCCTAAAGAAAAAGACCATGAAGAGCGCGAAACGATAGATCTTGCTTTTTCTCCTGATGTTGCTGTGAGCGACGGCGAAAAGTTTTTCAGTACTTCTGAATTTTCACTCACTGCTGTTGCGACACCTGGTCATACATCAAATCATTTGTGTGTAGCGATGGATGTTGACCGCACACTCTTTACTGGAGATCATGTCATGGGATGGTCGACCACAGTGGTGTCTCCACCCGATGGCGATATGCGTGCCTACATAGATTCGATGCATAAAGTCATTGGGCGCAATGATGCAATTTTGTGGCCTACTCATGGTGGTGCGGTGACTGACCCACAACCATTTCTTCAGGCCTACCTCGGGCATCGACTAGAGAGAGAACGCCAGATTGTGCAACAGATTTCCAGCGGAAATAACACAATTCCTGGCATCGTCAAGATGCTGTATGCAAACGTCGACAAGGGTTTACATCGCCCTGCGCGACGCAGTGTGTGGTCTCATCTGCGCAAGTTGGTGGATGAGGGAGTCGTTGTGACAGTCGATGGTGGTCCGCCACGATTGCTTGCAACCTACGCTCTTTCTTAAGTTGAGCTGCCCTTGTCGCGTAAGTGACGGCCAATGTATGCAACGACAACTTGTTGTGTCTCTTGATCAAAGTAGATGTGAATTCGCACTAGATGGGCCTTCTTGCCGCGCTTGATGTGAGGTTCGGCACGCACAAGTTTGCCGCGCCATTCGATGAGGTAGTCCTCTTCATATTTGCGACGTGCAGTTTCAGATATTGCGGGCGCATAATTCAACCCCGCCTCGGTACAAGCAATTTTGATACTTGTACCTGAAATCTCTCCTGCACTCCAACGCCTCGCTACTCCATTGAGACGCGACAAGTCTTGCAAGATCGCCATTGGGTCCGGCCCTTGCAGCTGCATGCCCGATTCAATGGCGCGTTCGTGGAGAACAAGGAATTCAAACTTTGTTCGCGCAAATTCCAATGCCTCGGCCATTGTGCTGATAGCGGCAATTTCCGGATTGGTGCCCGCAAATGCTTCTAAGGACAAATTCCGAAGAACAAGTTTGTCCACTAGTTCCACTCGCTTCTCGAGCATTTCGCGCTGTTCAGAGATAGTGCGATCGGCCGTGGCGAGTGCACCTTCTAGATCATTGATCATGGCCTCTAGATTTTCAATATGTGCAACAGAGTCTTCATTGCCACGCGCACTTATCGAATCGTCTTTGGCAATGGTTTCAATGATGTCGTTATCATCGGCGCGTGGTGGTGGAGGGATGCGGTGTGCAGCCAAAGAACGAGCCGCCGTCTCCATGATTCTCATGGCCAGAGCGAAAGCTTCGTTCTTTAGAGAAGTACTGCTCAGTTCGCTTGTCCGCACAATGGTGGGTTCAGTACGACCTGCCCAATGAACAATGACGCAACCTGGCCCGACAAGGGGGAGACCCACCACTTGTGTGTAGGCAGCAAGTGCATCTGGGGTAGTGATGTGGGCCATGTGTACCAGGCCAACTAATGGTCCTAACCCCTGTGCGAGCATCGGTGGTTGTGAAGTGTTGAATGCCTTTACCTCAACAACGACAGGCAGATTACGGCTCTCGGCTTCTACGAAGTATCCGATTTCTTGACCTTTGAGTTCGTCGTCGATGACATCGACATGATCTCTAATCTGTCGCTCTGCATCAAAGGTGGGGACTGCCTGAAGAACATTTCGGATAAGGGTGACGATGTGGCCCGGGACAAGTGGTGGTTTATGTGGTGCCACCTTGGTTGTCCGCGCACTCGAGACCGTGCGTGTATCGAATGTGAGAACACCCTCGAGTAAAGCGATAGTGATAGTGGTGGTGAGTACATGTGATGCGCCTGGTGGTGCATCTGTGATGGTGACGCGAAAAACAGGATCACCTGTGGCGAGCCGTGTACGCATCGACAAACCAGGACGAGAATCTTCGTCACTATCGAAGGGAAATTGCTCTACTTGCCAATCTGTGACGAGATCAATGAGTGTGACTCGGTCATGTTCGGTGCAATCAACCGTGGAAAACGACACGGCATAGGTAGTGATCATTGTTGTGCACCTCTGCATGAGCAGGTGCGACGACGCTCAGCGATAGGGCTGAAGTGCCTCGTGAACCCGAGCAAGAAGTGATGTGACCACAGCTGCATCATTAAGGTCGAGTGTAAGCAAACGATCAAAGGCTGCCGACTCGATATCAATAGCAGGGTGCAACTTATAGCTGAGAGCCTTGGAATTATTGAGTTGTGGGGTCTTGAGTCGTGCTGTGCCGGGGGCCTCGCGATCAATCCAGCATTGTGCAGCTTCGCCAAGAGCTTGAATAGTCCAGCCCACTTCCATACGCAGGGACCATGGGGTATCGGCGGTGAGTTCATTAGCAACGCTGATGGCCTCTGGAGCATGGCGCACAGGAACTTGCATGCGCACGATAGGTCCGGTGTGGTCCAGATGTCGCACTTCTGTAATCACTGTGTCGTGGTGAACCGGAAGCACCATGGGGTCATCTTGTAGTCGTGAGGACGCCTCATATTGATCAGGCGTGACAATTTCCCATACCCAGGGACGTCCACCAGTATCAATGGCAGGAACATTCACTCCCACCCATGCAATATCAAGTCCAGGCATAGTGACGCGACGCCAAGAAAGAGCGTCATGGTGCTCAGCTAATGAGCGTTTGACTCCTTCAATGAACGTCTGCACGGTTACCGATAGTGGCGTATTTGTTCACTGAAATGGTGGATACTCAAAAATGAGAGACTGACGAAGTGCCTGTGTATAAACAATCAGATCTTGAGATGTACTACGAATTCTTTGGAACAGGTCGCCCTGTTTTGTTCTTTAATGGATCGGGAGCAACCTTGGAGTCGTCATCGTTATTGATTTCAGCTCTTGCATCTCAGTGTCAGGTGTTGGCTCATGATCAACGTGGGTTAGGTCGCACATCAATTCCCGTTGGGCCCTACACAATGGCGCAATATGCACACGACGGTGCAGCACTTCTCGATCATGTGGGGTGGGACCGATGTGCTGTGGTGGGAATCAGTTTTGGAGGCATGGTTGCACAGGAGTTTGCTGCGACATGGCCTGAACGAGTGGAGAAATTGGTCTTGATGTGTACTTCTGCGGGAGGGGAAGCGGGTTCGTCATATCCACTACATGAACTTGGATCTCTGCCTGTGGATGAACGCAACAGGCGCATCGTCGAGCTTACTGATTCACGATTCACCCCCGAGTGGTTGGCGAGTCACCCAAGAGATGCGCGCATGATGTCGATGCGTGCCGAACAAGCAGCAATACCGAAAAGTGACGAAGTCCTGCGCGGTGAGCGATTGCAGTTACAGGCACGCATTGGTCACGATGTGGCCGATCGTTTACATCGCATTAACGCGCCGACTTTGGTAACTGCTGGAAGATTTGATGGCATCGCGCCGGTTGCTAACTCACAAGAGATTGCATCGCGAATCCCGTCAGCCGATATGCGTATCTATGAAGGTGGCCATTTGTTTACCGCTCAAGATCCGCAAGCCCTCATCGACATCACAGAGTTCCTTAATTCTTAGTAGCTATTTTTGGTGGGCGCTGGCGCCCCAAGGACCGATGTCGAGGTCTAGCCGAAGAAACAATGAATGCAGTAGCGCTGCATGATCAACTGATGCATGTGCACGCATTAATCGCACCAATTCGTCGCGAAAGAGAACTCCATGTGAGTCCACGCCTACTGAGAGGTGGGCAATTTCATGCAGCAACACCGACGAAGTGGTGTTACGCTCTTGCACACAGATTGTCCATGAATCTAGATTTGCTGTGGCTCGTACCTTTTGTGAGTGTCCTCGCAGAATCTCTGGAGGGTCGATGTCTTGACTGTGGCAGACGGATTTCACAAAGTCTCGAGCAACACGGGCATCAATCACCGGTGAGCCAAGAGTTGCATCCACCACATCTTCACATGCGTATACGAGACCCTGCTCGTGAGAACACTTTGGGTAGACCAGCACACGGTCATGTACTTGTTGCACAAATACATTGATGTCGGTCACCCAAGTTCTCCTTTCACGCCACTTGTAAAGGATCGACTGCCAGTAGAAAAGCCCTGGCCCGCACTTTTGCCACTGCTGTAGGCACTCGAGGAGGTATCTGCATAGGAGTAGCCCCCGCGCAGAGGTGGAGCCGATGCGCGCATCTCATCGCGTGCACGTGTCATGCGGTCTGCCAACACGAGCCCAGCGCCGGGGGTTTCTGAGACGAATTCATTTCGTGCACTCTGTAGTGCCTCTTGAATACCTCTTTGAAATCCATTCCACCATTCGGTGCGCCATGTGCGATTACCTCGGGGCAACAAACGCGCACCCATCAAATCCGCTGCACAGAAAAGTGTGTATGCCGCGGTGATATCGGCTTCTCGGCCGTAGAGCACCATCACACATGAATTGTCGTCATCAAAATCTCGATATCCAATGCACGAGTGCATCAGTGCAATCGCATTGAGGACATTGACGCGCCGCACACGATAAGGACCAGATACCCGATGGATACGCATCACAACTTCTACTGAAGCTTCTGCAGTGGGATCATCTAAATCGTCGTTACTGAGCCCATGTTTCTGCATGAGCTTTGATGCCATGGCAAGTGCAGTTTCTGCTTCGGCCTGCGGAGTGTTGGGGTGTTGGGCTAGCGCAAGAAGCGCATGTATGCGTTCCTTGTAACTCTTCATCGTTTTCGTGGAAAGGCAACTCGAATGACAAGAAGCAATATAAACAACGCCAAGAGATGGAGTAGTTCAAATGTGGGGGATACGTCATTGTCTACGACATCAAATGCGATGGTCGCTATCTGAATGAGAACCTGAATAGCACACACCGAGATTGCAAAGTATGCCAGTGCTGGGCGAAGTGCTACTGCAACACCCACCAAGCCAATAACAAATCCAATAACTCCATCACGGGTGATATGGGCAACAGATTCTTCGCTGTCTCCTATCCATAGAAATGCAATTCCGAAAATCCAAGGAAGAGCAATAAGTGCTTGTACGGCGGAAACAACGAAAAGTATTCGGAGGATGAGATTGCTGGGTTTGCGCCGACTATTGATTTCATTCATGACGTGTTCATCTACATCATCAGCGGTCTCTGAAGCACAAAGTGGGCAATGCAGGAGGTGTTGACGGGCTGCGGTCACATCATCTGCTGGAGCAAGATCCATCAGTACTATCTCGCGTGCACGTTGACACGTGAGAGACGCCATTTCTATACCGCCAGCGCGTTGCGCATCTCAGAAGTGAGTGCATCTCTAGCGCGCGCTAGACGCGAACGCACAGTACCCACGGGGATGGAAAGAGTTTGTGCAGCCGTCTCGTAATCAAATCCCAAGATTGCGCACAGCACCAGTACTTCTCGTTGGGGTAAGGGAAGACCAGAGACAAGATCAACTAGTGCAGTGATCTCATGTGCATCTGTGGAATCGTGAAATGAATCTGACAGCTCATCATGATTCTGGAAACTCTGACGTTGGCCAAGGTCAATGACGACACGACGACAAATGGTGATCAGCCATGAAAGAACAGGTGAGTCTCCCCGGAAGGAGGATGAATAACGCCATGCACGAATAAACGTCTCTTGCACTGCCTCTTCGGCAATATCGCTGTGTGAGGCGATGGAGCGAGCATAGGCAGTGACAGCGCGAATATTGTCGCGCATCATCTGTTCAAAATTGTCAATGCCCGGAGCCACGGCTCCAGTTTGGCATTAGGTCACGGTGATTGTCACTTCCTCATGGTCATTGACGGTGCAAGCCCCAATAAAGACGCCTGCTTGGCGGAATGTGTGACGGGCTGTTTCGCCAGGCCGCAGCACAATAAAGGCGTATGTGTGTGCTTCGGTGTCGTTGTTGGTGATTTCTAGGGTGTCGCCCACCTGGAGCGTCAGTGAACTAGGTAGAGCGTTTTCGGGGATGTTTCCAACTGCAAGAGCAGCGCGCGTGCCTTCTGTGATGACGAATCCTTGGGTACTTGGCGTTTCTCTGGTGAGCACCACAGCCAGTAAGAGGAGGGGAGTGATCGCCGCGATTGCAATCGCGACGATCACTCCAGAACGACCTCGTCGGGACGGATGCGCATCACTCTCAGGTGTGATCAAGGGGCATCCTCGAGGACTGGAACTTCAATGACCTTGTCGCCTGACTTGCTGAAGTTCAAGGTGACTGAAATCGTTTGACCGACTTCAAGAGGTTGCACTAATCCCATCAACATCACGTGATATCCGCCTGGCTTCATTTCAATAGGCATCTCGGGGGTGACCTTGATACTGCTTACTTCCTGCATCTTCATTCCACCGTCAACTGTGACGGTTTCGTGCACCTCAGTCATCATGGCAACGCTCATATCAACAGATGCGCCCACGAGTTCATCTTCTGCGTCGGATTCAATGATCATGTACGCAGCGCCCATGTCGGTTGCCATGGGTGATTGACGAGCCCATTGACCTGTCACTGTGATTTCTGGACTGTCAGGCGTGGCTGCATCATCACTGGAACATGCAGCAACGCCCGCAACGAGTGCAAGTGATGCGATGAGTCCTACCAGTTTTGTTTTCATGTTGTTGTGTCTTTCTTGTTGAGGAGAATGGTGAGATCATGCGCCATTGAGTTGGCGTCTATTCCAAAGGGCCATTCGGCCACTACGACACCTTCGTCGTTAATGACATATGCCGTGCCGCTGTGTATGACATCCACTTTGTCCCTAGTGATTGTCACTGATGATGTGGTTTGGAATATCTTTTCTGCATTGCGTAGCTCTGCATCTGTGGAAGGAATCAGTGCATGAAATCGATCGCTAAGTGATGCGAGGTACCGAGGGAGCACATCTTTTGTGTCGCGGGCGGGATCGACGGTGATCATTGCGAGACTTACACGTTGGGCAAGTTCACCCATCTTCTTTTTGGCGTTCTTAATGGTAACCAAAGTGGTGGGGCAAAGATCTGGACAATGGGTGTAGCCGAAATATGCAATCAGTAGTTCATTAGGTGCAGCAACAAAATAAAAAGGAGTATTGGTGGCTGCATCCGTAATGAATGCTCCGGATACATCCTTGGTGGTGGGTGGGACATAGCCAAAAAGATCTTGAGTTTTAGATGATGTTGATCCACAAGCCGAGATAGTGAA
>WLGS01000064.1 GCA_009703125.1 Actinomycetota bacterium
CCATGAAAGGTGGACCTGGAGGCAAGGGCGGCCCTGGCGGCAAGATGGGCCATATCAAAGCAGCATCGGAAGAGTTAGCTGCAGTGTTGAACCTGACCACTGCTGAACTTGTCACTCAATTGCGTGATGGTAAGTCACTGGCGGCAATCGCAGAAGCACAAAATGTGGATATCAGCAAAGTGAAAGAAGTGCTCACCACCGAGTTCAAGGCTCATCTTGATGAAGAAGTTGCCTCGGGTAAGCACACTCAAGCAGAAGCGGACGAGAAGCTCGCGAAGTTTGTGTCACGTCTCGATGACATGGTGAATAAGGCACGACCACAAGGTGGACCAATGGACGATGATCATGGTCGCGGCGGACATGGTCCACGCGGAATGGGTGACGCACAGCGTCAACACAACCTCTAAAGACCCCTACAGGCGGCCGGAGTCCAACATAGAGAGGACTTCGGCCGCTCTGTCTTTTATGGCATCAATGTCAGAGAGTTTTTGTGCCGCACGAATTTGTGTGGCCATACGTGGGTTGCGCTGAAAGCGATCTGCATGTCGAAGAAGAAAATCCCAATACAGAGTGGTGAACGGACACGCATCATCGCCCACACGCTTCTTGCGGTCGTATGTGCACCCTTTGCAGAAGTTACTCATGCGATCGATGTAGGCACCCCCGCCCGCGTAGGGCTTTGTGGCCATCATCCCGCCGTCGGCATGCAATGACATTCCCACCACATTGGGAACCATCACCCATTCGGCTGCATCGATAAACATCTCCCACATCCACCGCGTCATCTGTTGAGGATTCACTCCTGCAATGAGTGCAAGATTGCCCATCACCATGAGCCGAGGAATGTGATGGGCCCAGGCACGTTCGTGTACATCACCCACGCAGCCCGACATACATGCCATGCGTGTTGATGTGGGATCTGTGAAAACAGGTGGCAATGCACGGGTTGCGCCAAGTGCATTCATGTCTGCGTAGTCAGGCATCCACAACCAATACAAACCCCACACGTATTCGCGCCACCCAATGACTTGGCGAATGAATCCCTCTGCCGAGGCAATCGGTACACGCCCTGCATCAAAGGCACGTTGCACTGCATCACACACTTCTCCGGGAAGAAGTAATCCATTGTTGAGATACGGCGACAACATGGAATGCGCGAGGTGCCAGTTGTCAGAAACCATGGCGTCTTCGTGCGGGCCAAACATGGGCAAAAGATTGTCGACAAAATGCTGAAGCCGCGCCAATGCATCGGTACGCGAGGTGGCCCACACGCCCGTGGGGTGATGACCCACGGCATTTTCGGGCAGAGCAGCAATTACTTCATGATCAATAGTGTCCAAAACACTCACAGGTGGTGCTGGCCATGGGCGAGAGCCATCTTTGGGTGGACCTTCGCGATTGTCATGATCAAAGTTCCACTGGCCACCCGCGGGTTCTGTGCCATCCATGAGGTATCCCAAGCGGGTGCGTTGGCGTCGATAGAAGTCTTCCATTTTGAGTGACTTACGAGTAGAAGCCCATGCTGCAAAATCACCCGAGGGTGTGAGGAACTGATGTGAGGGAACAGTGGCAACAGACAGCGATGTCAAAAGCTGCCGAGCGGCATAACTATTTGGTTCTGATGCAATCACTGTTACAGGTGTGAATTGAGATACGTGTTGTTGATAACCCGCCGCCATTGTGGGGGCCACTTGATAATCCACTGTGTAACCGAGATTGCGTAGGTCTTGAGCGAAGTGACGCATTGAGGAGATGAGAAAGTGAAGTCGCTGGCGGTGCCATGGGCGTGACGAGATTTTCTTGTGTGATTCAACAATCAAAATCACATCGTGTTGAGGGTCTGCATCGGTGAATGCACCAAGTGATGTGTTGAGTTGATCTCCAAAGACCCAAATAGTGCGGCGTGCGGTCATGAACCAGAAATGTTGTTAGCTACAGTCAGCGCACGGTCGAACCCTGTGACAGCAAGACGTGCCCGCAAACGAGTTTCAGTGGCCACCACCACGACATCACCCTGTGCAAGACGCGCTCGTCCTGCCGTACCGAGCAACAATCCCAATGCTGCATCTTCAATCAGTCCTGTGCCATCAAGGTCAATGGCAACGGTGTCGCCAGGGAATTCACCAATAAATCTCAACAGGGCATCGTTGAACCGAGGCAATGACACGAGATCTACATCACCAGTCACTACAAGAACTTGTCGGTGACCAATAAGGGCGCGACGCAGTTCCATATCCATGACGTCACGCTAACGCCTCACCGCGACAGTACGGGCGGGGACTCGCGCATCATGGTGACAGTGGCCTGCAAACCCAGCAACTTAGAGAGCCCACCCCAGAGGGGTAAGCGGGTTCTCCGAGTGGCATGAAGTGTCACCATCCCGGTTTCTAGGTCGTCCTCCACGGTGATATCCAGATTCAACTGTGTGGCCATCTCGAGTGCATATGTCTTTGGGTCATTGGTGGTGACAGCAACTCGAGTGGTGGTGCGCACCACATCGTGTAACTGAATGACCTGAAGGCAGACCACTGTGGTGGCCACGAGAAGTACGGCACACCCCAGCACCATCGGCGCAATAAATGCGAACTCAATAGTTGATTGTCCGCGCGAGTTATTCCGTTCCGGGTTCGGCACGCTGCAAAATCCCCTCGAAGATCGTGTCAAAAAGTTCGCCGATACGGCCTGAACCTCCACCCAAGGTGGCCCATGCGATGACCAATGTCGCAATCACTGCTGCAACCAGCAAAATCAGTGCGTATTCGGTGGTCGCTTGGCCACGTTGACCCATGACGTGTGCGCGCGACACAACATGCCATAGACAACGTGAATGAATGCGATGAAGTAAAGAAGACATGATGCTCTTTCGTGTTAAGGGACTGCAGTGAGGGCAGGGGAAAGTGCGGGGCCAAGTTGGCCAAGACTATGCAACATGAGTGGCACTACTGCGATGATGAGAAATGACGGCAAGATACATAACACCAAGGGAGCCGACAGGCGACTGGGGAGTTGTCGAATCAAAGTGTCAGTGGCACTGCGCATGTCACTATGTGCATCGCTCATAAGTCGATGCACAGTGTTCACTACGGGGAGACCATCTTTATGGCTCGAGAGAATTGTGTGTGCAAGCCGATATCCCGCAGAAGTCTGTGGGAGATGATTCACCGCATGTTCTAGCCGTTCTCCACGACTCATTGCTTGAGATACTGCTGTTCCTCTAGGTGAGACATCATCCCAGCGTTGTAGTGCATCTGTCAGGGAGCATCCCGCACGGAGTGAGGCAGCGAGGTGTTCGGCCAACACGATTGTTTCATCAACGGGACGATTCACGGTGCGGGCAATTGATGCGCGAATCCACAAAGCCCCCATTCGATTTAGTGCAAAACCGAGGGCAAGGATGACAAGGGTAGAGAGATGAAAGAGGCGATGACGCATGGCTGGCGAGGACGCAAGCAAAATGACACACGCAATGATGGGCAAGCGTGTGAGGATTCGCACAGTGAACGTAGCTTGAGCAGAAGCAGTGCGAATATCGGCGCGAATGGCGTGACGTGTACGCAAAGCAGTACGTACGTGCTCTAGTGCAGCAGGAATGAATACTCCATGCACAAAGGAAGCCTTCAGCATGTTGCACATTTGGGCCTCATCATGTTGGTGTGCCTTCTCACAAAGTTCGGCACACGAGTGGAGAATCTCAGGAACTGATGTCTTATGCATTGCCCGAGAAGTGGCGAAGTGCGAAGAGAGCAACTCGTTACGAGCACATACTTCAGACAATGCATCTTGTGCGTGAATGCCGGATCGGGTAAGTCGGATGAGCTCTTCCACCATGTCAATGGATGTAGCGAAGTGTGGAGAAGGATTCTTTTGATTCACAGAACTAGAAATGGGATGCGCCACGACATTGCTATTGGCCATACATGATGAAGCCGAGAGTCGAGACACTGTCAGACGTCGATCTACAAAAGTGGTGAAGCGTGGATGTAGCCAACACACAAGCGCCACGAAAGATACGGCGGCGCTCACGATTGAGACGAACATGGGCTATTGAGTTTTCTCGGGGCATGCAGGGCCATACAGATAAACGGGTGTTTTTTCTGTGACCGTAACAATTTCGTTGATGCGGCGTCGGCCATGTGCGTCGCGCACCATGTGAATCACTACATCTGTGGCGTGACGTACAAGATTCTCTACATAATCAGGTTCCCATTGAGGAGCATCCCGCACGATGATGTTGGCTAAACGCCTAACTGTGTGGGATGCATCGGTTGCATGCACGGTGGACCAACAACCACGATGCCCAGATGTCAACGCGAGCACCATGTCGATTGCTTCGGCTCCGCGCACTTCACCCACGAGAAGTCGATCTGGGCGCATACGAAGCGACGTGCGTACGAGATGTTGCAGGGTGACTTCACCTGCTCCTTCGGAATTTGGAAGACGCGTTTGCAAATGGACGACATGAGGATGGGTGATGCGCAACTCAGAAGTGTCTTCCACGCAAATGATGCGTTCGTGTGGTGCAAAGACATGCGCCACCGATGAGAGCAGTGATGTTTTTCCTGATGATGTCTCACCAGACACAACGACATTCTTTTTCTCTGCAACCAGCTGACGCACTATTTCGCTGCATTCTTGAGGGCCAAAAGCCGCTAATGGAAGAACCCGAGAGGGGAATTTCCGCAAGTTAATAGAGACGCCAGTAAGCGAGATGGGCGGAATCACCACACATGCGCGAGTGCCGTCATCGAGTCGTGCATCTAGGACTGGGTGCAAGAGATCAACGCGGCGCCCCGATATCCGTGCAATGTGCTCGATGCAATCGGTTACTTGTTGGCTGTGAAGTGACTGGACATGACGTAATCCCTCTCGGTCTTCCACCCACACCTCGGTGCCATGTACCACCATGACTTCATTGGTGTCTGGATGTGAGAGATATTCCTGAAGTGGCCCTAGGCCGACACTCATGGAGTGAGTAGTTGGGAAAAGTGCGCACCGAACAGCTGCTCCACCCGTGCAGGCAAGAGGCCAGCGTCAACAGCTCGTGCTATGGCTGCACTATGTGGAACCTCGGCCACAACAGGAACGTTTAAGACATTTCCCACATCAGCAGTAGTGAGGGCCCTTCCTTCCTCGCGTACCACCACAACATTGTGAGGTCGTGGCATTGTGGTGGCGCGTCGCAAACTGAGATAGCAGGGCTTTGTGACCATGGTGACCGCACTCACACTTTGTGCGATTTCTGCAGGAATAAATCCATTTCCCGCATCGACGATCACAGTGTGAGGAAGGCTGCTGAGTGCATCGGCAAGTTGGCGCCACCGAGGCTGACCATCTACAAATTTGCTTCCCCGATGAACAACGACAAGTCCGTCGATGACGGGTTCACCCAGCAACACCATTGATGCGGCATCTGAGGAATTGTGTTCGGCAAGCCAATCATTTATTCCTGGCCGTGTGGGCTCTGCCATACCAAGAGTTGCGGGCACATCGCCACATAAATCAATCAACAACGTGTGACGCCCATTCATTGCTGACAGCAGTGCTGCCGCAGATGCGGTCACAGTGGTGCAGTTGCCACCTTTGGGCGACATGAATAAAACCGACACAAACAACCTCCTCGATAATTCGAGGCGATGTGTACGTCAGTCAACTAGGAGCAGGAAGATTGCTACAAGGTGACTTCGTTGGTCATTGGTTGGCCCGCAATGTAGTGAGCCAAGTTGTGCACAAAGATCTTCTCGCTGCGTAAACCGGCAGAGGTTGAGGCACCAGAGCTGTGTGGGGTGATAATTACATTTGGCATTTCCCATAGCGGAGATTCTGGAGGAAGTGGCTCTGTGGCAAATACGTCAAGAGCAGCACCAGCAAGATGATGAGTGCGTAATGCATGAACAAGTGCGTCTTCATTCACTAGTTCACCTCGACCCACGTTGATGAAATGCGCTCCTTGTTTCATCTGTACGAAACGCTCCTGGTGAAATATCTCGCGAGTGTCAGGAGTAAGAGGTAAGGCGACACACACCCAATCAGCGCGACTCAACACTTCATTAAGTTGATCAAATCCGAATGTGGGGCATGGCTCGTCGCCGACAGGAGTACGTCGTATTGATTCCACGTCCATGTGAAGAGCAACGCCTAGACGCGCAATTTCATATCCGATGGGGCCCATGCCAATGACTGCAAGACGGGCACCATCGAGTTCGTTGAAATCATGCCGTTCCCACTGTTTGTTGTTTTGATGTTCAAACCATGCGCGCACATTTCGACTAAGTGCCAACATGTACAGAATTGCAGTCTGTGCAATAGGAGATGCCGTTGCACCCGAGGAATTTGTTACTCGTACTCCTCGTTCCATTAATTGAATAAAGAATGGACTATCGACTCCGGCAGAAAATGTATGTAACCACTTCAGATGTGGCGCTTTCATGATGGACAACACAATGCCCCGTGAACGATCAGGCCAGACATCGCTGGAGAAAAATGCAATGTCTATGGTGGCGAGCACATCGTCGGGAAGTGGTTCGTTGCCTTCATAGATGAGGGGTTGGAGAGAGGGGGAGAGGGCAAGAATGCGTTCACCTTCTCGTTTCCACACGTTGTCGCTGACCAATAAAACGAGGTCTTTGTCGGCTGTGCTCATCGACACAGACTAGGGAACCACAGCCTCACAACAGGTACCGTTTGGGTGTGCGTATTTTGCTGGGCCTTGTGTCGTTGATGCCCTTGGCTCCGGCCCATATTGGCTCTGGTGATGCGGTGCAGCCACGTGACACCGTGTCGGTCATTGAATCGGTAGTGCCTGCATTGCCCGCTGGAGTCTCGATATCCGTTGTGGGCTCTGACACCTTCATACGAGTCGAAACTGTGGGGGTCAGTGTGGAGGTACCAGGTTACGAAGGTGAGCCGTATCTCAAGATTGACGCCTCGGGTGTTGTGCAGATTAATGATGGTTCAGTCACCACCTTGTTAAATAGCGAACGCTACGGCAATGTGGATTATTCATCTTTTGAAGCGTCACCAACTCCAATATGGCGCACAATTGCGACAAATGGAATTGCCATGTGGCACGATCATCGCTCCCATTGGATGAGTCCATTGAAGCCAGCAGCGATAGATGACAAAGGCACAGTGCATTCGTTTGCTATTCCCATTGTGGTGAATGGTGAGAACGTTACGGTAAGCGGCACGCTGTACATTCGCGAGAAGGCCTCTGTCGCATGGTGGCTCTTTGGTCTTGGTGCACTTCTTCTTGCAGTGGGATTGTCTATTGCACAACGTAAAGGCTTCTTTGCTGTAGTTGCGGTGGTCTCACTTGTAGGAATCATTGTGGGAGCACTCGAGTATTACGGCCTTCCTCATGGAGCGCGCATTACGCCGGTTCTTGTGCTGTTCTCGGTGGCAGCTTGTGCCATCGCCAGTGCATCCTTGTTGCCACGTTTTCAGAAAAACGGTGCACTCGTTGCAGTCTCACTTAATGCTGGTGCAGGTGCCACATTGATTGTTGCGGCATGGCTGTGCATAGATCAAGTACGTGCCGCGTACGTACCAGGCCTCGACCAACCATGGTTGGCGCGCGTGTGGATTCCGGTGATGTTCGGTGTGGGATTCGTATCCGTTATTGACGGCGTTATACGAATTGCATTCCCGAATCAGCCACAAAAGGCGTGAGATTTTCTTAGACGGACAATAAGTCGCGTGCACCAGTATCAGATGATGGGTGACGCAGTTTGCTCATCGCGCGAGCTTCAATCTGGCGAATGCGCTCACGTGTGAGGTTGAAGTGTTCTCCCACTTCTTCCAGTGTGCGTCCTTCACCACTTCCATCAAGACCGAAGCGCAAACGGAGAATCTCTCGCTCACGTTCATCGAGAGGTGCGAGCAATCGCTGAATCTCTTCTGGCAACAATGCTGTTGCAGCAGTTTCAAAAGGTGATTCCGCAGAACGGTCTTCCACCACATCGCCCAACTCGGCATCGCCGTCTTCGCGTAATGGTTCAGACAATGACAACGGTTCAGCAGCAAAGCGCAATGCTTCGGTGACTTTGTCTTCTGGCATCTCAACTTCTTTTGAAAGTTCAGCCAATGTCGCTGGGCGGCCGTACTTCAACTCGAGGCGAGAGCGTGCTTTTTGCAAACGCGCAAGCGTGTCGCCCGCATGAACTGGGAGACGAATGGTGCGACCTGTATTTGCGATACCGCGGGTGATTGCTTGGCGAATCCACCAGGTGGCATATGTGGAGAATTTGAATCCTTTGCGCCAGTCGAACTTCTCTACTGCGTGCATGAGGCCGAGGTTGCCTTCTTGAATGAGATCCAAAAGGGGCAAGCCCGATGCTTGATACTTCTTTGCGATAGAGACCACAAGACGAAGGTTTGATTGCACGAATGCTCGCTCGGCGATTTCGCCATCACGAATTGCTTTGCGCAATTCACGACGCTTTGGCGCAGCCACATTGGGGTTTGCAGCCATTTCTTCGGTGGCAAGCTTTCCTGCTTCAATCGCTTTCGCAAGGCGTACTTCGTCGTCTTTGGTGAGAAGGGCGTACTGACCGATGTCGGTGAGGTAGAGCCTGACGAGGTCTTCTTCGTCGCGATCGATCCTGTCCTTTGCCACGTAAAACCTCACCTATTTATATAGCGACGCGTCGAAACACGCGAATACGGGCAGGATACCGAGTGCACACTGATGCGCAACTGTGGAAAGCGAACAATCGCAAAACCCCTGCTGTGCCAAGCAAAAAACCCAAAAGAAAAGTAAGGTTTGGCTATGTCAAACCCACTGTTAACAGACAAGGCCATGGGCCTCGGAAATCTCAATCGCCAAGGTTCGACCGATAATTCTCAGACATGGGCACCACCCCAGTTTGAACCCATGTCAGACGGTCCCGTTTCTCGTTGGGATGGCGGCATCATGACCGTGAAGGGCACCGCAAGTGCAACATTGATGTTGTTGGTGCTGATCTTGGCGTCGGCCACCGTGACATGGATGTCCATTGATGCACCAGCCCCCGGTGAATTGGTACAGATTCCAATGGGTTGGGTCCTTGGCGGTTTTGTTGTCGCGTTGATTGCAGTTCTTGTAGGTACTTTCAAACCACATATCGCAAGATTTGCTGCACCTGTGTACGCACTTGCAGAAGGCGTGGTGTTGGGTGCAATTAGCCGGGCCTATTCAGAGCAGTACGACGGCATTGTGACCCAGGCAATTGGAGCCACACTTGGTGTTTTCGTTGTGATGTTGTTGCTGTATCGCAGCCGCATCATTCGCGTGACCGACAAGTTCCGCCGCATCATCATGGGAGCTCTTCTCGGCTTAATGGCTTTCTACTTGGTCTCATTCGTGTTGGGAATGTTTGGCAGCATGCCTTCATTCATCAACGACGCATCACCGATGGGAATTCTGTTTAGCGTGTTCGTTGCCGGTTTGGCTGCATTCACATTGGCCCTTGACTTCGACATGATCGAACAAGGTGTTGCCAACAAGTTGCCCGCCCATATGGAGTGGTACTGCGCACTTGGTCTCACCGTCACATTGGTGTGGCTGTATCTAGAGATCCTTCGCTTGTTGGCGAAGCTTCGCGAAAACTAAATCGCTGCTACGAGTGCGTCGGGTTACGGCGCGCTGTGGGATTTTCCGCAAGATAGCTCGGCTCAATGGGTGCACCTGTGGACTCATCTGTCCAATAGGAATTGTTATCGAGTCTCTCTAGTGCTTTCTCCACGTCAGAAAGATCTTGTTCCATTGCGTCGAGATCGAGAGGGCTATCGGGATTCATCTTTGCCATCGTAGGCGTTGGATGTTGTCGAATACCAACGAGGCGACCATGGTGAACACTTGTAGCCTCACTTCTATGACTTTGCCATTCCCACCACTTGATGGATCTGCCCCCAAAACACAGAAATTTCCTTCGGCACCGCCCATGGGTATTGACCCTTCGAAGCGCTACACAGCCACCATGGAAACATCAATGGGAACATTGGTGATTGCACTTGATGCAGCACGTGCTCCAAAGACAGTGAACAGCTTTGTGTATTTGGCTGCCTATCACTATTACGACGGCATCATTTTCCACCGCATCATCAATGGTTTCGTGTGTCAAGGTGGCGATCCCACAGGAACTGGCACAGGCGGCCCTGGCTATCGCTTTGAAGATGAATTGCCACAGCCTGGTCAATACCAGATCGGTTCTTTGGCAATGGCTAACGCAGGACCAAATACAAATGGCTCACAGTTCTTCTTGATCAGCGGACCAAGTGGAGCTCAGTTGCCCCCCGCATATTCACTCTTTGGTCAAGTTGTCAAAGGTTTGGATGTTGTGGATGCCATGCAAAAGGTTCCCACAGCACGCGGCGATCGCCCCGTTGAAGATGTGGTCATCAATAGCGTGACCATCACAGTCTCTGAAGACTAAGAGATATCGCTTATTCCCGGAGAGATTGACGTCTCAATTCTCTCGGTGAATGGTTGATCAATCGCAGTTGCCCAACGAATCGTTGAGGTAATTGCCTGA
>WLGS01000065.1 GCA_009703125.1 Actinomycetota bacterium
GACGTGCAAGAGTGTGATTCCCACTGTGGTTGATCCCTTCACCTCAGGGACAAAAATCACTGTGCGACCATCTTTGCGTCCTTTGGCAACAAGCAATTGTTGTTCGGCAGCCACTCGTCTCTTTGTACCCATGAGTGCCGAGTTTGTTTCTACACGTGAGGTCAACTCGCGTGCAAGACCACCACGTTCCACAATTGACACTGTTGCAGTTCCAGATTCTGGTTCTCCCGTGATTGCATACCGAGTAAAACCATTTACAGATTCCACTGCAGCATCCAATGCAGCCAATACCTTCAACGTTTCATAGGGCACCTGTTCGCGAGCCGCACCAGATTCAAGAACTGCTTGCACCAACGCTCGATCTAACAGTCCTTCTTCGCTACGAGAAATTCCTACCGTCACGGTCTTTGCTTGGTGCTTGATGGCATCAACAGGGCGTGTCAATTCATCAATGCCACGTGTGAGCCCTGAGACAAGGTCATCCAACAAAACTGCCGGCGATGCAACACGACCAGTTTCACGCTGATAGGCCTGTAGAGGATGTGGTCCCATTAGAAGGCGCAACAACGACACAATGCGTACTGCAGTTGACGCTTCAAGATTTCCGTCGTACTGCCCTGTATGCAGTGCTGCAAAAAACTGTTGAGCAACAGGGACAATCTCTCGCTCCACGCGTTCGAGCACATCATCACCGGTGCCGCCACGACCCACAATCAGTTCCACTACTTCGCGCACTTGACGCAATGGTTTGGCGAGATCGTCAATGGCAAGAGCTGCTTCGTAACCAAACAAATGCCCCACCATTGCCGACAGCACGAACGCAACCGCCGGATCAGTAACTGGTACCGATACCACAGCAGATGCAGCATCAAATCGAGTCTCACCTTCAGTGGCAATCACAATGGGAAGAGCTTTGTGTGCTTTGAAGATGGCGACTTCTTTAGCCACATCGGTGGCAGTACCTTCTGCCAAGCCGGCAGCACACACCAGAATCAATGGCTCGCACGACAAGTCAATATGTTTTTTATCTTCAGTGATGTCACATGAGATGGACTTGTAACACAATTCTGAAAGTTTGATACGTACTTCGTGAGCCGCCACAGTGTTCGGTCCGCTACCCACAACTGCCCAATAACGTCGCGCAGGTGCGAAACGACGAGCAATGTCACCAATTTCTTCGCGCTGAGAAATCACTTTCTCCATTGCATCGGGCATGGCAATGAGCGACGACAGAATGTGATGCATGCGCTGTGGATCAGATGTGCCAGTGGCGCGAGCAATTGCACAGGACAATACGGCGCCGGCTGCAACTTGTGCATAGAACGCCTTTGTACTGGCGACACTCATCTCTACATCGCGACCATCAGATGTGTAGTACACACCATGGGCTTTGCTTGCTAATTCACTGCCACGACGATTAACGATGGCAAGAACTGCTGCTCCACGCGAAGCCACGAGATCTACTGTGCGATTGGTGTCGGTTGTGGTGCCACTTTGGCTCACCGCAATGACCAACATGTCGGACATGTCTTGCTCCATCGCAAAACCAGAAAGCTCTGTTGCCGTCAACGCTTCCACATGAATTGAGGAATTCAGCAATGACGTCAATACAGGAACAAGAGATGTGCCCGCAACAGCGGCCGTTCCTTGTCCGATAATGCGGATGCGCGAAATAGACCCATCTGCGAGACGACGAAGAACCGACGTCGGCAACGTCGAATCATCAAGATCGGGAACAAGCACTCCATCAAGAATTTCTGTGCGACCGCGAATTGTTTTCCTGAAACTACGTGGAGCCTCATTGATTTCCTTCAGAAGGAAATGAGCAAAATCTCCACGGTCGATATCGCGAGTAGTGACCTCTGCGCGCACGACGTCTTTTGCGGACAACTCAATGGGTGTGCCGTCATAGGCATACATCGACATGCCGGCGAGGGTCCCAGCCTTTTCTGCGTTGAGGCGCACAACTTGTCCGCGGGTTGATGGTTGGGAGGGGTCACGAGGTGTCTCACCATCAAGGCGCACAAAATCCATGGTTTCTTCCACAGTGCCGTAGGGCTCGCTCGCAACAATGAAACGATCCTCGGCAAGACCCACGTACAGACCTTGTCCACTGCCATGCAAAGCCAAGTACATGTCTTGGGTTTCATCTGCTGCGCAATAGCCAATGGCAACTGACCCCTCAAATTGAGTCACTGCATTCAAGAAGGCATCAAGTGTGTCCATGCCTGCAGTTCTTCCGCGATCCACAAGTGCGGGAATCACTTTGGCATCTGTAGTTATCGGATCAGCGAAGCGCAAGTTATGACGCGCCTTGAGATCAGCATGATTATCAACATCACCATTCAGAACAGCCATAGAGACAGAAGCGTGAGCATCCGTAACTTCTTCGCTTGTGACTGGATGAGCATTTGGCTCAGAGATGATTCCGACACTTGCCCAACGCGTATGGCCCAACACTGATGTGCGCGCGCCATTGAGGCTCAGTACTCGCCGCAACAAGTCGTCTGCAGCAAGCGAGGCGCGCATGTGTCGGGTGTTGTCGCCCAACTCACCAATTTCGGCAGCGGCTTTGTATACAAATACAACAGTGCTTCCGCTATAGCGCACACTTCGATTCGTAAACAACGGATCGCGTCCACGTTGTGCAATTGCATCAACGACATCAGCGGGTGCATTGTGTAATTCAGGTGTCGACACGATGACGCTGATGCCAGCGGAGTCTCGTCCGCGCACTTCCATACGATCAATCGCCGAAAGAGCTTGCTGAATACTCAAGTAACCCACAATGCTCGACTCTGTTGCCCCACGTCCAGCAAGTGCATGTACGGCATCGGCGGTGCGCAAGCGGTCACGACGAATTGCCCATAGTGCATCCCGCACACGGGATACTCGTGCTACCGCTTTATCAAGCGAGAGCGAATCAACATGCATCTCATCAATGCGCGCTTCTTCTGTATCTACAACCTCGTCGAGGATGTTCAGCCGTGTGACGATGTCATTGGCCAAGGAGAGATTCCCGGCGAGTGCAATGACTCCAGCATCACCACGAAGAAGCTGGTCGAGTTGTTCAAGAATTTCGGCAGCCGATTCCAGATTGGTGGCAACACCCACCGCAGAATCTAAAAGCGCAACAAGTTCCTTGGGATCAGGGGCATGCCTGTGGCTTGGACAAGAAAGGATGCCAACAATGCCGCACATGGATATCTAGGTTACCGACAGCCACTAGCGCACTAGTGGGCACCCTCGATAGTGCCCCCGTAAGCACCCACCAAGATATTGGCCAAAACCAGTGCCTTTTCTTGTGCAATCGCATCAGTGCTGGCCTCCACCATCACTCGCACAAGTGGTTCGGTGCCCGATGATCGCACTAGTACGCGCCCATCTGCGCCAAGTTCTGTCTCAATACTTGCAACTGCATCACCAAGTGCAGACATCGGATCATGCACTCGCTCACCCGTACGCACGTTCACCAACACTTGTGGATAGGACTGCATCATTGACGCTGCTTCATCGAGGGAGACTTGAGCGCGTGCGAGATACTCCATCAACATCAAGCCCGCAAGAACACCGTCGCCCGTTGTGGCGTGTGCACGATGAATGATGTGTCCACTTTGTTCTCCACCAAGAACTAAGTCGTATTCATCTAGTGCCGCTAACACAGAGCGGTCACCTACTGGTGTCACAATGACGTCAATTCCGCATTGTGCCATCGCACGATGAAAACCAAGATTGGTCATCACTGTGACGGCAACACCTTTGTTTCGCAACAACCCACGTTCAGAGAGATCCCTTGCCGCAATTGCCATGATGTAGTCACCATCAACAATGTTGCCTGTGCGCGAGACTGCGATGATGCGGTCACCGTCACCATCGAATGCAATTCCTAGATCGGCACCTTCGGCAACTACTTTTTGTGCCAACAACTGCGGAGAAGTTGCACCACAACGATCGTTGATGTTGCGGCCATTGGGTTGATCAGCCATCACAATGACATGTGCTGCTGCTGCACGGAACGCTGCAGGTGCAACATCAGACATTGCACCGTTAGCGCAATCCAATACCACCGTGAGGCCACCTAAAGATTGCCCCACAACATGGGTGCGATGTGCCACGTATTCGTCAATGACATGGACTGCATCGTGCACTGTTCCCATGGACGTAGGTGATGCATCTGTAATCAATGAATGCCACTCGCGTTCGATGTCGATTTGTTCTGCATCGTCTAATTTGTGACCACCCGAAGCAAAAACTTTGATGCCGTTGTCGCTCCAAGGATTATGCGATGCAGTAATCGCGATGCCGACCCAGCCATGACGTTCTGCTGCAAAGGCAATTGCCGGCGTGGGGCATACGCCCAAGAGATGCACAGCTACACCTTCAGATGCACAACCTTCAATGATGGAACGCTCAAATGCCAGACCGCTCTCGCGTGTATCGCGTCCCACCACAATTCCGGTGGGTTGCAAAACTCTTGCAACAGCACGCGCAAGATCACGTACAAGTTCAACAGTGAGCTCTTCTAATGCGACACCACGAACACCATCGGTACCGAAGTGCAACATGTGTGAGTATTCCTTATGACACGACGCCATATAGGCGCCGAACACGCATCAGCGCTTGGTGAACTGTGGCGCCTTACGCGCCTTCTTGAGGCCGTACTTCTTGCTTTCCTTGCGACGTGAGTCGCGAGTGAGAAGTCCGGCTTTTTTCAACACGGGACGTGACTCAGGATCAAACTCCAACAAGGTGCGAGCGATTGCCATACGCAATGCTCCAGCTTGACCACTTACGCCACCACCAAAAATGTTTGCGTCGATGTCGAACTGCTGTTCACGCTCGGTGACACGCAATGCTTCGGTGACAACCATGCGCTGTGCTGCAGTTGTGAAGTACGCCTCGATGGGCTTGCCATTCACAGTGATCTTTCCTGTTCCATGACGAAGAACGGCGCGAGCAACTGCTTCTTTACGACGACCTGTTGTTTGGGTGATGGGTGTGTTCGCCACAACGACTCCTTGTTGTATCAGCGTGCTTTAGCAGCGCTGAGATCGAGAACTACGGGGGACTGTGCAGCGTGCGGATGTTCTGGTCCGGCATACACCTTGAGCTTCTTCACCATCTGACGACCAAGTGGTCCTTTGGGAAGCATGCCTGCAACTGAACGAGTGATCGCATCAGCTGGCTTACGGTCGAGAAGGTTTTGGTATGTCTCACTCTTGAGACCACCTGGGTAACCAGAGTAGGTGTACACCATGTTCTTTTCAGACTTGCCAGAGGTCATCACAATTTTTGATGCATTGATGATGATGACGTGATCGCCCATGTCCATGTGTGGAGCAAAGACTGGCTTGTGCTTGCCACGCAAGATACGTGCAACTTCTGTGCACAGACGACCAAGAACGAGACCTTCGGCATCAACGATGTGCCAAGCCCGCTGAATTTCGCTTGCTTTTGGAGAATAGGTACGCATGAGACTTCCTTGATAGGGGCCCACGTGGACCGCCTGAACCCCATTTACTGGGGCTTGTTAAGGATAGGGGCGCAAATGTGCCTACGGCAACCGCGAACCGGGAGCCACTTCACAAGATGTGAGTCTCATCTCTGGGGCCCTAGGGATGCAGGCGGGTGCCCTCATAGCCCACATCCCACAGCACCAACCCATGGGCCGGGGCTACCCGTGACCCATGGGCACGATCTTTGGCCAGAAGAACTGCCATTGCATCGCTGGGTGGACGCTTCTTGAGGCCTACATCCACCAAGAACCCCACCATGCCACGCACCATCTGATGGCAGAAAGCATTAGCCCGAATTTCACACACCAAATTCCCCTCCCCTTCGTCGTGCCATGCGATATCCAACAGATAGCGCATCATCGACTTGGGTTCGGCCCCCTCTGGTGTTGGTTCTCGGCGGCAGAACGCAGAGAAATCATGGTGACCCACGAATGCATCGGCCGCCAGATTCATCAATGGCACCGACAAAGGTCGATGCACGTACCACGCAAAATCTTTGACGAGTGGATTGGGAGTGGGTTGATTACACACGAAGTAGCGATAGCGGCGCCATGTCGCACTACGTCGAGCATCGAATGAATCATCCATCCATTGAGCATCTGAGACAGCAACATTGGGAGCACACAAAGAATTCACTCCGCGCACAAACGATTCAAGATGTGTATTCGAAGGAATATCGAGGGAAATCACTTGTTGTCGTGCATGCACACCTGCGTCAGTGCGGCCTGCAGTACTTATGCGCACAGGTATGCGCGTAATCGTGGACATTGCCGCAACAAGAGCATCTTCCACTGTGGGCGACTCGTTGTTTGACGCAAAGCCATGAAAAAAAGCACCGTGATAGGTAACAAACAAACGGACCCGCGCAAGCGCGGGTCCGTCAGAAAAATGATTATCCGGTTCCATGACCGGTGGTGTCATCAGACCAGTTCGATGCGCGCCATTGGCGCTGCGTCACCTTGGCGTGTTCCCAGCTTCAAGATGCGGGTGTAGCCGCCATTGCGAGCTGTGTACCGAGGTGCAACTTCATTGACCAACTTGTTGGTCATTTCCTTGTCACCCAAGTAACCCTGAATTTGGCGAATGCGATGAACTCGCATTGGACCTTCTTCTTGGGCTTTCTTGGCCTTGGTGATGAGTTTTTCTGCAATAGGACGCAGTGCCTTAGCTTTCGCCTCGGTAGTGACGATTCCTTCTGCAGCAAACAGTGATGCAGCCATATTCGCCATCAGCAAACGCTGATGAGATGCACTGCCGCCGAAGCGTGGTGCGCGACGTGGTGTTGCCATTGTGATGCTCCTTGAATTCCTGAATTATGCGCGCAGAGATAATCCGCGCTCGTCGAGCTTCTGGATGATTTCATCGAGGCTCTTTTGACCAAAGTTTGTGATGTTCAACAAATCGTCGGTGCTCTTCAACAAGAGCTCTCCGATTGTGTTGACCTGTCCTCGCTTGAGGCAGTTACGTGGACGCTCGCTGAGGTCGAGATCTTCAATGGGGAGATCCAAGTCGGGAACACCGACGTTGGCACCAATGGGCTCACTCAACTCAAGTGCTTGTGGCTCCTCGGACAAAGTTGCGATGAGGTCAACCAATGAACGAAGTGTTGCAGCAGCAGATGCAAGTGCTTCACGTGGAGAAATTGAACCATCTGTTTCAATGTCGAGAACAAGGCGGTCGTAGTTTGTGCTTTGCGCAACACGTGTGGGCTCTACATCGAACATCACACGACGCACTGGCGAGAAGATCGCATCGATGGGGATGACTCCAATGATGCGGCTCTCTGCATCACGGTCGGTGGACAAGTATCCGCGACCGCGCTCGATGGTGATATCGAGTGCCAATGATGCTCCTGCATTAAGTGTTGCGAGGTGCAAAGAAGGATTCAAGATGTCGACGCCTGTTGGTACTTGAATGTCGCCAGCAGTAAGTGTTGCTGGGCCGTTGACATCAACACGCACAACAACTGCTTCTTCGCTGGTGGACTGCACAACGATGTCTTTCAAGTTCATGATGAACTCTGTGACGTCTTCGGTCATTCCCTTAATGGTGGTGAATTCGTGTTCGACATTGTCGAACTTCACTGTGGTGATTGCAGCACCGGGAATGGACGACAACAGTGTGCGGCGCAACGAGTTACCAATGGTGTGACCAAAGCCTGGCTCGAGTGGACCAACAGCAAAGCGCTGGCGTGTGGGATGGTCGTCGCCAATGGCTTCGACTGAAGGGCGCTGGATAACAAGCATGGTGTTCTCCTCTGAAAAGACTGGTGGTTACTTCGAGTAAAGCTCAACGATGAGCTGCTCGCGGACGGGTACATCAATGTGCTCACGCTGTGGAAGGTCGCGCACGGTGACTTGCTTGTCACCAGCTTCGAGCCAACCAACGAGTGCACGATCAAGAGTGTCGATGTTGTGTTGAATCTGAATCATTTCTTTTGCCTTAGGTGACAAAGAAATAACTTGACCACGCTTCACGCGATACGACGCAATGTCGACGCGCTTGCCATCAACCAAAATGAGACCGTGGTTCACGAACTGGCGTGCTTGTGGACGTGTGGATCCCCAACCTGCACGGAACACGATGTTGTCGAGACGAAGCTCCAACAAACGCAACAGGTTTTCACCAGTTGGGCCCGCAAGACGGTTTGCCTCTTCGTAGGTGCGACGGAACTGACGCTCGAGTACACCGTAGATGTACTTAGCCTTCTGCTTCTCTTGCATTTGAGCGAGGTATTCACTACCGGCGCTGCGACGGCGTGTGCGGCCGTGTGCACCTGGTGGGAATGGACGACGATCAAGAGCTTTTGAGCCCTTTGCGTTTTCAAAAATATTTGTATTGAGGCGACGCGAGATGCGCACCTTCGGTCCGGTATAGCGGGCCATGATTAGCTCCTCCGACGCTTTGGCTGACGGCAACCGTTGTGCGGTACCGGGGTGACGTCTTTAATTCCTGATACTTCGATACCAAGGTTCTGAATGGAACGAAGTGCGGTGTCACGACCAGAACCTGGTCCTTTCACGTGTACTTCGGCGCGACGAAGACCATGCTCCATCGCAGCCTTGCCGGCCTTCTCTGCTGCCATCTGTGCAGCAAAAGGAGTTGACTTGCGTGAACCCTTGAAGCCCACTCCGCCAGAAGATGCCCATGCAATGACATTGCCTTCTGCATCTGTGATGGAAACGATTGTGTTGTTGAACGAGCTCTTGATGTGCACGACACCCGAGGTGACGTTCTTGCGCTCGCGCTTGCGTGGACGACGTCCACCTGCTGCTGGCTTAGCCATGTGTTATCTCACTGCCTTCTTCTTGTTCGCAACTGTCTTCTTAGGACCCTTGCGTGTGCGTGCATTGGTGTGCGTACGCTGACCACGAACTGGCAAACCTTTGCGATGGCGAACGCCTTGCAAACAGCCAATTTCAATTTTGCGCTTGATGTCTTGTTGAACATTGCGGCGCAAGTCACCTTCAACGGTGATGTTTTGATCTACCCAACCACGAATGCGATTGATCTCGTCTTCTGTGAGATCACGCACGCGTGTGTTGATGTCGAGTCCTGTATCTGCACAGATTTTCTCTGCAGTGGAACGACCAATTCCAAAAATGTATGTCAACGAAATCTCCAAACGCTTTTCGCGTGGGATATCGACTCCAGCAATACGTGCCATGTGTTTAGCTTTCCTTCGTTGACTTTCTTAGCCCTGGCGCTGCTTGTGCCGGGGGTTTTCGCAAATCACCATTACACGCCCGTGACGACGAATGACTTTGCACTTTTCACAAATTTTTTTAACGCTTGGGCGTACTTTCATTGCGATCTCACTTGAAGCGGTAGGTAATACGACCTCGGGTGAGGTCGTAGGGAGTGAGTTCAACCTGGACTTTGTCGCCGGGAAGAATACGGATGTAGTGCATGCGCATCTTTCCTGAGATGTGCGCCAACACTTTGTGGCCGTTCTCTAACTCCACTCGAAACATTGCGTTCGGTAGAGATTCGAGAATTGTGCCTTCCAGCACAATTGCATCTTCCTTTGGATTGGCCAGGATGCCCTCCTTCGTTGTTGGGACAAAATGCCCCCATAGCAGACCTGCATAAGGGGCGAGTGACAATGCTATCGGCGCATTACGCAAGCGCCAAGTGGCAGTTTTGGCTCCTAGAGGAGCCCTTCGACCACCTTGGTGAGGCGGTCAAAGACGTCATCGGGGCTGCCCACACCATCTACATGGAACATCCGACCCGACTGGCCGTAGTAGTCGATCAAGGGCTGAGTCTGGGTTTCGTAGAGATCGAGGCGATTATTGATGGCCTCGGGGGTGTCGTCATCGCGCTGCACCACATCTCCCCCACAGTTTTCACAGATCCAAGGGCTGGGGTCTACCCCTGTGGACTGGTAGTTGGCGCCACAATCGCGACAGACGCGCCGGGCCGACAACCGGGAGAGCACTAATTCACGAGGGACGACGAGGTCAATCGCCATACCCACAGGCTTGTGCTGAGTGATCTCATCGAGGGCGATGGCCTGGGCCACCGTGCGAGGAAAACCATCCAAGATGTAGCCACGTGTACTTGCATCATCGGCCTGCAGGCGCTCGGCCACAATTCCCACCATGATTTCGTCGCTCACAAGCTGACCTGCATCGATGACGGCTTTGGCCATCTTGCCGAGCTCTGTGCCTTCTCGCACGGCCGCACGCAACATGTCGCCAGTAGAGATATGCGGTACGACATAGTGACGCGAA
>WLGS01000066.1 GCA_009703125.1 Actinomycetota bacterium
CAAGTGAGTTGGGTAAAGATCGGAACTTCTGGTGCAGCTCAACTTTTGCAATCTGGCTGCAATGACCTAGGTGGCACATTGATGGATGAAAACATCTCGCGTGCTGCAGGCGCAAATCACGGCCAAGCAATGACAGAAGGACGCTTTGGTGAAATTATTGCGCCACTTCGTCGCACACTTGCACAGCGCAACACTGCTTATAAGTTGCTCTCGCCGACCTAGACAAGATCGTTGCGGCGTGCCAACACCGCAGAACGAGCATGTTCTATGTCTTTGACCAGTTGGGTCTTTAATTCATCAATGCCACCGAATTGTCGTTCGCTGCGCAAAAACGAAAGGAACTGCACGCACGCAGTTTCGCCATAGAGATCTCCTGTGAAGTCCAACAGATACGCCTCGAGTAGCGAATAACCCTGGCTTGAATAGAACGTAGGTCGACGGCCCAAGTTGATTGCACAGGGATGTTCGGTGCCATCGGGGCGTCGATACATGCCGGCATACACGCCGTCAGAAGGAAGACAGATACCTTCAGGTATTGAGACATTGGCAGTCGGAAAACCAATCGTGCGTCCACGCTGATCACCTTGAGTGACTGTGCCACGTACTTCGTGAGCACGACCCAACATGCGTGTCGCTACATCGATGTCGCCACCGGCCAACGCGCGCCGAATGGCAGTAGAACTCACAGGCTCATCGACACCGTCTGCACGAGGAATCAAGACAAGGGGTTCACACACAAAATCGTGGCGTTGCCCCATCTCGCGCAACAAAGTGATGTTGCCTTGGCGCTTGTGGCCGAAATGAAAATCTTCGCCCACGATGACCGCTTCCACATGCAGTGCATCCACCAACACCCGCTTCACGAAATCAACCGGTGTCTCTTGGGCTTGGGACTCATCAAATGACACAACAACAACGGCGTCAATACCTGTTGCGGCCAATAGTTCTCGCTTCTGTTCTTCGTTAGTCAACATTTTCGGCGCTGCATCCGGGCGCACTACAGATGCGGGATGACGATCAAAGGTCACCACCACACTGAGTGCATCGGTGAGACGTGCACGACGAATAACTTGTTGAATGACTGCTTGATGACCGCGATGCACTCCGTCATATGCGCCAATTGTGAGTACACAGCGTCGATCGGGCCATGGCGAAACAGAGAGGTCGGTCACTACTTGCAAGGATTCACACGCTATCTGCCGCCAAAGACCACAGTGGGTTTGGCCAGCGTGTCACGCCATTTTTCAAATACGGCAACAAGTTCGCCTGCCTCATCGAGTGCGGCCCACGGTCCATTACCGGGCCACGCCTCCCGCACACGACCAAACAGCACATCGTCAATCTCGTCTGCCGACAATACGTGTTGTTCCATTCCGCGCACCGCCTCAATCACGGGAAGCAATACAGGCGCATCCACGGTGCAGGATTGCTCTAACGAATAGGGACCGATTGCATGGCGACGCAAAGTGCGAATGTGTGCTCCGCCACCTAGCAATGTGCCCAGATCAGCGCCGAGGCTACGTACATAGGTTCCTCCTCCACAACGCACTTGTGCACGCAACACCATGGGGTCATCGGTGGCCTCTACCGCAAAGTCATACACGTGAATCGGGCGCGCAACTCGTTCCACTTCAATTCCTTGACGCGCAAGTTCGTGCAATCGCACCCCATCAACGCGCAACGCCGACACCATGGGAGGCACTTGCAAAATGTCGCCGACCAAGTTTTCTGCGATGACCGTGCGTGCGCGCTCAATATCGATAGGCCCCATCTCGTAACGCGCAGTGACTTCACCAGAATCATCCAAAGTGTTCGTCTCTGATCCGAACACAATCTCACACGAATATGTCTTGTCCATCTCGCCCATAAAGCGAATCAAGCGCGTGGCATTTCCCACTCCAATGACGAGCAAGCCCGTGGCATCTGGGTCGAGGGTTCCTGTGTGGCCAATGCGTTTTTCACCAAAGTGTTTTCGCAATGCATACACCGCGTCGTGGCTTGTCATGGCAGGTGCTTTATCAACAAGCACAAGCCCATGAACCGTGGGCGGCCGACGTCTAGCCATGAACTACTCGTCAGGGGTGGTGTCGGGCTTCTTTCGAAGAAGCTCTTCGATCCGTGCTGCGCTTCGAATGACTTCGTCGGGCTTGAAGGAAAGAATGGGGGTCTTTCTTGCATGCATCTGCCGATTAATGGAAGCCTGCATGCGCGCACGATATTCGAGGAGCACTTCAATGACCTGCTCATCGTCTTCTTCGCCAAACATTGAATCGAAGTAGACAATGGCACGATTCATCTCTGGGTCTACGTCAATGGCAGTAATGGTCACCAGTTCGAGCCGTTCGTCATCAATTCGTGTCAGCTCATCTGCAATCACCTCTCGCAAGACTTCAGAGAGGCGGGCAGTACGGGGATAGCCATGAGACGAGCCGCCCTTAGGAGCACGGCGGCCTGACCTTGGACGTTGCTTAGACACGACCTATACGATGGCACAACTATGACTGAATCGGCGACGCCCCCCGCACATAGCCCATCGAACTTGCCTCCCTTTCGCTATACCGCGCGCTTGGCTGCCGAAATTGAGTCCAAATGGCAAGATTCCTGGGAAACCGAGGGCACATTTCATACTCCGAACCCTGCCGGACCACTAGCTGACCCCACACGATTGGGTACAAAGCCCAAGGCATTCATTGTGGACATGTTCCCTTATCCCTCCGGTGCTGGCCTCCACGTCGGACATCCACTCGGATACATCGGCACTGACGTCTATGCGCGCTTCAAGCGCATGAAGGGCTTCAACGTGTTGCACACGTTGGGATACGACAGTTTTGGTCTGCCTGCGGAACAACATGCCATCACCACAGGTATTCATCCACGCATCAATACCGAATCCAATATTGCCAACATGCGTCGACAGTTGCGTCGCTTAGGTCTTGGTCATGATTCACGACGCAGTGTGAGCACCACCGATGAAGACTTTTATAAGTGGACACAATGGATTTTTCTTCAGGTGCATGGTGCTTGGTATGACGAGGCGCGCAACAAGGCGCGCCCCATCCAAGAATTAATTGAGGAATTTTCTCAAGGACTCCGCGCCACACCAAGTGGGACACCTTGGGCAGATCTCACTTCATCGGAACGTCACGCCATCATTGATAGTTACCGTCTCGCCTATCTCACAGATGCACCTGTGAACTGGTGTCCCGGCTTGGGAACAATTCTGGCGAACGAAGAAGTCACAGCAGACGGCCGAAGTGATATTGGGAACTATCCCGTGTTTAAGCGCAACATGCGTCAGTGGATGATGCGCATTACCGCGTATGCAGATCGACTTCTTGATGATCTTGATCGGCTTGATTGGCCTGAGCCAATCAAGTTGATGCAACGCAACTGGATTGGTCGCAGCACTGGTGCGCGAGTCACCTTCTCCACCCCCGCAGGTGGAATTGACGTCTTCACCACACGACCCGACACATTGTTTGGTGCAACCTTTCTTGTGCTGTCACCAGAGCATCCATTTGTTGCGTCATTGACCACGGAACAACAACGCGCATCTGTCGAGGCGTACTGTGCTCAAGCTGCTGCTCAACAAGACAACGAACGTCAAGATGACTCCAAGGAAAAAACTGGTGTCTTCACTGGCGCAACTGCGACCAACCCTGTCAACGGCGCACAGATACCCATTTACGTTGCCGATTATGTCTTGATGGGTTATGGCACCGGCGCCATCATGGCCGTACCTAGTGGTGATCAACGTGACTTTGAATTTGCTCGCGCTTATAACTTGCCCATTGTTGCTACTGCAATGCCTCCCGCATCATGGTTTGCACAACACGAAATTACGCCAAGTTCTGATTGTGCAACATGGCCATGTGCATTTACAGGTGATGGTGAGTACATCGACTCTGCCAATGATTCCGTCAGCTTGAATGGATTGACATCCATCGAAGAAGCCACATCACGCATTGTGGAATGGCTAACTACTCACCAACTCGGAGAAGGCACCACTACCTATCGCTTGCGTGACTGGTTGTTCTCGCGTCAGCGCTATTGGGGTGAACCATTCCCCATCGTGTATGACGATGAAGGAAATGCACATGCTGTTCCCGAAAAAGAACTTCCTGTATTGCTTCCAGAACTTGCAGACTTCAAACCCACGGCTCTTGACCCCAACGATGCACACAGCGACCCGATCCCGCCGTTAGCACGCATCACTGATTGGATGCAGGTCACGCTGGACTTAGGTGATGGACCACGCGCATATCGGCGCGAAGTCAATGTGATGCCCCAGTGGGCCGGATCGTGTTGGTATGAGATGCGTTATCTCGACCCCACCAATACAGAACGCTTTATCGACCCAGATGTCGAGCGCTACTGGATGGGCCCTGAGCATGAAGGACACACAGGTGGCGTCGATCTGTATGTAGGTGGCGTTGAACATGCGGTTCTTCACTTGCTGTACTCACGTTTCTGGCACAAAGTCCTACACGACCTTGGACATGTATCGAGCGAAGAACCCTTCCATCGCTTGTTTAACCAGGGGTATATCCAGGCCTATGCCTATCGCGACGAACGCGGACAAGCAGTCCCTGCCAATGAAGTCGTGGAATCCGACGGTCAATACATGTGGAACGGTGAAACCGTTGCGCGCGAGTACGGCAAGATGGGCAAGAGTCTCAAGAACATCGTCACCCCCGATGAGATGTACGAAGAATTCGGCGCCGACACTTTCCGTTTGTACGAAATGGCCATGGGGCCACTTGATGCCTCACGACCATGGAACACAAGAGACGTCGTGGGAATGCAGCGCTTCCTTCAACGTTTGTGGCGCAACATTATCGATGAAGACACAGGTACTTCAATAGTGACCAACGATCCAGCGCCCGAGGAACTTCTTCGTCATCTTCATCGCACCATAGCTGGAGTGGAATCCGATATGGATGGCCTGCGCTTCAATACGGTGATCGCCAAGTTGATCGAATTCAACAATGCGCTCACACAACATGTAACGACAACTCATTCGTCTCCACGAGTGCTCATTGAGCCACTTGTGCAAATGTTGTCGCCATTGTGCCCGCATGTGGCCGATGAACTGTGGTCACGCATTGGCAAGAGCGATTCGGTGACGTATGTTCCCTTCCCAGTGGCGGACCCTGCACTCCTTGCAGAAGACACCATCGAGATTCCTGTGCAGATCAATGGAAAGGTTCGTGGTCGCATCTTGGCTGCACCCGATGCCGGTGAAGACACACTTTTGGAAATGGCGCGTGGCGTGGAATCTGTTTCTGCGGCACTAGAGGGCAAAACCATCGTGAAAACGGTGGTGGTACCTGGTCGCATGGTCAACATTGTCGTGAAATAAACCCACTGCACACACACTGGATTACCCACATAGGCCCGATGAGTGGGCTAGACATATTCCGTGCAAGTGAGCAAAGAAGCGACGAGTTAATCCATGGAAAGAATCCTTGGTCTTGCAAGTGTTGTGCTCAGCATCAGTTTTATTTGGCCGCAAGTGTGGCGCTCTCTGCGCCACAACACTACCCACGGCATCTCACCGTTTGGTCTGGTACACGGCCTCATTGGCGCCACCTTGTGGCTGAGTTACGGAATTCATGAACGTATTGCGCCAGTAGCAATCGCGAATACATCGTTCCTCACTGCTCAAAGCCTCATCATTTATGTTGCATACAAAAATGGCCACATTGAGCGTCGCATTATCTCGGCTGCCTATCTCGTAGTGCTTGCCATCTTGATTTTCCTAACTCCCCTCCCCGCATCCTTCATTGGCATTACTGCAGTTCTCATTAGTGGAAGTGCGATCATCCCGCAGTTCATTCATGTGCTGCGCACTGACAATCTTCATGGAATCTCTTTGACCAGCTACACATTGACCATCATCACCTGCACGGTGTGGCTGCTCTATGGGTTTGTGATTTCAGATTTCATGATCTCTGCACAGAACTTTGTGGCAATACCGATCATGTTGTTCATCACCCACAAAGCGTGGCGTTGGAGACAACAACACTCCCAGTTGTCGGTGTCCTAACTGAGGTAACGGCTCATTGCCGCAATCTTTTGCGGATCTGGTCGACCATCTTCAAACAACACAAGGCGTGTGACCCCTTCTGCAAGAAGTTCTTGATGCACACTGTTCTCAGGATCTGCATATTCAGGCACGAATGGCGCCCACACCGATACATCTAAGTCTTTGCGACCATTACTTGCCTCGCGCGCAGCGTCAAGAATGTCGCGTCGCCCTGGATGATTCCATCGCGTATTTACTCCATCGAGATGTTGGCCCGCAATACGTGCAAGGGCAACGCTATTAGTGCCCGCGATGATTCGAGGAGTCGTCACCGGACGTGGAAAACCTTGAAAGTTCTCGTGGCGATCTTGTGCCCACACACTTCTCATCAGTTCTACGGACTCGAGCAATTTCTGATGTCGCGCGCGCATAGTGGGAAGCATTTCAATTCCCAATGCACGTTGTTCTCCACCCCAAGGACTCGTCGGTGATGCACCTGCGCCTATTCCCAATGTCAACCGACCACCAGAGACTTCTTGCAAGGTGGAGACAATATTGGCCAACAACCCAGGATGTCGATTATTAATGTTGGTGACCAATGTTCCCAATTTGATGGTGGGCACAAGATGAGCCCATGCAGTCAAAGTGGTAAAACACTCCGGCATAGTTGGCGCCTGAAACATCTCGCCTGAAAAATGATCAAGGTTCCATAACGTGTCAAAGCCAGCTTCTTCAGCGGCGCACACTGATTCTTCAATAAGTGACCACGGGCCAGAACCTTGATTGATCTGAAAATCAATAATCATTTCTTTCCTCCACCCAACGCTCATTCATAAACGGCCAGATGCCATACATCTCTTGCACAAACTGCGTCGCATCACGTTGGCGAGCCCATGCGCGAAGTGAGCCCTGCATCCAATGCCTTTTGATAGTGGCATCGTAGGTTTCGCCGAAACGTTCACGGGGCAAGGTGGAAGAACGTCGAGGTGCATCGGCGACAATTGAAGTTCCACCATCTTTGTGATCCACACTTGCTACGTGACGGAGACGCGAGAGTACTGCGAGTTCATCACGTCGCGGCGTATGACCCACTTGCATCATTGCTGCCCATGCAGCACCACCAGTGATGTCCGCAAGTGCAACACCTGAGCGATGGGTGCCATTCACCATTGCAACTGCACTCTCTATTGCTGCAGTGCACATAGCACCCACAAGCGTGTCATGTTGGGAAACTTCTGCAGGCGTGTCTGCAAAAACAGGGACGAATCCTTGATGTGCGTGTGCAAAATCAATCACCGATCCGTGTGGCGCGGTCATCAATGTTTCCCACAAACGAATCACCCCCAGAAGTCGCACATTGTCGTCGAGGGCGCCGAGGTCATCCATAGCGAGTCCATGCATCGCCAGGCGTGTGCGGTGTGTTGTCGCATCCCAGTACAAGCCCAGAAACCGGCCTTCAATTGTTGCGCGACCTTGTGTTGCACCACTCACTAATTCGGCTAGGTCTGCAACGGTGGCTCCTGTCCATCCCGCATCGACTACTACATGGTGTCCGGGCGAGAGCATTCCTACAGTGTCGAGATATCCCATAACTCGTTCACGCAGTTTCCCCGATGCGTCCAAGATCTGTTGTTCGTTCTGCAGAACAATCTCGCGTGCAGTAGCGGCATCAACAATTGTGTCCAGCGCCAGCGAGGTCTCCAGTGTGCAACCGAAACGTTCGCCCAATTGTCGAACGGTGATGCGCTCGTGTTGATCCACAAAACGCAACGCCACTGCATCATCAACAACAGCGAGATTGGCGCGACCAAAAACAGAACGAGAAAACGCCAAGTAATGACCAGGGGTGTCTGTGGTGTGTGCAAAAGTCTGCGACCACACCTGGTGGGCAAGCCAGCCGTCGCGGGCGGCAAAATACACGCCTGTCACTGGGCGTTGAGCAAGCACCATATGCACGTCATGTAGTTGTGCGGCTACAAGAACCGCAAGCGCGCCGGCACCAATGCTGTGTGCACTGTCCCAGCCAGAAACGTACGTCTCGTCGCGAAGTGTTGCCTCAATGCGCGACAGTGGAAGCACGTCTGGAGAAGTGTTTTCCATATTCCGATGCGTCACTCTCATACGAGGGTCGCGATATGTAGCAATACCTAGGCGACTTGGTTGGGTGACATCTGCGGCCACATCGTCACCCACATGAAGAATTTTTCGCGGCGTCACGCCAGTGATATCAAGCACTTCACGCCATAGACGCCCATTGTGTTTCAAGCCACCATGTTCACAGCTGACCATCACCTCTGATTGCAGAAGAGAGGTGAACCCCGCACGATGGGCCATCTCCACCAACTGTGTAGCGGGCATGTAATTGTCACTCACGACCAAGAGCGCAATGCCGCGTAAGCGAGCCTCATCGAAAAGTTCACTTCCAAACGGCACGGCCTGTGCTGCATCAACCTCTGCAACACATTCGGCAACGCGTGCAACTTCTGTCTCTGTGAGCGACAACTTCATCCCAAGCGCTAATTCGGTGAGCACCTCAACATGGGTGACATCGCGGTATTTGTCATCTTCAAGTGCCGCCGCGCGCGCACGCTGTTCAGCACGTACTCGCTGCAATCCATACCCGCGCCATCGAGGTCCATGATCCTGTGTAAGCCTGCGCTCCACTTCAGCGAATACATGAGTGGGCTGGGCGACATTGCGCGTCACCAATGTGTCAAAAAAGTCCAGCGTCAATAGTTCGATGTGCTTGTGTTGATCAAGTAATTCTTGTGCGCTGCGCCACATAACTAACGCCCCGTCACTCGACGCAGTCGACGCACCGCACCACGAATCCCCGCAGAAGGGTGGCGCAGAACTCGTAGCACTCGCACACCTTGGCGCACCACAAATGAGCGTCGCACGGGCTGATGCGCTACGAGTGTTTGTGCTTCTTGTCGTTCAAACTCCTCGTGTGCACTCTTTGCTGCCTCACCCTTATTGGTACCGTCAGGTGTGGACTCTGACATCCAGCGTTCATGCAATAGCACCTTGGTCTCACGATGACGATCGCGGCCAACAGTGATGGAGTTGCCGGTCGCGACATCACTGTCTGGTGTGCGTATGTGATAGTTCGCAAGTCGTTCGGGAACAAAGACAAATGGGCCTGCCGTGATTGCACGCAAGTTGAATTCCCAGTCACCCAACACAGGCAAGGTCGCATCAAACATGCCCACGGTATTCAACAACGAACGTCGAAATAGTGCGGCAATCGGCGGAAACGTATTGTTTCCCAACATCCCATCAAAAGTAAGACGTTCTTGCGTGAGATAAAAATCTTCCGAGGCTTGTGGTCGCAAAGTTTTGCCACGCGAGAGCTCATGAATCTTTGTCACCCCCGTGACTATGGCGGCGGCATCATGATGCGTTGACATTGCAGCAACTGTGCGTTCCAGAAATGCCGGTTTCCATGTGTCGTCATCATCGTGAATCACGAAGTACTCAGAACTTGAGGCCTGAAGAGCAATGTTGGATGCCTCTTCCATGCCCACGCGATCATCAAGATGAAGAACGTGGATATCACTAGATGGTGATGCAAGACGTGCAACAGTCACTACATCATCTACTCGACTGGGTACTCCACCGTTGTTCACGATGACCACGGACCAATCTGTGAAGGTTTGCTTCTGGACGCTCGTCAAAGCCCGAGCCAGCATCACCGGACGCTCATACGTCCGCATCACAATGGTCACCAACGGCATTTCGTCATCGTAGTTCGCACGCATGTAATAGGTTGTCTACATGGAACTCTCGTATGAAATTGACGGCACCGGCCCTCTTCTCGTCCTTGTTCATGGCATCACAGAATCACGAGAGACCTGGCGACCACTCATGTCTCCACTACACATCAACTTCACCGTGATCGCAGTGGACTTGCGCGGTCATGGCCAAAGCCCCGAAGGTGATGCATACGATCCCATCACTTTGGCAACCGATGTCCGCGACACTCTCATCACCTTGAATCACCCTGATGTCGACACTGCACTCATGGTTGGTCATTCGCTTGGTGGCGTCGTCGTTAGCGCATATGGCGCACTATTTCCATGCGGCGCAATTATGAATATCGACCAGCC
>WLGS01000067.1 GCA_009703125.1 Actinomycetota bacterium
CAGTCCGTGAATTGGCGTGTGCCCGGAATCTGCGTCACAAGACAGCCCACTTCCTTGTCGGCAGGGAATCCCAAATAGACGCGCCAACCCGCGGTGGGGTCATCGCCGGTGTGGTCCAGAACGAGAGAACGAAGGCCATCGGCTGATTGGAGATCCGGGAGCAAAATGGGACCGTCTTCGGCCACCGATTCGGCAAGGCGGTCCACTTTGCCTACTTCGAAGATTTTGTTGGCCACCACCGAGTTCGGCTCAGCTCGGTCGGTAATCAGCGAGGCGATGCCCCACAAACCCAAGAAAAATAAGGAAAAGAAGAGAATTCCGCCCAGAACTGGCACGAGCGCCCGTGCCAGAGGGGACCGAAACCGAGATTTTTTCATGGTTCTATTGTGGCGGGTTAGTAGTCCAATGCCTGTTCGGCGTAGGGTTTCCTTTCTGTGAAGCGCCCCTACCGAGTTGTTGTTGCCAAACCTGGCCTTGACGGTCACGATCGTGGAGCCAAGACCATTACCCGTGCTCTCCGAGACCATGGCTTTGAGGTCATCTATACGGGGTTGCACCAAACCCCAGAACAGATTGCAGAGACCGCTCTGCAAGAAGATGCCGATGCAGTGGGTTTGTCATTGCTCTCTGGTGCGCACAACACATTGTTCCCCCGAGTGATGGAAGAGCTGCGATCGCGAGACTTGGCTGATGTTCTCGTGTTTGGTGGCGGGGTCATTCCCGATGCCGACGCACGCATTCTTCGTGAACAAGGCGTGGGAAACATTTTTGGACCAGGGTCATCACTGAAAGCCATTTGCCAATGGCTTGAAGACGAACTCGATACACGCGACTAAGAAAGAAAAATCACCGATGGACCTTTTTGAATACCAGGGCAAGCAGTATTTTGCTCGCTACGACATTCCTGTTTCTGCAGGCGATGTGGCTGTCACTGTTGATCAAGCAGTCGCGGCTGCCGACAAAGCGGGGTACCCCGTTGTAGTGAAAGCACAAGTGCAAGTGGGCGGTCGTGGCAAGGCAGGCGGAATCAAGTTGGCAGAGAATGCCGATGAGGTACGTCTGCACGCTGGAAACATCTTGGGCATGGACATCAAGGGCCATGTCGTCAAGCGTGTATGGGTAGAAAACGCAAGCGATATCGCCGAGGAGTACTACGCATCGTTCACGCTTGATCGCGGTGCAAAGAAGCACTTGTTGATGTTGAGCGCTGAAGGTGGCGTTGAGATTGAAGTAGTCGCCGAGCGCAATCCCGATGCAATCGTGAAATTGCACATCGATCCTGTGGATGGATTGTCTCGCGAGACCGCACACAAAGCAGCAGTAGACGCAAAGATTCCCGCAAAGGCTCTCGATGGTGTTGCTGACATTTTGGTCAAGCTCTATCGCTGCTACACCGAAGGTGACTGCGACTTGGCTGAAATCAACCCATTGATTTTGAAGCCCACAGGCGAAGTGCATGCACTCGATGCCAAGGTCTCTCTCGATGGCAACGCAGACTTCCGTCATCCTGAATGGGAAGAGTTCCGTGCAACCGAAGAACTTGATGCTCGCGAACAACTTGCTCGCGAAAAGGGACTTCAGTACATCGGCTTGGACGGCACAGTGGGCATTATCGCCAACGGTGCAGGTTTGGCGATGAGCACTTTGGACGTGGTGAATCAAGTAGGTGGCACTGCTGCAAACTTCCTTGACATCGGCGGCGGCGCTAATGCTGATCTCATGGCAAGTGCGTTAGAAGTAATCAACTCGGACCAAAACGTCAAGAGCATTTTCATCAACATCTTTGGTGGAATCACTCGCGGTGAAGAAGTTGCCAAGGGAATTGTTGAAGCACTTGGTCGCGTGAAGTTGCGCGCACCGATTGTGATTCGTCTCGATGGCACCAACGCTGAAGAGGGCCGTTCCATTCTCGCTAACGCGGGAATTCCCGAATCTCAACTGACCAGTAAGCCCACAATGCTCGAGGCCGCAGAGGCCGCAGTGGCACTCGCAAAGTAAGGACTACTCCCATGGCAATTTTCGTTGACAACAACACAAAAGTGATTGTGCAAGGTCTCACAGGTGGACAAGGCAAATATCACGGACTACGCAACAAGGCCTACGGCACACAAGTGGTTGCCGGTGTCACGCCAGGCAAAGGCGGCACAGATGTAGAAGGCATTCCCGTGTACAACAGCGTGAAAGAAGCTGTTGCTGCAACAGGTGCAACAGCATCATTTGTCACCGTGCCCCCCAAGGCAGCGTCTGCTGCAATATTGGAAGCAGCAGAAGCAGGCATCACTTTCATTGTGTGCATCACCGAAGGTATTCCTGCACAAGATGAAGCACTCACGTACAACACATTGGTGCGCAACTATCCACACGTACGCCTGCTTGGCCCTAACTGTCCTGGCATCATCAGTCCAGGGAAGTGCAACATCGGTATCACCGCAGGCGAGATTGCTGAATTGCCATCAGCAAAGGGCCCCAATGTGGGCATCGTGTCGCGATCGGGAACTTTGACCTATCAAGCGCTGTATGAATTGAAGCAACGAGGCATTGGTGTATCCACTTGTGTGGGTATTGGCGGAGACCCCGTTCCTGGAACATCATTTATTGATTGCTTGCGCGAATTCCAAAACGATCCTGAGACACACGCCATCATCATGATTGGTGAAATTGGCGGATCAGCCGAAGAAGAAGCTGCCGAGTTCATCAAGGCACACGTGACCAAGCCCATGTCGGCCTATATCGCAGGTGTGACTGCACCTGCAGGCAAGAAAATGGGACACGCAGGAGCGATTGTCTCGGGTGGCAAGGGAACTGCACAAGGGAAAATGGATGCACTGCGTGATGCCGGCGTCAAGGTGGGTCAAAACCCCACTGAGGCTGGCTCACTCATGGCTGAAATTGTTGCCGGGTTGCGCTGAGTGCCACGCGCCCTTCTTTCGGTTTACGACAAGACGGGAATTGTCGAGTTCGCATCTGCATTGCATGCGCTGGGTTGGTCACTGCTTTCTAGTGGCGGCACCGCCCGTGTACTCACCGAAGCGGGTGTTCCCGTTGTTGATGTTGCAGAACTCACTGGGTTAGAGCCCATTCTCGATCATCGCGTCGTCACTTTGCATCCTGCGGTGCATGGTGGCATTTTGGCTGATCGTTCACAACAATCACATCTTGATGAACTTGCGCAACACAACATCGAGACAATCGATTTAGTTGTAGTGAATCTGTATCCGTTTACGTCATCGCCCAGCGTGGAGTTGATTGATGTGGGCGGGCCCGCAATGGTGCGCGCGGCTGCGAAAAACTTTGCACATGTGGGTGTTGTTGTGGACACCGCTGACTATGCCGATGTTGTGGAAATGATTGAAGGCGACTACTTCAACGTCAATGCACGTCGCATGTTGGCACAAAAAGCTTTCCGAATTACCAGTGCCTACGACGCAGCAATTGCATCATGGCTTGCCGAAGAAAGCCCTGATCGCTCCGCGGCAACTGTTCCGCCGATTCTCACGCTTGTCGCCGAGCGTGCAGAGATCTTGCGATACGGCGAAAACCCTCATCAAACTGGTGCGCGTTATCGCTTGCCAGGAGTGGAGAGCTGGTGGGATTCTGCCGTACAACTGCACGGCAAAGAAATGTCGTATCTCAATGTCTATGACGCCGAAGCGGCATGGCAGTTGGTGAGCCGTTTCGATCGCGCCGCAGCTGTCATTGTGAAACATGCCAATCCTTGTGGTGTAGCGCTAGGAGACAATGTTCTTGAGGCCTATACGCGTGCACATGCTGCAGATCCCGTGAGTGCATTCGGGGGAGTGATTGCTGTCAACCGCGAGATTGACCAAGCTGTGGCTGAGCAAATTGCACAGGTGTTTACAGAAGTCGTTATCGCCCCATCGTTTAGTGCAGAAGCACTTGAGGTGTTGTGTGTAAAGGAAAACTTACGATTAATCGAAGCATCGGCACCGTATAACTCGATGGCTATCAATGTGCGATCTATTGACGGTGGGCTACTTGTGCAATCGACCGATGAAGTAGACGAGCCATTAGATGATTTCGAAGTGGTGACCACACGAGTTCCCACCGATGAAGAATGGCAAGATCTTTTGTTGGCGTGGCACACAGTGGCGTCCACTTGGAGCAATGCCATTGTGTTGGCACGACATGACATCGTGGTGGGCATTGGTGGTGGTCAACCCAATCGTGTTGATGCGGCTCGCATTGCCATTGGTCGCGCCGGAGAATCAACACGGGGAGCTGTGGCTGCAAGTGACGCTTTTTTCCCTTTCGGCGATTCAGTGGCGGAGTTAGCTGCTGCGGGCATTACTGCAATCATTCAGCCAGGTGGCTCTATGCGTGATTCTGAGTCGATTGAGGCTGCAAATACACACTCCATTGCAATGGTTTTCACTGGGACGCGCCACTTCCGTCACTAGGTGCAAACTAGGATTATCGCATGACGCGCATCGCAGATTTATTGGCTACAGGGCGCACATTCTCTTTTGAGTTCTCTCCGCCCAAGTCCGCCGATGGTTCGATGTCGCTGGGTCGCACTATCGCTGAACTTGAGCCACTTGCTCCATCGTTTGTGTCAGTGACCTACGGAGCCGGTGGTTCCACACGCGAGCACACTCGCGACACGGTGTTGTGGGTACAGCGCGAAACATCCATTCCACCAATGGCGCATCTCACCTGTGTGGGTCACACGCATGCCGAGATTGCTGACATTATTGCGACCTACGTAGACGCAGGAATTGTGAACGTCTTGGCGCTCGCCGGTGATCCACCGAAGAATCCCGCCGATGCTCGCCCAAGTGATTACACCTACGCGACCGACCTCATTGAACATCTACGTGAGATATCTGATCTATGCATCGGTGTGGCCGCGCATCCCGAGGGGCATCCTCGTTCGCCCGACCTGGCAACCGATAGACGACTGTTGGCAGAAAAAATGAAAGTGTCTGATTTTGCAACAACACAATTCTTTTTTGACATCGAACACTACGTGTCGTTGGTAAACGACCTTGCGGACCTCGGTGTGGACAAACCCGTGATTCCTGGGATCATGCCTGTGACCAACATCGGTCAAGTAGAGCGGATGGCGCAGTTATCAGGTGCTGCTTTCCCAGATTGGTTACGCGCACGTCTGGAAGCGGGCACAAGCCCAGAACATGTACGACAAATTGGAGTAGAGGCAGCCACGCAGTTGTGTGCAGACCTTCTCGATGCAGGTGCTCCGGGTCTTCATTTCTACACATTGAACAAGTCCACAGCGACGCGAGAAATTTACGCCCAATTGGGTTTGCCTGTCGCCTAAAGCGGAACACGTGATGAATACGCAGAACCTCCACTCAATGACTGCACCTGTGTCGCCGTCGGGTGGATTTGGTCGTGGCCCCATCGTTCCGTATGTCCCAGGTCTCGATGGTCTTCGCGCACTCGCTGTCATTGCAGTGATCGTGTATCACGCCAACAAGCAGTGGCTGGGTGGGGGATTCTTAGGCGTTGAGGTGTTCTTTGTCATCTCTGGCTATCTCATCACCTTGCTGCTCATCGCAGAGCGCGAACGCACAGGGTCAGTGTCTTTCGGCCAGTTCTGGTTCCGCCGCGCGCGGCGTTTGTTGCCGGCACTGTTCATCATGCTGATTGCATTGATGACCTACGTCGCATTTTTTGAACGTGACTATCTCGGCACATTACGCGGAGATGTGATTGCGGGCGTTTCTTATGTGGCTAACTGGTTCCAGATTTGGACAGGTTCTTCATACACCTCATCAGCAGAATTCGCACCTCTTCGCCATTTGTGGTCGCTTGCAGTAGAAGAACAGTTCTACATCGTGTGGCCCGTTCTCATGTTTGTGTTGTTGCGACGAGTTCGGGGTCGCGCCATTGCAATCTTTGGTGGCATCTTCCTTCTTGCTGCAATTGCCATCAGTGTGTACACAGCGGTGATGTATGTCCCAGGGAATCTGTCGGATGCATCACAGACGATGTCGTTGTTTGGCCGCGAAGTGCAACGCACAGATTTTCTCTATCTCGGTACCTTGTCACGCTCGAGTGGATTGTTATTGGGCGCAGCTCTTGCAACTGTCTGGCAACCATGGGCAATTCGACGCGGCACAGCTGGGAAGAATGCGAATGCTTTAGATCTTGCGGGAGTCGCATCACTTGGTGCGCTGGCGTTCATGTGCGTGCAATTCAAAGATGTTGTCCTAGTGGAAGATGTGGGTTCGCAAGGGTACGACTTGTTGTATCAAGGTGGATTTGCGCTTGTAGGTGTGGCCACATTGATTGCTATTGCCACCGTCACTCATCCTCGTTCACGACTTGGACGTTATGTGCTTGGTTCAACCGTTCTTGTGTGGATTGGTCGTCGTTCCTATGGGTTGTATCTCTACCACTGGGTGATTTTCCAGATCTATCGCCAAGACACAAAGCAGTTGGGTACTCCATTAGGAATTGCCGAATTCGTGGGTCTTGTGGCGTTGTCGTTGGCGCTGAGCGAAGTGTCGTATCGGTTTATTGAAACTCCAATTCGCAAAGGCCAGATCAGTGCTGCGTATCGACGTTGGCGAGCACATCAAGGTGGTGTGCGTGGTCCATTGCCTGTTGCTGTTGCAGCACTTGCAATCGTGCCGTTATTTGCCATTGTGTCCATGGCGGGCGCAACGGTGAACACCAACGATGTGCAACAAGGCTTGGATGACAACGAAGGTGCAGTAGTCACAACTCCGACCACAGTGCCCACCACAGCAACTTCCATTGCTCCACCTACAACTCAACCCGTGCAGAAATTCGACATCTTTGCATTGGGTGATTCTGTGATGTTGGGTTCGGCAAAAAAGCTCACGGCACAGGGAATCGTGGTGGATGCAGTCAAGAGTCGCCAGGTGCGTGAAGGCTTGCAAGTGATCAACTACTACACATCTATTGGTCAATTAGGTGACAACGTAGTGATTCACCTTGGTACAAACGGCTCTACAACTACCGAGACATTTCATCAGTTGATGGAGCCAATGGCGAACGTCAAACGAGTTGTTGTTCTTACTGTGCGAGTTCCACGTCGCCCGTATCAACAAGCCAACAACGACATCATTAGGGCATTGCCTGCTCGCTTTCCGAATGTGACGGTTGTGGATTGGCATGAATTGTCTAAAGACAACAAATCATGGTTTGCCGGAGACGGTGTGCACCTCAATGGTGCGGGCCAGGATGCCTATGTAGCTGCAATTCTGGCGGCGCTTGGTCGCACCCCTGTTGCGCCACCAGCAACCACCGTTGCCCCCACGCCGTAAGGCATCTGCGCCTCGCCTTCGAGGATGTGAGGCGTCTCCATTGGGATATCGGCCAGTGGCGCGCCTACTGTTGGAGCCATGACTACTCCCGTACGTATTGCTGTTACCGGTGCTGCTGGCCAAATTGGCTACAGCTTGTTGTTCCGAATTGCTTCGGGTGCCGTATTCGGCCCCAACACTCCTGTGATTTTGCAACTTCTTGAAATCACCCCTGCGTTGGGTGCACTCGAAGGCGTGCGCATGGAACTCGACGACTGCGCATTCCCATTGTTGGCCGGTGTGGTCTGCACAGACAATGCAGAGACCGCATTTGGTGATGCAGACGCAGCATTTTTGGTGGGCGCAATGCCACGCAAAGATGGCATGGAGCGCGGTGACTTGTTGAGTGCCAATGGTGGCATCTTCAAACCTCAAGGACAAGCACTCGCAGCCGCTGCAAAGAAAGACGTGAAGGTGCTCGTCGTGGGTAACCCCGCCAACACCAACGCACTTATTGCAATGAACAATGCTCAAGGACTCGACCCACGTCGTTTCACTGCAATGACACGCCTTGACCACAACCGTGCGATGACACAGTTGTCGGCAAAAGTGGGCAAGCCCGTCACCTCCATTAAGAAGATGACGATTTGGGGCAACCACTCCAGCACGCAGTATCCAGATCTTTTCCATTGCGAAGTTGATGGCAAGAACGCGGCGGCATTAGTGAATGATCAAGCGTGGTTGGAAAATGATTTCATCCCCACCGTGGCAAAGCGTGGCGCAGCAATCATCAAGGCTCGTGGTTTGTCATCGGCTGCATCGGCGGCCAATGCGGCAATTGACCATATGAACTCATGGGCTATGGGCACTCCAGCAGGTGACTGGGTCTCGATGGCAATTCCATCAGACGGCAGCTATGGCGTTCCCGAAGGCATCATCTCGTCGTTCCCATGCGTGTGCAAAGACGGTGAGTACAGCATCGTGCAAGGTCTCGAGATCGACGAATTCAGCCGTGCACGTATCGATGCCACAGTTGCAGAACTCATCGAAGAGCGCGACGAAGTCAAGAAACTCGGCCTCATCGGTTAAGTGCAAGAAGTCGCCACCGTGTGAGGCGACTTCAGTGCGCAGTCGTAATCGCTTAGTCGTATGTGGTGAGTTCGCGTACGTGTGTGAAGGCTGCGTCTAAGGCAGAAAACACAGGTGCGCATTCAATGAGCCGTGTTGTCTCGCCAGTCACGGTGATGAGGCCTTTGATAAACACCTCTTGGGCAGGAACGCGCTCAGTGGCGACATCCACTGCGGTACTCCAAGACTGCTCCATGCGGACATGTTCCAGAGGGGCTGGTCCAGCTCCGAAAGATGCTGTGCCATTGCCCACCTGTAGGTGGTACAGAACGGTGCCCTCAGGGCCATCTGTGACCACTTGAGTAACTCCTATAGACATCGTGCCAGCGAGGCTCTGGAGCGATTCTGAGGCCGCTACACGGGCCTGCATCGCATCTATCCAGTCAAGGCTTAGGTATCTCATCTCCATAGTGTGCCGAGCCACAGGGCGCAGACACACAACATAGAAACAAAAAAAGGGCCTGGGCATTTCTGCCCAGGCCCTTTTTGTGAGTGTTCTTAGACGAATGCCGACGCAAACACCAAGGCCACGATGGTCATCACCTTGATCAAGATGTTCATCGCAGGACCAGAGGTGTCCTTGAAGGGGTCGCCCACGGTGTCGCCTACAACAGCAGCCTTGTGTGGGTCAGAACCCTTGCCGCCATGTGCGCCCGCCTCGATGTACTTCTTGGCGTTGTCCCATGCGCCACCAGAGTTGGCCATGAAGATTGCCAAAGCAAATCCGGTCACGAGTGAACCTGCAAGCAAACCGCCAAGTGCTTCCACGCTGACGAATCCGACAGCCAAAGGAACCACTACAGCCAATCCACCAGGAATCAACATTTCGCGCAACGATGCTTCCGTGGAAATTGCTACACAACGTGCAGAGTCAGGGATGACTCCTTCTTTGCCCTCGCGCAGACCTGGAATTTCGCGGAACTGACGACGCACTTCTTCGATCATCTTGTTCGCTGCACGACCCACTGCATCAATGGTGAGTGCTGCAAACAAGAAGGGAAGTCCTGCACCGATAAACAAACCGGTGAACACCTCAACATCGCCAATGTCGAGAATCAAGTTGATCTCGCCACCGCTTGCTGACTTCACTGCGTACTGGAAGCTCTTGAACAGAGCAAGTGCAGTGAGTGCTGCTGAACCTACGGCAAAGCCCTTTGCAATTGCTGCAGTGGTGTTACCCAAGGAGTCAAGAGCGTCGGTGACTTTGCGCACGCTTGGGTCAAGGTGAGCCATTTCGGCAATACCACCGGCATTGTCGGAAATGGGACCGTATGCATCAACTGACACAACTGCGCCTGTTGTTGCCAACATGCCAATTGCCGCCATTGCAATACCGTAAATGCCGCCAGGCAATCCACCTTCTGGTGAGCCAAGTGTTTGCTCGCCACCCCAGTAGGCAAGTCCCACTCCGATGAGGATGAGGATGATGGAAGAAGCAACAGAGGCCATACCGGCAGAGATACCTGAGAGCACTGTTGTTGCAGGACCTGTCTCTGATTGCTTGGCAATCTTTTTCACTGTTGCATAGTGATCTGAGGTGTAGATCTCGGCTGCTTTTCCAAGCGCCCAGCCCACAATCAAACCGCCAATAACAGCAACTGCAAGTCCCCATGGCTTATCTGTGCCATCGAACATCCAGTACGACAAACCAACAGTTGCAAGAACCGTCAGACCCATGGCCACGTTGGTGCCCATGTGCAGTGCCTTGCTCAAGGCATGTGA
>WLGS01000068.1 GCA_009703125.1 Actinomycetota bacterium
ACCCAATTTTTCGAGTCGTGCCATCTCTCCGGCATCAGCATCGAAACCAGAAGGACAGCCCAACGACATAGTGCCACCCAACATCAGCACAGCCTCGCTCAACGAGCGAGCCACATTGTTGTAGTCCCCTACCCATGCAACAGACAAGGATGATATTTCGCCGCATTCATCTTCCATTGTGATGATGTCAGCTAGCGCTTGAAGCGGATGTGCAACATCGCTCAACATATTGATCACAGGCGTCACATCACATGCGACCATTCGCTCAATGACCGAATGAGAAAAAACACGTGCAGCAAGAACCCGGTGATAGCCAGCCATGATTCGTGTGACGTCCTCTACTGATTCCCGAACATCGAACCCGATCTCTTCGCCGCGGGTATATATCGGGTGACCCCCCAACTGCACGACTGCCATCTCCATGGAGTGTCGAGTTCTATTTGAAGGCTTTTCAAAAATCAGTCCCACTCCAGCATTGGCAAGTGGTTTTTCTTTTTGCACATCATGTGAGCGTGACAGCGCCACGATGTGACGCAGCGTGTCGACTCCAAGAGACGCAATGTCCACCAGATGTCTATGCGTCATGACAACACCTCACCCAAGATGGACAACGCTTCCTGGATCTCGTCTTCGGACACAGTGAGAGGTGGCGCAAACCGCAATGTGGTGGCGTTAACTCCATTCACGATGAGTCCTTTATCCAAAAGAGCTGGAACGATGTCTTTGGTTTCCACACCTGAGATCAATTGAGCCCCTAACAGCAGACCCGAACCACGTACATGGTCGACCTGTGAGAACTTCTGAAGACCTGCCGTCAACTGTGCACCGCGCGTACGCGCCAATTGTGCAGCATCAAGTCGTTTCATTTCAGAAATCACCGCACGCACTGCAGATGTTGCCAATGCTGTACCGCTATAAGTTGAGCCGTGATCGCCAGGCTGCATCACAGAGGCCACATCCTTCCGAGCCCACAGTGCACCCACTGGCATTCCATTACCCATGCCTTTTGCAAAAGTCACTGCATCGGGCGCAATACCTGAATGTTCGAATCCAAACCATTTGCCTGTTCGACAAAAGCCTGTTTGCACTTCATCGATCACCAACAAGATGCCACGTTCACGGCAAAGTTTCTGTACGGACCGCAAGTACTCGACATCGGCTGGAATAACTCCACCTTCACCTTGAATGGGTTCCAGAAAGACTGCCGCCACTTGAGCATCGAGCAGTCTTTCTAGCGATGCGATATCTCCATATTCGCAATAACGAAATCCATCCAACATGGGCTGGAACGCTTCATGTTTAGAAGGCTGTCCAGTGAGGGCAAGCGCACCAAAGGTGCGACCATGGAAACTTCCTAAAGCCGACACCATCACATGCCGTCCGCGTCCGCCAAACTTTCGTGCCAACTTCAGGGCAGCCTCATTAGCTTCGGCACCTGAGTTACAGAAAAAGACCTGACCCTCGCCTGCTCCCGCCTCTTCCATGAGTGCAGAAAGTTCAACTGCAGCTTTCGTTGCTGTGGTGTTAGCAAAGAAATTCGATACATGCAGCAACGTTGATGCTTGCGCAGAAATTGCATCTGCGATGACTGGATTGGCATGCCCTAGCGATACCACTGCAATCCCGCTGAGAAAATCCAAATATCGCTTTCCCGACACATCCCATAACTGAGTGCCTTGACCACGCTCAAAGATGACCGATGGAGCACCGAACACTGGAATAAAGGGACAGTGACTATGACCCTTGTTGATGTCGGCGACATTTTGCTGCGACATAAATGCATGCGTCATGACACATCTCCTGTAATCATCGTTCCGGCACCGTGGTCGGTAAAGAGTTCTAACAACAACACATGTGCAATGCGTCCATCAAGAATGTGAGCACTCTTCACACCACCGCGTACAGCCTGGATACAGCTATCTACTTTGGGAATCATTCCACCAGAGATGACCCCAGTTGAGATGAGTTCCTGTAATTCCGACACAGTGGTGCGTTGAATTAACGAAGATGCATCATCAATGTCGCGTCGCAGTCCTGCGATGTCGGTGAGGTAGATGATTTTCTCCGCACCAAGCGCTTCAGCCACAGCACCTGCTGCAGTATCTGCGTTGATATTGAACGACTGACCGTCTTTATCGACGCCGATGGTGGACAACACGGGCACAAAGCCGTCATCGAGAAGACCTTGAATCACATGCGGTCTCACTTTGTCAATATCGCCCACAAAACCGAGCGCTTTATTGCGTGCCGTCACTTGTAAAGTGCGGCCATCAATGCCCGACACACCGACTGCAACGTTGCCGTGGGTGTTGATTGCGCTGACAATTTGTGGATTGACTTGCCCATTGAGCACCATTTGCACCACTTGCATCGTTTCGGCATCGGTGACGCGAAGACCTTGGGAAAAAGTTGATGTGATATTCAACTTTGCAAGCATGTCGTTAATTTGAGGACCACCGCCATGGACCACAACGGGCCTAATGCCCACGGTGTGCATGAGGACGATGTCTTCTGCAAACAGAGCAAGAGCATCATGATCAGATGTTCCAGCCAGTGCATTGCCGCCGTACTTCACCACTACGGTGCGTCCAGCAAAACGTCGAATATACGGCAATGCCTCAACGAGAACTTGGGCAGTGTGGACTTCGCTCATGGGTACACCCCTACCGAATTGAGTCCAAGAGTCTCTTCAATACCGAGCGCAACATTCATTGCTTGCACGGCACCACCCGATGCACCTTTTGCAATATTGTCTAGTGCCGCCAAGACCATGACATATCCCGTGCGCTCGTCATAACGCGCGGTGATATGCACACAGTTGGTTCCCAGGGTTGCCTTTGTGGACGGCACTTGAGGTCGGACGACCATAAAGGGTTCATTGCGATAGAACGTGGCGATAGCTGCCAACAATGACGCAGTAGTGGGAGCGGCACCGTTAGGGCGGGCATAACACGTTGCCAAGATGCCTCTGTTCATGGGTGCAAGATGTGGAGTGAACAACACTTGCGCACCAGTGACTTGTTCAATCTCTGGAGTGTGCCTGTGATCAAGCAGCCCGTATGCCGTGAAATCTTCATCCACTGTCGAAAAAAGTGATGTGTGTTTGAGTGCCCGTCCTGCACCACTAACACCAGACGCTGCATCCACGATGATGCCCTCTGCAGCAACAATTCCAGACTTCACCAAAGGAGTGAGAGCCAACGAGGCCGCAGTGACATAGCAACCAGGCGTCGCTATCAATCGCGCGCCCACTAATTCGCTGCGATACAACTCGGGCAATCCATACACCGCCCTCTGCAACAACTCGGGTTGGGTGTGTTCAAATCCGTACCACGTGGGATACAGCGAGGAGTCCTTGAGTCGATATGCCGCGGAAAGATCAATAACACATCCGACCTTGTCCACAAGTTGAGGAGCAATCTCTAATGCAGCCTCATGCGGAACTCCCAAAAAAACCACGTCCAGACCAGCGAATCTCTCTGCAGAGAACTCATCAAAAACCAAATTGGGATACGCCCCTGCCAGCGAGGGATATAGGACCGAAGCGAGGGTCCCGGCCTGAGAATCACCGGTGGCGACCACAACTTCTACTTGGGGATGCTGGGCGCACAGACGCAACAATTCAGCGCCTGTGTACCCCGATGCCCCTACGATGCCGACTTTTACCATAGATGTATTACTATACGGGATAGTGAATGATAATACAATGATTCCTTTACGGGCTGGCTGTCTCCTGCTGGCTCGACCACCTCTGGAGGACCCACACTTCGTGCGCGCTGTCGTTGTGATTCTTGCTCACGAGGACAGCGAGGGAACCATGGGGGTCATCGTGAATCGACCAGGGGTTGCCCTCACCTCTCCTACTCATCCACCGCTGTCGCAATGGATCGAGACCGCCACAGGCCCGAGAGTGGATTTCTACGGAGGGCCTGTTGCCCCCGATTCATTCATTTGTATCGCCCAAGATCCCACCTCGACCACCGGCATTCGCACTCTTGACATCATCGATGACGTTCCATCACAGGATTACCCACACCGTGTCTTTCGCGGCTACTCAGGATGGGGGCCTTCCCAACTACACACCGAAATTGCAGAAGGTGCATGGTGGATTGTGGAATCACAGATGGGTGATGTTGTCGATCTTGAGCCAGAGAACTTGTGGAACAAAGTCTTGCAGCGACAAGATTCTGCATTACGTCGTCTGGGAAATTTTCCCCAAGACCCGACTTCCAACTAACTGCGTAGTTGTGCTCCGACTTTCTCCGCAGCAGCAATACATGCTGTCTGCACTTCAGCAATGTCGGACTCGTTCATCGTGCCACCAGGTTCTTGCAAACGTAATCTAAACGCAAGGCTGCGATGATTCTCTGGAACACCAGCACCGCGATAGACATCGAATAACTCAAGACCTACCAATTTCTTTCCTGCTGCTTGGCGAATGGCCCGATGCAGTTGCGTGGCTGCAATGTCGTCGGCGAGCACAAAAGCCAAATCAATGTCGCTAGAAGGAAAACGATTCACATCTCGCGCTTGCACAGGTTTTGGTGTCTCGTTCAACACTGTGGTGAGGTTCACTTCCAAAATACTGACGCGGCCTTCAATCCCGAGCGAATCCAACACGAATGGGTCAATCTCTCCCACTACACCCACGACGGTTTTGCCGCGGGCAAGAGTTGCCGAACGCGTGGGGTGTAACCCATCTGGTACTCGTGTCTGATCTAGTTGGGCCCCCACCGATAAGGCATCACACAATGCATTCCATTGCCCAAGTGCTGTCGTGGCGTCTCCACCTGCAACAACAATGGTGAGTTGCTCATATTCATTGGGCAACTGTTGTCCCGACGAAGGATAGACATGGCCGATTTCCCATAAACCAATTCGTGACGCACGATGCGACTGGTTGTATTTCAATGAGCGAAGAAGCCCAGGGCGCAATGACGTGCGCAAGATGGATTCGTCTGCGACTAACGGATTCGCAATTCTTAGGACGTCATCTTCATGGAGACCCACCGCCACAAGGTCTCCTTCGGCAAGAAATGGAGATGGCATAGCTTCATCTAAACCAAGACCGACAAGTACCTGCCGCACTGTTCGTCGACGTTGCTGCATAGTTGACAAGCGCCCGTGCACAGTGGAGTGAGGAACGGTCTTACCAATATTGTCGTAACCGAAATGCCTCCCGATCTCCTCAATGAGATCAACGGTTTCCGAACAATCAGGGCGCCATGTGGGTACTGAGGCCGAAATGACATCGCCATCTCGGACGGGCTTAAAACCAATGGAGTCCAAAATGGAAAGCATCTTGTCGACAGGAACATGCACTCCTAACAACTTCTCAACTTGTTGTGCGGAGACTTTCACTTCACGTACTTGTGGGCAATGACCGTTGCGCACAACTGCTGGCGATGCATGCAACACAACATCTGGACAAGTCTCGCGCAAAATGGTGACAAATCGTTCTGCTGCCAACACCCAACCTTCAGGATCAGTGCCGCGTTCAAATCGCACGGATGCCTCTGAGCGCAACCCATGACGCTGTGCGGCAAAGCGCACCGAATCTGGATTAAACCACGCACTTTCAATGGCGAGATTCACCGTTGCATCAGTGATCTCAGAATGTAGGTCCCCCATGACTCCTGCGAGTCCCACGGCGGAGTCGTCTTTGCCATCACAGATCAAAAGATCCTCCACACTGAGTGAACGCACAGCCTCATCAAGGGTGGTCATCACTTCTCCGTCGCGTGCCAATCGCACCACAAAAGAAGAGACAACATCGGCGTCGTATGCGTGATTTGGTTGATTCGTTTCCCACATCACCAAATTCGAGGCATCAACCACATTGTTAATGGAACGCATTCCCAAATGAGCCAAACGCGACGATACCCACTGCGGCGAACTCCCTACCCTGACACCACTGACGTAAGAAATCGTGAAAGAGCCACAATGTTCTTCGTCTTTAATCGCCACAGGAATTTCTTTTGCTGCTCCCAAAGCTCCTGGCTCGCAACGCGGACCACGAAGTGGCACATTGAAATATGCAGCGAGATCACGAGCAACTCCCAAATGTCCCCAGCAATCTGCTCGATTACGAGTGAGATCTAATTCGAGAACCACATCATGTTCGATTCCCAAGGCATCAAAGACTCCAACTCCAAGTGGAGTTGTTGCCGGCAAAATGACAATGCCGTCTGATTCCTCTGCAAGTCCAAGTTCACTTTCCGAACACAACATGCCTTCAGAATCAATCCCCAAGATTCCCCGACGGGCAATCTCCATCCCGCTGGGCATCGTGGTTCCCAATGTCGCCAATGCAACAATGTCGCCATCTTTCATGTTTGTGGCACCACACCACACATGACGCAATTCGCCATCTCCTGCATCAACAAAACATCGCGTCACTTTGGCGGCATCTGGGTGTTTCTCCGTGCGCACAATCTTGGCGGTAATGACTCCAGCAACAGGTTTGCCCACTACCTGCATCTGTTCTACGGGCAGACCAAGTGAATTAAGTGCTGTGGCAACTTGATCGACATCACGAGGGATGTCGGCCATTTCCGTGAGAATCGACAGCAGAACTTTCATGAGAACTGCTCCGTGAATCGAATGTCATCTGAGTACATGTCGCGTAGGTCGTTTACACCATGGCGTTCTTTCGCCATACGGTCAATACCGAATCCGAATGCGAAGCCACTCCATTCCTCAGGATCAAGTCCCCCCGCACGCAGAACGTGAGGGTGCACCATTCCACAACCACCGAGTTCAATCCACGAACCGTCGGGTCGGCGAATATCAAATTCAGCACTTGGTTCAGTGAATGGGAAATACGACGGGCGAAGGCGCGAGGTGAAACCATCACCGAAGAATGCTTTCGTAAAGGACTCAATAGTTCCCGCAAGATCAGCAAAGGTGATCCCTCGATCAATCACAAGGCCTTCAATCTGATGAAACACCGGCATGTGTGTGGCATCAGGTGTTTCTTTGCGGAAGACTCGACCGGGCATCACCGCATAAATCGGCGGCGGCCACTCCTGCATAACACGTATCTGCACAGGAGAAGTGTGTGTGCGCAGCACAACACTGCCTTCAACATCTGACTCAATAAACAATGTGTCCCACATTGAACGTGCGGGGTGGCTCGGCGGCATATTGAGCGCTTCAAAGTTGTAGAAATCAGTTTCTACTTCTGGACCTTCAGCAATTTGAAAACCCAATCCCACAAAAACATCTTCAAGTCGCTCGGTTGCCTGGGTTACCAGATGCATGCGACCACGTCGTTGACTTGCCTGAGCGCTCAAAGCAAGTTCGGTCATGTCTACTTTTTCTGCAGAAATCTGTGTGGAAAATTCCGCACGCTTTAGCTCGCGAAACTTTGACTCTGCAGCCGATTCAAGAGCTGCGACTGCCTCATTCACCAAGACACCTAGAGCTTTACGCTCCTCAATGTTGTCGAGACGACCCAATTGGGATTTCACGGCCGCTACGGCACCCTTCTTACCTGTCAGGGTGGCCATCACCGAACGCAATTCAGAGGTGGAGGCAGCTTGAGATATCGCCGAGATGCCCGACGACAAAGCATCCGCTAAAGAGGCGCGTTCTGAGTGCGAAGAAGACGACATAACCAATGAAACGCTACTCGCCAGAACCCACATGGCAAGGGAGCATTACGGTTGCCCACTTCGCTGATGCGCCACGTGCATGGCAAAAACAGTGCCAGCCATTGCAACATTCAAGCTCTCTGATCGACCTGCGTGTTCAATAGTGACCCAGCCATCTACGGGTGCTTCCGGATCGAGCCCATGAGCCTCATTGCCTAACACCACACCCAAAAGACCTGAATAATCACAGTCATACATTGACTCAGGATGCGAGACCGACAATGAATCATGCGACGTGGTGCCCAGCAATCGCACGCCAAGTTCACTCAATGCCTCGAGCGATTGCACACTCCAAATAGGGACATGAAAGACAGCCCCCGCCGATGCTCGCACCACTTTGGGGGACCATTGATCAACAGTGGATCCCACAGTCACCACCCCGCGCGCACCGGCTGCTTCAGCACTACGGATGAGCGTGCCCATGTTTCCTGGATCACTGACTTCACACAACACAACAAGCCAATCATCATCACCAAATGCCATTGGACCTGGATCATTCATTTCACAGATTGCGATGATGCCCCGTGGTGATTCGGTATCGGACACCGAACGAAAGGTTTTTTCATCCAATTCATAAGCATCTATGGGCGCGAGATAACCGTCGTAGTCATCGCGTACATACTGTTCGAGCACGTGCATGCCAGCTTCAACTGCTTCTCGCACAAGCACCGGGCCTTCCACCACAAATTGACCTTGTTCATAACGAAAACTGCGGCGCCCAGTAAGGCGCCGCAGATTCTGAACCCGAGGGTTCGCAGATGACAGTCGTAAACGACTCAGACCAGTGCGGCCTTTGCTGTAACAACCAATGCACTGAATGCTTCAGCGTCATGCACTGCAAGATCGGCAAGGATCTTGCGGTCTACTTCAATTCCTGCAGCATTCAAACCAGCGATGAAACGGCTGTAGGAAATGTCATTCAAGCGACAAGCAGCATTGATGCGCTGAATCCACAAGCGGCGGAATTCGCCTTTCTTTGCACGACGGTCACGAAATGCATACTGACCAGAGTGCATAACCTGTTCATTAGCTGCGCGAAATGAACGACTCTTATTGCCGTAGTAGCCCTTGGCCTTTTTTAATACTGAACGGTGCTTCTTACGAGCATGTACTGCTCTTTTTACACGTGCCATTGTTCTCTCCTAACTCTCTCGACTTACTCAGCGCTCGGCAAGCAAACGCTTGATCTTGCGTGCATCACCAGGATGAACGTCCACATCGCCAGCTAGGCGACGTGTACGCACACTTGACTTCTTTTCGAACAAGTGCTGGCGGTTTGCTTGTTGACGGCGCAACTTGCCCGAGCCTGTTTTCTTGAAACGCTTAGCTGCGGTTTTGCTTGTCTTCATCTTTGGCATGTTGTGCCTCCTGTTGTTACTTACTGTGAATCTTGCGACTCAGTTGTGGGTTCAGCGGGCGCCACTTGAGGTGTCGACCCTGACTGTTCCTTTTCGTTCTTCTTTGCGGGCTTTTTGTCGGGAGACAAGACCATTGTCATATTTCGGCCCTCAAGGCGAGCTTGAGTTTCTACTTTCGCAAGTGGACCCAGTTGTTCCAGTGCGGCATCAAGGATGCGCGCTCCCAACTCTGGGTGAGCAACCTCACGACCACGGAACTGCAACGTGACTTTCACCTTGTGACCATCCTCTAGGAAGTCACGCATGTGGCGAACCTTGGTATCAAAATCACCCTTGCCAATTTTGGGACGGAATTTGACTTCCTTCACCGTGACATGAGTTGTTTTCTTCCGCGATTCTTTTGCCTTCTGCGCCTCTTCGTATCGGAACTTTCCGTAATCCATAATGCGACACACTGGTGGGTTAGCAAGTGGAGCAACCTCAACTAAGTCAAGATCTAATTCACGTGCCAAAACCAAAGCGTCTGCGGTGGGGCGAATGCCCACTTGGCTTCCATCTGGTCCAATTAGGCGAACCTCGCGCGCACGAATGCGCTCGTTGTAGCGGGGTTCATTTTGCGGTGTAACTATGACTGTCTCTCTTGTGCAATGGGCCACGCCCTCCTTCATGCTGAACCGCGGGTGCGGAACATATCCGCCAATGCGCGAAGCAGAAGAGAGCAGCACAAGCCGCTCACAGTCTCGACCTGGCGCACTCCCAAAAGCCTTGGGGTGGCTAGGTGGGGGCCAAAACCCCACTTCGTTTAATTGACGGCTACTAGGGTACCGCCCAATGAGCCAAGACAACACCATCCCCCATTCAGATAGCCCTCTCAACGATCAGACCGCAGAAGCCCTAGAGGCAGTGGCCGAGGCGCGTCGGCGACTCGAAGGCGTTCCCGCCTCTGTAGTCGTCAGCAATCACGCAATGGGCCTTTTTGAGCTTGCAGCAATTCATCTGTCGAGTGAACCCCCACGATTGAAGGACGCCCAACTTGCCATCGATGCTCTTGGCTACATGGTCGAGGGTCTTGGAGA
>WLGS01000069.1 GCA_009703125.1 Actinomycetota bacterium
CGTGTGTCATTGAAGAACGCGTGTTGCGTGCCTGGACACACATGAAATGTTGCATCTTTGCCCATAGCGCGTAACTGCACTTCAAGGTCCTTTGTTGCCTCAGGTGCAGCATTGCCGCGGTCGTGTTCTGCATAATGGCCTTCCACCACTGCAGTCATGTTGTCCCAATTAATGGGAGTATCTGGCCGCATCCCTCCGTAGAACGGCGCAGCAGCAACAACTGCATCAGGGCGCTGACATGCCACCATCAGTGTCAACCCGCCTCCCATGCAAAATCCCGTCACACCCACATGGGCCTGCCCAGTCTTTTTTTGCAAGAGGTCAATTGCTCCACTGAGATCTTTGGCGGCAGTTGCCAGATTCAAACTCATGAGCAACTTGCCGGCACTATCGGGCTCGGTGGTCACTTCGCCGTGATACAGATCAGGTGCCAGTGCAACAAACCCCTCTGCAGCAAAACGGTCCGCGATGTCTGTGATGTGAGGAACAAGTCCCCACCATTCTTGAATCACTACAACTCCAGGACCCGATGTGCCTGCCAGGTACCCCCGACAAGTTCCCCCATTGCTTGCAAATTCCACCATTTCACCCATCAACTGCTCCTTTGGTACCGATACAGACAACCTAGACCCGAACCGAGCCCCCGTCCTGAGTACATAAGGCTTCTCTGCTCCAATGCCTAGCCACTAGCGTGGAAGCCGTGGCAAGCGCATCTCTCCCCAATCCCAGCCTCGATCTCACCCTCACACCTGTTGGCCGTGAAGGACGCACATTGCGAGAATGGCTCACCACTTTCCATCTCGCATCAGTAGTGCTCGATCCATTCACCAATGAAAGTTCATGGATTCTCGAGACCGCTGTGCGCGTCATGCGCCAATTCAGTGGCGCCGCCGTGCGAGTGAACTTCATCATGACCTGTGACCCAGACGAAGCTCGCGCTTTCTTGGGACCATATGCCGACGAGTTCTTGGTTTTTTGTGATCCCGAGCGCCATGTAGTGCGTGCATTGGGATTGACTGAATTGCCTGCGTTTGTCCTCATTCAATCAAACGGTGCGATTCCTGCAGTTGCTCAGGGTTGGACTGCGTCTGAATGGAAAGACGTTGCATCCCAGGTCGCCACATTGACCGCATGGTCCAAGCCCATGCTTCCCGCTCCTGGCGATCCCGGTTCATTCCGCGGAACGCCTGCACTTGTCTGATCTAGTCGCCAACAGCGGGCTTCCCATTGAGGAAGCAATCACACCACTGCGACACGCGCTTGCAACACATCGCCATGCTGTCTTGGTTGCTCCGCCAGGTGCAGGCAAAACAACGCTTGTCCCTCTGCGGCTCATTAATGAACCATGGGTGAATGGTCACAAGATCATCATGTTGGAGCCTCGCCGATTAGCGGCACGTGCAGCGGCTGTGCGAATGGCAACAATGCTGGGAGAAAACGTGGGCGACACGGTGGGTTTTCAGACACGCGATGAACGACGCATTGGTCCAAGCACACGCATAGAAGTGCTCACCGAAGGGGTGTTGACTCGTCGATTACAACAAGACCCCACCTTAGAAGGAACCGCTCTCGTTATTTTTGATGAAGTTCATGAACGCAATCTGCCCACCGATACTGGACTTGCATTTCTTCTTGACGCAATGACGACTTGGGAAGCTTCCACAAAAGTGTTAGCAATGTCTGCAACTGCACAGTCTGATCTTTTCTCACAAGTGCTTGCAGACAATGGCAACAATGCACCCGTTGTGTTCTCGGATGGAAAGATTTTTCCCGTTGATGTGCGCTATGTGCCCCGCCAAAAAGACAGTCGTCTAGAAAACAGCGTTGCTGACACCGTCATAACTGCTCTACGTGATGACGAAGGAGACATCTTGGTGTTTCTTCCGGGAATTGCCGAGATCAATCGCACGCAAACGATTCTGTCGGAAAAGCTTGGGGCACATGTTGATGTCGTGAGACTTGCAGGGGCATTACCTTTTGAAGAACAAGATGCTGCTTTACGCCCAGCTAGTGGTGGAAAGCGACGGGTTGTGTTGTCGACAGATATTGCAGAGACCTCACTCACTGTTGAAGGTGTGCACATTGTCATTGATGCCGGTCTTGCACGCACTCCTCGCCTGGATCCCCGTACGGGACTCACCGAAATTGTGACGATTACTTCATCTCGTGCGTCGGCTGAACAAAGAGGTGGTCGCGCAGGACGTGTTCGACCAGGGGTGGCATACCGGTTGTGGAGCCGTATCGAAGATGCAACACGACTGGCACACCTACCTTCTGAGATCACCCAAACCGATCTCACAGGACTGGCACTGGAAATTTCGGCGTGGGGAACCCCTCTTGAATCGTTGAGATTTCTTGACGCACCTCCTGAGAAGACATTTCGTCTGGCAGTAGAAACCTTGCGCACATTGCACCTTGTAGATGACGATGGCGCCATTACTGCGCTGGGTCGACAAGTGCTCACTTTGCCACTACACCCACGTCTTGGCACCATGGTGGCCCGTCACCGAGATGATCCAGCACAGGGATGGATTTCCTGCATATTGGCTGCCCTTCTTGATGAGCGAGACATTATGCGCGGTCGACCCGACGACACCCCCACCGACATCGCACTGCGTGTCAAAGCAGTCACTGATCTGGAATCACATGATCTCATTGACCGTGGAGCTCTACGTCGTGTGCAGCACAGTGCGCGTGACATTGCCCGTCGAGCATCCATTACCGCCCAAACATTTGTCTCCGCAGATGTGATCGACAAAATATGTGGCCCCATTTTGCTCTCGGCGTATCCCGACAGACTCGCCATGCGCCGATCATCAGTCGGGCAATTCGTCATGCGCAGTGGTGGCGCAGTGCAATGTGACAACAAGGACTCACTTGCCAAGGATCAGTTCATTGTTGCTGCCGACATCAATGCTCAACGTGGAACTGCGCGTCTGCGGCGTGCAGCAGCAGTCGACATAGACGTCATCGCTCCAGTTCTTGGTGATGATGTCGAAGTGGACTCGTATCTGTTGTGGGACAAACAACTCGACGATCTCGTGCAGCGCGTGGTACGCAAAGTGGGAAACATTCGCATTGATGAACGCGATCTGACACCAGTTCCAGGTGCAGAAACCACCGAGGCACTTATTGACAGAGTGCGCTCCACAACTTTTGCATGTCTCTCTGGCGGGTCTGCACTGCAGTTTCGTCAACGTGTTGCATGTGTGCGACATCACCTTGGAGATACATGGCCAGATACGTCCAACAAACATCTTTTGGCCACCATCGATGAATGGTTACCTCCGTACCTGGTGGGGGCCACCGGCAAAAAAGACCTCACCGCAATTGATCTCACCATGATTCTTCAAGCAGAGCTGGGCTGGGATCGCAGTATGCATCTTGATGAATTAGTACCTTCACATTTCTCACCACCACGAGGCCGTGACACCGAGATCAATTATGCAGACCCCGCGGCGCCCACCGTGGCCATTCGCGTGCAGCAACTCTATGGGGTCACCATGCATCCCTCAGTGATGAATGGAACTCTGCCATTGCGCCTGCAGCTACTCTCGCCCGCAGATCGCCCCATCCAAGTCACCTCGGACCTTCCTGGCTTCTGGTCGGGCTCATGGACCGAAGTACGAAAGGAAATGGCAGGGCGTTACCCCAAACACGATTGGCCGACCCGTCCAGATCTATAAGTCGTAGATCTCTATAGGGCTCCTACAGCATTGGGGACCTAACCTCAAGGTATGGCAGATTTCGCATTTACAGAGATTCTCCCCTTGGGGCCCGACACCACGCAGTATCGCCTCATCAGCACTGAGGGTGTCTCCGAAGTAACGACACCCTTGGGAACATTTCTCAAAGTAGAACCAGAAGCACTCACACTTCTCACCGAAGTGGCCATGCGCGACATCGCTCATCTGTTGCGCCCCGGACACCTGCAACAGTTGAACAACATCTTGAAAGACCCCGAAGCCAGTCCTAATGACCGCTTTGTTGCCTTAGATCTTTTGCAGAACGCAAGCATCGCTGCCGGTGGGGTGCTTCCTATGTGTCAAGACACAGGTACAGCAATCGTGAAGGCCAAGAAGGGTCAGTTCGTCATGACAGGCGGAGGTGACGAAGAAGCTATTGCCCGTGGCGTCTACAACACCTACCTCACGAGCAATCTTCGCTACAGCCAGATGGCACCGCTCAACATGTATGACGAGAAAAACACCGGCAACAACCTTCCCGCTGAAATCAAAATTTCTGCAACCGACGGCGATGCTTACAAGTTCTTGTTCATGGCAAAAGGTGGCGGTTCTGCCAACAAGAGCTACCTATTTCAAGAGACCAAAGCATTGTTGAATGAAAAAGCATTGTTGCCGTGGGTGTTCGAAAAAATGATCACATTAGGTACAGCAGCATGTCCGCCGTATCACTTGGCAATTGTGATTGGTGGAACATCTGCTGAACAAGCAGTAGAGACCGCAAAACTTGCAAGTGCTCGTTATCTCGACTCTCTCCCTACCCAAGGCAGCGAGTTGGGCCACGGCTTCCGCGATATTGAACTTGAACAAAAAATCCTCAAGCTCTCGCAAGAGACTGGTATTGGCGCACAATTCGGTGGCAAATACTTCTGTCACGATGTGCGCGTTGTGCGTCTACCTCGTCACGGCGCAAGTTGCCCAGTCTCTTTTGCAGTCTCGTGTAGTGCCGACCGTCAAGCACTAGGCAAAATCACCAAAGAAGGTATTTTTCTAGAAGCATTGGAAACAGACCCCGCACGTTTCCTTCCGGAAGTCACCACTGATGATCTCAGTGATGAAGTTGTACATATTGATCTCACGCAACCCATGGATCAGATTCGTGCAACTCTGACCAAGTACCCCGTCAAGACACGTGTGATGCTGACAGGCCCCATGGTGGTGGCACGCGATATCGCGCACGCAAAGCTCAAAGAGCGATTGGATGCAGGTGCAGGATTACCTCAGTACATGAAGGACCACTGTGTCTATTACGCAGGCCCCGCAAAAACTCCCGAAGGTATGGCTTCAGGCTCATTCGGGCCCACTACGGCGGGACGTATGGATAGTTACGTGGAAGATTTCCAAGCAGCTGGCGGATCTTTCATCATGTTGGCCAAGGGAAATCGATCCCGCCAGGTCACCGAGGCATGTAAAGCGCATGGCGGTTTTTATTTGGGTTCAATCGGCGGACCTGCGGCTCGTCTTGCACAAGACTGCATCACAAAAGTAGAAGTTCTTGAGTATCCAGAGCTTGGCATGGAAGCGGTATGGAAAATTGAAGTGCAAGACTTCCCTGCTTTCATCGTGGTGGACGACAAAGGCAATGACTTTTTTGATCAGGTAGGCCGAAGTGGCACACCTGTGCAGTTGCACTAATTCAATAACTCATTGATGGTCGGCTCTTTAATCGCCGACAAAACCAGCCCAGTTACCCATGTACCCAATGAAGACGTCACTGAGTCCTTCGCTTCTCAGTGCCTCGCGGGATACTGGTAACGCACGCATTTCAAAGTTCGGATTCTTGGCTGTCTGATTCGGAAAATCGTGATTAGTGACCGCCGCACGACCCACAGCAACGATGTCGGCACCGGCATCAATGGCGCGTTGCATGTCTGGCGCGTTGTAGAGCTTTCCTGCAACAGCTAGTCGAGTATTTCCACGCTCAAGATTTGCAAAAATGTCAATTAATCGTTGATCCTCGAAACCCTCATCAGCACCAAGCTTGAAGACATCCCACAAGGACATGTCAATCATGTCCACTTTTCCTGTATCCACAAGACGACCATAGACCTCGATGATTTCAGTGGTCTTCATCCCAAATCTTTCAGGCGAAAGTCGAATCCCCACGTGAAAGTTCTCACCACATCGAGCATGAATGCCGTCAATGACGGAAAAAATTATGCGTGATCGGTTCTCGAGAGAACCCCCGTACTGATCAGTGCGTTGATTCAATTCCGCATTGAGAAACTGACACAGTAGATAATCATGTGCGCCGTGAAGTTCAATTCCTTCAAACCCGGCCTTTTCCACACGCACAGCGGCAGAGATAAATGCCTCAATGACTTCTTCCACCTCACCAGTGGTCATCTCGCGTGCGCCAAGTTTTGCATCCGAGCCAGAACTCAATGGCTCTTGATGAATGAGATCAGCAGGCGAACGACGACCCGCATGATGCAACTGCACAATGGCGAGTGAATCTTGTGCCTTGATACCTTCGGCTAAGCGAGAGAGTCCATCGAGATGGGCATCATCAAAACTGCCCAACTGACCTGCAAATCCTTGGCCATTTGCAATCACATGGGAGGCACACGTCATCGTTAAACCAAAGCCACCTTGTGCACGCATTGTTAGCCATCGATATTCATCCTCAGACAATGTGCCATCTACGTGGCTTTGCTGATTCGTCAGCGGGGCCAGCATGAAGCGGTTCTTCATATCTCGACCGCGCGTGAACGACACGGCGTCAAACAAAGAAACCATTTTTACAAGAGGCCCTTAATAGCCGCACGGGTCTCTGCGATTTCGTCTGGTGTGGCACCAAACTCCACTGCAGCAAAATCGGTGACGCCAATGTCGGCCAATGCGGCAACGCGGTCTTGTACTTCTGCAATTGAACCGGTGATTGCAATATCAGCGGGGCCGGCTGCACCTTCTTTGTCCAACATTGCGCGGTAGCTAGGCAGTGTTCCATATACGGCAAATACTTTTGCTGCACGTTCCGCGGCAGCAGCCTTGTCATTTGTCACGCACACGGGAAGTGCTGCAATAACGCGAGGCGTGGGGCGACCAAACTCCTCAGCGGCGCGGTTGATGGTGGGAATGGTGTGGCTAGACAAAGTGGCTGGTCCCGTACACCATGTCAAAGTACCCTCGGCCATAGCTGCAGTCACGCGCAACATCTGCTCTCCCAGTGCTGCAACGACAACGCCAAAACCATTGGATCCCTTGGCAGAGATTCCACCATGCACGTTGTAGGTCTCGCCCGCAAAGCTGGCTGGCTCATTGCGTGACAGTGGCATCAACACGCTGAGATATTCCTTCAGGTGACGTACGGGTTTTTCATAAGACATACCCAACATGCTCTCAATGACAATCTTGTGACTGAGACCAATTCCTAAGGTGAGACGATTACCCGATGCGGCCGCCACCGTATGGCACTGCTGAGCAATGGCATGGGGATGTCGTGGGTAAGTAGGAACAACTGAGGTACCCAATTCGATGCGTGGAACTTCACGGCCCACAATGGCAAGAGTGGTTAAGGCGTCGTGTCCAAAGATATTCGGAGCCCAAAAACTGGCGAACCCATCTTTTTCGGCCTGACGTGCTTCGTTCACTACGTCATCGATTGTTCCGTCATTGACGGTCCCACTGAAAATTCCATACTTCATGGGAACTGACCGTATCAGGGCACTCCCTCTGGGCATGAGTTCACCGTGTATCTAGGACAAGCCCACCAATTCCAGCCATTCTCGACTGAAGTAATCCACTTGACCATCAGGCATTAATAACACTTTGGTGGGCTTGAGTCGTTCCACAAACTCCACATCGTGGCTCACCATAATGATGGTGCCCTTCCATGACTCAAGGGCACTGGCCACAGATTCACGACTGTGCGGATCCAAGTTGTTTGTGGGCTCGTCAAGAAGCAGAACATTATTTCGACCCACCATCAACATCGCCAAGGCAAGTTTTGTCTTTTCTCCACCAGACAGAGACCCGGACTCCTGAAATACTTTTTCGCCCTGCAGACCAAACATGCCGAGCAACGCGCGCAATTGGGTTTCCGTCAATCCAGATCCAGATGGTAATTCACGACGCATATGCCAAATAAGTGATTGATAGGGATCCAAAGTGTCATGTTCTTGGGCAAAGTACCCCACACTCACTTGGTAACCCCAAGTGAAGTCACCGATTGTCGCAGTTGTTTGCCCCGCAAGTATTCGCAATAAAGATGTCTTGCCCGCACCATTGAGGCCCAACACCAGCAGTCGTTCGCCTCGTCCTACATCAAAGGTGACATCTTCAAAAACAGCAGGACCTCCGTAGCCCTTGCTGAGGCCTTTGGTCTCAATCACTGTGACTCCACTTTGTGGTGGGTCGGGAAACTTCACATTCAACACACGATCTTTCTTACGCGCCGCAACTCCACCCGATTCAATACGAGCAATACGTTTTTCAATGCTGTGCGCCATGGTGGCCTTGGATGCTTTCGCGCCAAAGCGATCCACTACTTCTTGCAAGCGCGCTACTTCTTTAGCCTGCATCGATGCTTTCTTCTCGGCGCGTGCTTCATCTTCAGCTCGTGACCGCTTGTACTGACTGTAGGTACCGCGATATTCATATACGGTTCCGACATCATCTTCATCGGGTCGATCCAAATGCAACACTCGTGTGATTGCCTCATCAAGTAGTTCCAAGTCGTGGCTGATGACAAGAAGTGCGCCTTTGTAGTTACGCAAGAAATTCAACAACCATGTTTTGGCATCGAGATCTAAGTGGTTTGTCGGTTCATCGAGAAGCAGCATGTCGCTTCCTGCAAACAAAATGCGCGCTAGTTCCACCCTGCGACGCTCACCACCAGACAACACACCTAAAGGTAAATCCAAACGAGTAGCTTGCAAACCGAGACCAGCTGCAATTGATCGCGCTTCACTTTCGGCCGAGTACCCGCCTTTGAGATTGAACTCCTCCTCTGCTTTGGCGAAACGAGCAACATTTTTTTCGTCGCTACTTTCCTCCATTGCAATACGCAGTTTTTCCAACCGTTCAAGATCACCATCAATATTGCGCCCAGAAAGCACGTGACTAATTGCAGGCTTCTTTTCCATCTCAGGAGATGTGCGTGGATCCTGGGAGAGATAACCAAATGCCCCGCTTCTTGTCACTTTTCCTCGTGCAGGTTCAGCATCGCCACCTAACACTTTGAACATGGACGTCTTGCCGGCACCGTTTCGCCCCACAATCCCCACCTTGTCGCGGGCCATGATGGTGAACGTTGCACCCTCCACCACATTGCGTCCACCGACTTCCACGGTGAGTTCTTGAACTTGTAGCACTACTGCCCAGACGGCGAACTAGGCGCGACGGTGGTCGTACTTTGAGCAGGAACGGTAGTAGTAGGTGAAGTCCCGTTCGAATCGTCCACAGTGGTCGAGGTGGCCCCGTTGTCTTCATCAAGGGGCAGATCCGACATAGAGACCAAGCAAGAGCCTGGAGTCTTTGGAGCATTACCCAGTGCTGCAGCAACCGATGCAACAAGAACCTTTCGCCCTGCATCAGTGGGGTGAATCTTGTCGCGATTCAAAATGCCTTCTTGCAATGACGCAGTGCCCCAGTCAAGAACGGACACATTTGGATATAACGAAGCGACACGACGAATTGACTCATTCACAAGTTTCATCGAATCTCTAAACAACGTCGCTGTGAGCAAAAGTGTCGGCCGTGGAGCCAACGCATCCACAATGCGCGTGAGATCTCGTTCGTAATTCACTTGGTCACCGCCAAAATTGGTGCCCAGGAAAACAACAGCCGCATCCCAACCTTCGTTGATGCGCTCACGAATCACCGTTCGACCGAATCCGACAAGTTCTCCTGACTTGGCCTCCACAGCAACTCTCCACCCCAGTGGGACAAGAGCCGTGCACATGTCGCCCCCATAGCGACGAGATGTGGATTCAAAAATAGAGTCACCAATCACAAGGAGTCGATTGCCGCTTGCGCGTGGACCAAGCATTTCTCCATCCAGGATGGGCAACTCAGCGCGCACTCCGCCCACAATGACTCCTGAACCATCGGCTTGCACGCCAGGTATGCGGCCTACATATTGCAAGACCCCTGCGCTGTCGGGCTCTGAAGAGGATCCGCAGGCACCCAGCACAAGAACGCTCGACACGATAAATGAGATGATGCGAATACGGGGGCTAGACATGACCCCCCAAGGTTATTGGTTTCCGATACCAATCAGTGGTCAGGTGGGTCGGACTTTACGTAC
>WLGS01000007.1 GCA_009703125.1 Actinomycetota bacterium
CACCAAACAACTTCACTGAAATTCTTCAAAACATATGGTGGAAGTTGGACGCAGCATTAGATCCAGACATCATTTATTGGTCAGCTGCCCTAGGTGCCGCAGAAGCACTACTTGCAGGCACTACGGCGATCATTGACCATCATGAATCACCTTTCTCGATCGAGGGCAGCCTGGATCTCATCGCGGACGCTTGTGATTTCATCGGAGTACGCCACATCCTCGCCTATGGCGTTACCGATAGATGGTCAGATCAAGGATCGCTAGTCACAGTTTTGCCGTCGGACGCCATGACGGATGCGGCCTACCGCGGCTTAGAAGAAAACAAGAGATACGCATTGACGGGAAGACGCTCGATGGTGGGAGTCCATGCAGCATTCACATGCACTGACGAGACTTTGGAGATGGTCTCGGATCTATCGCGGGAGTTGGGCATTGGGGTGCACATACATGTTGCAGAAGCTTTTGAAGATGCCGATGCGGGCTCTCGGCTCGAGAAATTTGCTCATGACAATTGGCTTCTCGTTCACGCTGTTCATCTCGACCGCGCACTACCAGGCTTCATTGCACACAACCCCCGTTCAAACATGAATAACTCGGTGGGCTATGCGCGACCCGCTCAGCGAGATTCCACTGTGGTTCTCGGCACCGATGGAATAGGCGCAGACATGCTGGAAGAATTTCGCTTGAGTTTCGTCCGGCATCGAGAAGACGACCGCAATGCGTCACCAGACGTGTCATGGCAATGGTTACAGAATGGTTACCTGTTCTTTCCAGAAGCACTCAATGACAAGGTCACATGGTCCTATGACTATGTCGATGACCCATGGAAGACTGCCTTCACGCCTGGAATTCGCTGCCTTGATGTTGTCATCGATGGCCAGCCTTTAGTTCACAACGGAGTGCCTGTGCACTTCGATCTTGATGAGGTACGGGCTAAAGCATCGGAGCAAGCTGCACGACTATTTGCAAGGATGTCTTAGTTATGCCTATTTATACCCCCACATCAGTGCGTGAAGCGACTGAAATCTTTGCAGAGAATCCCGAAGCGATGTTGCTTGCTGGAGGCACAGACTTCATGGTCGAGGTGAACTTCAACCATCGCAAACCCTCCTCGGTGATCAACCTTGCACGCGTTAACGAACTCAAGTCATGGCATCTTGATACACAAACATCGGTTATTCGCATTGGAGCCACAGTTCCCTTTTCACAGTTTGAAAGTTCAGAATTTGAACAACTCTCTCCCGCTTTGTCTCATGCCGCTCGTACGGTTGGTTCACCACAGATTCGAAATACTGCCTCTATTGGCGGCAATCTCGGGACGTGTTCTCCAGCCGGTGATTCATTACCCGTCTTGTTTGCTCTTGATGCCCAGATTGAAATTGCTTCTCTACAAGGCACCCGCTCACTTTCTATTCATGACTTTATGTTGGGACCCAAAAGAAACGCACTTTCAGTGGGAGAGATTGTTGCCGCCATCACGATTCCTGTGGCAAGTGGATTTCAGGATTACGCCAAGGTTGGTGTGAGAAATGCAATGGTGATTTCCATCGCGTCTGCATGCTTTGCATTGCAGGACAACCAGTGCCGCATTGCTCTTGGTTCTGTTGGGCCAACAATCATTCGATGTAATGAGGCAGAGAAATTCCTCCAGGACTACATCACGCAATCCAGTCCCCCTGATCTGGAAACAATTCGTGAATTTTCACGGTTAGCAGCCGTCGCGGCACAGCCAATTGACGATCATCGTTCTACTGCCACTTATCGACGTCATGCCATAGAGGTACTTGCACGCCGTCTGGCAATGAGGAGTTTCTCACTATGAGTAATGAGCACTATTCACTTCACATCAATGGAACGGATCATCAAGTACAAGATGCATGGATTGGTGAAAGCCTCCTTTATGTCCTAAGAGAGCGACTTGGCTTGCCGGGTGCAAAAGGTGCATGTGAACAAGGTGAATGCGGTAGTTGCACTGTCTATCTAGATGGCCAGCCCGTATGCAGTTGTCTTGTGATGGCGGCTTCGGTAACCGAGTGTCAGATTGCGACAGTTGAAGGCCTGCGACCAGATGGTGGTCTCACAGATGTTCAAGAGTCTTTTCTTAGCGAAGGTGCCGTGCAATGCGGTTTCTGCACGCCCGGTCTGGTTATGGCCGTTCATCATCTTTTAGATACCAACCCCTCTCCCACTGAGTTGGAAGTGAAAGAGGCGATTTCAGGAAACATTTGTCGATGCACTGGATACGGAAGAATTTTTGCTGCCGTTGAAGCGGTGGTGGTTCAGCGAGGTAACAGATAATGGTAGAGACACTCACTAAATCACGTTTTGGTATCGGAACAAATGCTCCACGGCCTGATGGCACAGCGAAGGTATCCGGAGAGTTCTCTTTCTCTTCTGATCTGTGGGCTGAAAACATGTTGTGGGGTGCCACGCTTCGATCTCCTCATCCACATGCGCGAATCATCTCGATAGACACAAGTGCAGCACTCGGGTTGTCGGGGGTAGAGGCTGTCATTACGGCCAAAGACGTTCCAGGACAACTCACATATGGACTCATTAGTGCTGATCAGCCGGTATTTGCTGATTCCGTCGTTAGATACATGGGTGAGCCAGTTGCTGCTGTTGCCGCCGATCACCCTGAGACATGTCGACGAGCATTAGATCTCATCGAAGTGGTCTACGAAGCCTTGCCTGTTCTTTCAGACCCTGAAGGAGCACTTGATCCCACCGTGGCGGCGATACACCCTGATGGGAACCTCATCCGTCATCAACGTATTGTGAGTGGCGACCCCGATGTAACTGGTGACGTAGTTGTTGAAGATACTTACGTCATCGGAATGCAAGACCAAGCATTCCTCGGCACAGAGTCCGCGCTCGCACTTCCCGATTCAGATGGAGCAGGCGTTGTCATGCATGTGGCTACACAGTGGTTGCACGAAGATCAAAAACAGATTGCCGCTTGTCTGGGTCTCGCTCCCGAACGCGTTCGGTTGCAATTAGGCGGCGTGGGTGGCGCATTTGGAGCCAGAGAAGACATCAGTCTTCAAGTACATACGGCCTTGTTGGCTCTAGCGACACGACGACCCATCAAGATGCAATATGGTCGTCATGAAAGTTTCTTTGGACATGTGCACCGACATCCTGCCACTGTCTGGATGCGTCATCATGCAGATACCTCGGGTGTGATTCAGAAAATTGAAGCTCGATTTCTTTTTGATGGCGGAGCCTATGCGTCCACATCATCGGCAGTTCTGATCAACGGCGTCACACATGCTCAAGGGCCGTACAAGTGCGACAACGCAGTTGTGGATGGCTATGCGGTACGTACGAATAATCCCCCTTGTGGAGCAATGCGAGGGTTCGGAGTAGTGCAAGCCTGTTTTGCACACGAAAGCCAGATGGACAAAATTGCTCAAGCTCTGCATTTGGATCCTGTGGAAGTACGACTCAGAAATGCGATGCAACAAGGCGACCGTCTTATCACTGGTCAAGTTATTGAATCAGTCGCCCCAGTGCAGCGACTCATCGAAGAGACACGCCAGATTCCCCTGCCTCCTGAGGCTTCCCCACATCCAGACCCGCTCTCTCTTCCGGGCGGATCTGGCTTGGCGTCTGAAGCGCGTCATGTACGCCGCGGTATCGGATGGGGTGTCAGCATCAAGAACATCATGTACAGCGAGGGTTTCGATGACTATGCCACTGCTCGTTGCACTCTGAAAGATGGAAAGGCGTCTCTCAAATTCGCCACCAGTGAAGTAGGACAAGGATTTGTAACCATCGCTCAGCAGATTGCGCGCACCGTACTAGGAGTAGACGATGTGGATCTCGAGGCGATTGACACCGACATAGGATCAGCGGGATCAACTTCGGCTTCGCGTCAAACATGGATGAGTGGCGGTGCAGTGGATGGGGCGTGTCGTCTTGTGCGTGAACGTCTTTTTCAGATCGTGGGCCAACAGCACAACGTTGACCCTCTGAGATTGGTCATCGAGGAAGATGAAATCGTTGACCCACTTGGTGCCTTCAGAGTTTCAGTTCGTGAGGCGACACGGGATTTGGTAATCACCGAAGAGTTTGAGCACCATCATCGACCCACTGAAGATCTTGATGAGAACGGTCAAGGAAATTGTCACGTGGCTTTTGCTTTTGTGGCGCATAGAGCAGTTGTCGACGTCGATCCTGAATTGGGCTTGGTCAAAGTTGTGCAAATTGCAACAACTCAGGACGTAGGTCGAGCTCTCAATCCCCTTTCCGTCTTGGGTCAAATTGAGGGTGGTATCGCTCAAGGTCTGGGTTTGGCAGTTATGGAAGAAATCATTGTGAAAGACGGTCGAGTGTTGAATCCGAGCTTTACTGACTACCTCCTACCCACAACACTGGATGCCCCAGAGGTGGTTGCGCGACTTGTGGAGGAGCCCGACCCTCAGGCTCCCCTCGGTGCAAAAGGTGTAGGTGAACCACCGTGTATCTCTGTCACTCCTGCAATTGTTGCCGCGATTAGAGACGCGATCGGACGTGACATTCCGCGATGCCCCGTGCGGCCACAAGACATTTGTCTCTAGGTGGGAATCAATCTCCCAATACTTGCTTCAAATAATCATTTGCAAAAACACGATCAGGGTCAAGTCGTGAACGCAGTGCGACAAATTCTCCAAAGCGACGATACTTCTGAGCGAGTTCTTCTGCGTTTTGAAAATGCAACTTGCCCCAGTGCGGTCGAGATTCATACCGTTTGAGGATTGCTTCAACGTCTCTAAAGAATGGCTCAAACTCCATTCCTTTGAATACATGAACGGCAATGTAGGCAGTCTCCCGCTCACTCGCAGTTGACATGGGAATGTCATCGGCTGCAGTGAATCTGACCTCGACAGGAAAGTTCAACAAGTAACCCTTGGCATCAATCATGGCGCGTATCTCTTGTAACGCTGGAACTAGCGAAGCCCGAGGGATTGCTGTCTCCATCTCATAGAAACGCACAATTCTCGGACTTGCAAAAATCTTAAAACTGTCGTTGATGTATTCCCTCTTGCCAGAAGAAGGTAGCGCTGTTGCTAAGCGTGGAATCAAAGAAGGACGCGCCTTGCCCAGATGGCAGAGCGCCCCGAAGGCAACATTCTCCATGAACGTCTTCTCAATCCATCCGCGCACCTTTGGTAATGGTTGAAGAGGTTCCTCTGTGCGATTATTCCGCTTGGTTAAAGCCCATGGCGTGTGTGGCAACCAGAAGAATTCAACGTGGTCATTGCTATCCACAAACTCATCAATGCGTTCCAGAACCACATCTAAAGGCAGCGCGCGCTCCACTGCGTGAAGTCGAAAGGCGGGAACAGCTTGCAGTGTGTAGTGGGTGATTATTCCCAATGCACCAATGGAGACCCGACCTACATCAAAGATGTCTGCATTGTTCTCCAAATCACAATGCAAGATCTGACCTTGACCATCAATCAGTGTGAATCCCCTCACCTGACCAGCAAGGCCAGTCAACGACACACCCGTTCCATGTGTAGATGTGGAAATCGCACCTGCAACAGTCTGATATGCAATATCTCCGAGGTTCGGTAGAGCCAATCCTTCGGCATGAAGCAACTCGTTGAGCACAGCGAGAGTCGTGCCCGCCTTTACGGTGACACGAAGAGTAGATCTGTCAATTGAGACAATCCCCGACCAGTTGTCAAGGGTTACTAAGTGACCCTTGGTGACCGCTGTTGATGTAAAGCTGTGACCCGAACCCACACATTTCACAGTCTCTTCTCGACTGCGGGCATTCACCACTAGATCGCACATCTCGTCCAAGGATCTCGGTGCTCGTATTGAAAGTGGTCGAGCCGTCTGGTTTCCTGCCCAGTTCTTCCACGTCTTCGCCATTTCTCATGTCTAGTCCAAAACGTCGGGCACCCAAGCACGCGAGGTAGCAAAAGGCCCATGAAGTCGCTCCGTCTACACACCACGTGGCGCCGAGGCTCTAATCTGTTCCCATCCCCATATGTAAGGAATTCTCATGGCGACTGCACAGCAAGTACCCCTCGTTGACTATCTGGTTTTAGGTGACGCAGTTCATCTTGAAGCCAATGAGTGCACCTCATGCAAAGCAAGATTTTTTGATCGTCGTAACGCATGTGCTGCGTGTTTTGGCACTCAGTTTTCAAAGGCGAAGATTTCAAACTCTGGCATTGTGCGCTCCTTCACCATTGTCACTTTTGCCGCCCCTGGAGTACCGGTTCCTTTTGTTGCCGCAATCATTGACTGTGATGGCACGAGCGTCAGAGCAAATCTCATTAACGTTGAACCCACGCCAGAAAAAGTATCTCTCGGCATGAAAGTGCAACTTGCTACATATTCCCTTGGCACCGATGACAATGGCGCAGAAGCCATCGGATTTGGCTACGAGCCCGCCCTTTAATCAATCACAACGACCACACAACGGAGCACATCATGGCAACAGACGACATTTATATCCTCGGAATCAACATGACCAAGTTTGGAAAGTATCCAGATAAGGACGTAGTTGATCTCGCATCAGAGGCAGTGATGGCTGCTCTCGCCGATGGCGGAGTTTCGATGGCCGACATTGGAATTCTTGCAGCAGGCAATCTCATGGGCTCAGGCGGCGTTGGCCAGATGATTCAAAAGCAAGTGGGTCAAACCGGAATTCCTGTGTACAACGTTTCCAATGCTTGCGCTACCGGCGCCACTGCACTGCGTACCGCCATCATGGCCATCAAAGCCGGTGAATGCGATATGGGACTAGCTGTTGGTGTCGAGAAGCTTGCAGGCGTGGGACTACTTGGCGGTGGAGGCGCACCAAAGACACCTGGAAAGCAATGGGCTCCCACTGGTCGTTATGGTGCGGTCACCAACGTTGACGGACTTATCGGTACTGCCACAATGCCAGGCACCTTTGCGCAAGTGGGAATGGAATACGGACATAAATACGGCGGTGCAACATTTGAATTGTTCGCCAAAATTTCCGAAAAGAATCATGCTCACTCAACACTGAATCCACTCGCCGCCTACACAAAGCGCATGACACTGGAGGAGATCATGAATGACATCATGATCTCGTATCCAAATACGCGTCCTATGTGTTCGGCAAACTGTGACGGCGCAGCAGCAGCTGTAGTCGTAAGTGGTGCAAAACTCAAGACTCTTTCACGTGAGCAACAGCGCAGAGCAGTGAAAGTGTCTGCGTCTGTCTTGACAAGTGACCCTTATCAAGAAGCTTGCCAGGTATTGCCCGATGTCAATACCTTGACTCGAATTGCCGCCAAGCAGGCCTATGAATCTTCCGGTGTGTCACCACAGGACCTTGACCTTGTAGAACTACATGATTGTTTCGCAACTGCAGAGCTTGTTCACTATGACAACTTGATGCTGTGCGAAGAAGGCGGAGCTGTTGACTTCTTCAACTCCGGTGCAACATGGCGTGATGGATCTACTCCTGTGAATGTGTCAGGTGGATTGGAATCTAAGGGACACCCCATTTCTGCAACGGGCATAGCCAATATCTGGGAAATCTGCCATCACCTGCGTGGTGAAGCCGGACCTCGACAAATCGAGGGCGCCAAGGTTGGTCTTGCTCACGTCATTGGTCTGGGATCAGCCTGTGGTGTGCACATCCTGGAGAAGTCAGCTCTCTGAACAACTCGTTACCTCTCCATGGTTTCGTAGATTCATCCTTCACGGCGGTCAGAGACGCGTTCATTCATAACTTCAGTACCCACAATGAAATTGGCGCCTCGTTGTATGTCATTGCAGAAGGCAAAGTCGTTGTGGATCTGTCTGGCGGTTGGATGGAGTCGGAGTGCATAAGGCCATGGACATCATCGACTTTGGTGAATTCATTTTCAGTGGGAAAAGGAATCTTGTCCATTCTTCTTGCACATGCTCTCAGCAACTCTCATGTAACCCCTAATGACACTCTTGCGTCACATTGGCCCGATCTCGCAAGGTCGACCATGGGGAATCTCACAATAAAAGAACTGAGTGGACACAGAGCCGGTCTGCCCGCACTATCGCAAAGATTGTCCGAACGAGATCTTTACAACTGGTTACACATGGTGGGAACTCTTGTTCAACAAAAACCATGGTGGGAACCCGGTACAGCCCATGGATACCACGTCAACACCTTTGGATTCCTCGTTGGAGAAATCATCGCCAGAATTGGCAGAACCACACATCGAGAACTACTTCACCCGTTACGGAATTTCGTGGGTGATGAAATGTTCTGGGGTGTCCCCTTTCATCGACTCGATGATGTCGCCACTTTGTACTGGCACGAAGAAGATCAGCAAAGAGAGACACTCAAGACACTCCCCACAGCGTCTATGCATGTGCTCGCGTACAACAACCCATCCAACTTCTCGGGCATGGGTGCAGTGAACACCACTGCTTGGCGACAGTGTGTGCACCCAAGCACAAATCTTCATACAACAGCCCGAGCTGTCGCCTCCGCGTATGAAACAGTGTGCAACTCTACGCTGGGTATTCACTCCACAATCCTTCAAGAAGCAACCGCCACGGTATCTCGGGGTACCGATGTAGTACTTGGTGCCGAGACACACTTCGGAATGGGATTTCAGTTACCCACTGCCACACGCAGGTTTGGACCAAACGATGAGGCCTTTGGTCACTATGGAGCAGGTGGATCAATGGGTTTCTATGATCCTGTTTCTCAATTGTGTGTGGGATATGTCATGAACCAGATGGGGCGCGGTTGGCAGAACAGCCGTAATCAAACCTTGATAGATGCCATCTTCTCTTGCCTCTGACAACATCAATTCATCTGTCTTGCTGTAAGGATGAAAGCGTGAGCAGTCCGCAAGTACCCAACATCCGGCCTGCTGAACTCATGAGAATCAAGTCATTTCGATTGCTGTGGACCAACAGTTTTCTGTTCGTGTTGGTGCAGAGCACCCAAAGATTCGCATTCGTGTGGTTAGCACTTGAACTTGGTGCGCGTTCAGACATCAATGGCGTCATCCTTTTTGTCATGGGTATTCCTGCACTCCTTATCTCGTTGCCCGTTGGAGTGATGAGCGACCATCTCAATCGAAAGACACTTTTACTCGTAAGTCAATTAGGTGCTCTTTGTACGACAATTGCAATTGCATTCATGGTGAGTGCAGAACTCATGACAATCTCCTGGGCAATTGCTGCCTCATTTGCTGCTGGCATCTTCATCGCACTTGGTACACCGGTCCGCGCAGCCGCCATTCCCACACTGGTTCCCCAGGACAAGCTGATTGGCGCCATTGCGGTGAATACCATCGGCATGAATATTGGTCTCATTATTGGTCCTGCCACAGCCGGACCAGTCATTCGCATCTGGGGCATTCAAGGCGCTTTCTGGCTTCAAGCTGTGCTGTACCTCCTGGGCTTTGTAGCGCTCCTGCGGCTTGAGTTGCCTGCCGGAGTAAACACGGAGCGTCGTAGCTTGCGCTGGGAGATCCTTGAGGGACTGAAGTTCATACATGGTCACCAAGCGGTGAGATCATTCTTTGTACTTCTCTCGTCTTCCACCGTCTTTATGATGGCGCCATGGATTGTGTTGGGTCCTCAGTTGGCACGCGAACAGGCTGGAGCCACCGCAAGTCAAACCACCCTCATGTTCGCTCTACTCGGCGTGGGACAATTTGTAACCTCATTGTTCATCATGCGCTTTAACCAACTGTTAGTTCGCAAGGGATTGTGGTTTATGTGCGGTCTGTGTTGGGGCTCGGGAGTACAAATACTCCTCGGACAAAGCACATCTATTGCAATGATGAGTCTTTTCCTTTTCATGTGGGGTGTGGGTGGAGGTTTGTATATGAATCTCAATCAGACATTGATACAAAACAACACACCACGTGAAGTCATGGGCCGAGTGATGGCCATCCATTCCCTATTGATGAGTGGTCTCGCACCAGCGGGCGCTCTTGCCGTGGGATTCCTCGCCCGTCAGATTGACTCCGCCCCTTTGATGTTTTCGCTATGCGGAGCAGCGATGATGATCTCCACGCTGTATTTCCTCGTCGCCAAGCCTCATCTTCGCCCCATGTCCTAGGTCAGGACTCCAGATGCAACATGATCGTGTCTGCATCAGAGTTGGGACCCAAACGAGACACACACACCACAATTCTTTGCCCCGCCAATATGAGGTGCTTATCTCTGGCTCCCTGAAGACCCTCTTCAATTGCCCTGGTGATGTCATCATGTCGACTTTCGACCAAGGGCCATACACCACGACACACCGAAAGCGACCGTGCGGCTGACTCTGTCGGCGTGACCGCAACGATTGCCGTATTTGGGCGGCATGCCGCAAGAAGGCCAGCTGAATATCCAGTATTCGTGATTGACAAGATACGGTCCGCATTAATGCGCTTTGCCAGCGCCGCTGCCGCAGCAGTCACTGCTGCTACTTCGGGGTTCTCATCGGCGAACCAGTTTGGCATCGAAACATCACGCTCGGCAGCTTCACAGATTCTTGCCATTGCACGTACTGCACCGACTGGATCGACACCTATCGCGGTTTCTGCCGACAACATCACTGCATCAAAACCATCACGCACAGCAGCTGTGACGTCAGAGACCTCTGCGCGAGTGGGACGAGACGATTGGATCATTGATTCCAACATCTCCGTTGCACAGATGCTTACGGTGCCACTTTTCAGGGCTGCTAGTGCAATCGCTCGCTGCGCCGATGGCACTTGCTCGTAAGGAAGTTCAACACCCAGATCTCCTCGTGCCGCCATGACACCATCACTTACTGCACAGATCTCTTCAATCAGTTGTAGCGCTTGAGGTCGCTCAATTTTTGCAAAGATTTTTGGTCCCTCACCGGCCAAGGCCCGCACTTCTTCCACGTCAGATGGTTGCTGAACAAAAGAGACAGCAATAATCTCCACACCCATCGAACGTGCCACATCGATGTCGTAGCGGTCTTTTACAGACAACACACTGCCTGTCATCACTGTGTCGGGAAAGTTCACACCCTTTCCTCTAGCTAACTTGCCACCTTTAACTACCTTGAGAATCACAACATCATTCTGAACGGCATCAATTTGTGTCTGTATTCGTCCATCATCAAAGAGAACTCGTTCCCCTACATTCATTGCCATGTGAAAAGACTCATCACTTTGGCTCAATCCCAAGTCATGACGCTTCATCTCCACCGTCGACCCAGTTGAAAGAGAGATGTCAGTTCCCATGAAGCGCAATTTGGGCCCCTGGATATCTACCAATATCCCAGCCTCTGGGGCAACCTTTCGAATACTTCGGATGTTCTCTTCAAGAGCCTCTGTCGACAGATGAGAACAATTCAAACGAAAGACAGATACACCCACCGCAAAAAGACCCGAGATCATTTGAGGAGAAACAGACTTTGGGCCAATTGTGGCCACGATTTTTGTATGACGCATGCTCAGTTCATCTTATGAAGCAGGAACTAGGCGCGCACTGATATTTCACGACGAGTAAAAAATGGTGTCGAAGGGGGGACTTGAACCCCCACGCCCTAAGGCGCCAGTCCCTTAAACTGGTGCGTCTGCCTATTCCGCCACTTCGACAAGGGATTACAGGCTAGCGAGCTAACTGTTCAAAAGCACCAATTAGGCCGAGAGCAAAAAAGCGAGAGCGATCACTGTGAAGATCCACACAGTTGCCAAGACCGCTGTGATGCGGTTGAGGTTCTTCTCGGCAGCTGCTGAACCCAAAGACGCTCCACTAGCACCACCGAACATGTCAGAGAGTCCGCCACCTTGACCGCTATGCAAGAGGACACCCACGATTAGGGAAATCATGGCCACCACGTTGACCACGACAGTGAAATATGTAATCAAAGAACGCACGCAAAAATCCTATCGGCGAAGCCCACGAATGAAAGGCCTGCCCCTAATGGAGCCTGTACTGGACGATTCGCGCAAATTCATCAGGGTCAAGGCTTGCGCCCCCAATTAATGCGCCGTCAATATCGGGCTGGGCCATCAGTTCTGAAATATTGGACGCCTTTACAGATCCGCCATATTGAATCCGAACGCCCTGTGACACTTCTTGCCCAAAAAGAACTGCAACTTCACGCCGGATGGCTCCACACACCTCTTGAGCATCTTCAGCCGTAGCTGTCTTGCCGGTACCAATTGCCCATATTGGCTCATAGGCAATTGTCATTTCGGACACTCGCTCTGGAGCCACCGACGCGAGACCACCACGCAATTGATCAAGGATTCGTTCGATGGTTGACCCAGATTCACGTTCTTCCAAAGTTTCGCCGACACACATAATGGGAATCATGCCGTGCTTGAAAACAGCACGAACCTTTTTATTCACCATTTCATCGGTTTCCCCAAAAATTTGCCGTCGCTCACTATGGCCACATATCACGTAACGCACACTTAACTTGCCGAGAAAGGATGGTGATACTTCACCGGTGAAGGCGCCTGTGTCTTCAAAATGACAATTCTGCGCACCAAGAACAAATCCCAGTTTGTCCCCTTCAATCAAAGTCTGCACACTACGCAAGTCTGTGAATGGCGGATGCACAGAGACTTCCACTTCGGCAAAGTCATCTTTGCCGACAAGAAAAGCAAGCTTTTGCATGATTTGAATTGCCTCATAATGATTGAGGTTCATCTTCCAGTTACCACTCATCAATGGTTGACGCTTATTGGGCATTAGGTGCTCCTCGCAGTGCTTGCAATCCTGGCAGGTCACCAAGTTCAAGAAGTTCCAATGATGCTCCACCACCTGTTGACACGTGATCAACATCATCATCAAGTTTGAACTGCGCTAGGGCAGCGGCACTATCGCCCCCTCCTACAACAGTGAATGCCTTTGTGGCGGCCATAGCCTCGGCAACAGTACGTGTACCCGAGGCGAAGCGCTCATCTTCAAACATCCCCATGGGGCCATTCCAAAAAACTGTCCGGGCATCCATGATTACATCAGAAAATGCAGCCGCACTGCCAGGTCCGATATCGAGACCCTTGGCCCCGTCTGGAAGCCGCACGCCAAATGTCGCGTAATTTCCCGATGCGTCCAAGCCCACGATGTCATCGGGTAAGTGAATTGTTCGACCACTCTCAAGCAAACCGCGACATACATCAATCTGGTCTTTTTCACAAAGGGAGTCTCCAATGGGGTATCCCTTTGCAGCGAGGAATGTAAAACACATTCCCCCACCAATTACTAACGAATCCACAACATTCAGCAGAGACTCAATCACTCCCAGTTTGTCGCTCACTTTCGCACCACCAAGAACAGCTACAAATGGGCGTTTCGGACGGTCACGAAGGCCCGAGAGAATCTCCACTTCACGCTGCAACAATCGTCCTGCTGCTGATGGAACGGTCTGAGGTGGACCCACGATGCTTGCATGCGCGCGATGTGCAGCCCCGAAGGCATCGTTGACGTACATGTCAATTCCCTGCATTATTTGTGCGACGAATTCGGGATCATTCCCTTCTTCACCAGGATGAAAACGCAGATTCTCCATGAGTTCGACACCAGGTGCGAGCGAGCCAAGCCTTTCGCGCAATGGTGCAACCGAATACTTGTCTACTACCGCACCTTTTGGGCGACCAAGATGTGTCGCACACACCACATGTGCCCCACGAGAAGTCAACCATTCAATGGTGGGAAGCGCTGCGCGTATACGGAAATCATCAACGATGACACGAGCATCATCGGGGCCTTCCATAGGCACATTGAAATCAGTGCGAACAAGAACTCTCTTTCCTGCTACATCACCTAGGTCTTCAAGTGTGGGCAATGAAGCCATCGAGAGCGACTCCTATTTTCCGACGTGAAGAACGAGATCCACCAAACGGTTTGAGTAACCCCACTCATTGTCGTACCAGCCCAAGACCTTGACCATCGAACCAAGACTCATTGTCAGGTCACTGTCGAAGATGCATGAGTGTGGATTCGTCACAATGTCCGAAGACACGATGGGAGCATCGGTGTATTCGAGAACACCTTTTAATGGGCCGTCAGCGGCTGCCTTAAAGGCAGCATTCACCTCTTCTTTCGTGGCGGGCTTCTTCAAGTTGGCAACGAAGTCGGTGATTGATCCGGTCGGTACGGGAACTCGCAGTGATGTCCCATCAAGTTTGCCCTTCATGGACTCCATAACAAGACTTGTGGCACGTGCTGCACCAGTACTTGTCGGCGTGATGTTGATGGCAGCACCACGAGCACGACGCAAGTCGCTATGTGGGCCGTCGACAAGAGCCTGGTCACCCGTGTATGCGTGCACTGTGGTCATCAATCCGTTCTCCACGCCAAATGCGTCATCGAGAACTTTTACTAGAGGAACAAAACAGTTTGTTGTACAACTGGCGTTAGAGATCACCTTGTGTGCGGAGCGATCAAAGTCTTGGTGGTTCACTCCGTACACGAAAGTTGCATCGGCCCCATTTGAAGGAGCTGACACAATCACAAGCGGTGCTCCCGCTTCGAGATGCATTGCCGCCTTGTCGCGGTCGGTAAAGATGCCGGTTGACTCAATAACCACATCTACACCCAGCTTGCCCCAAGGAAGAGCCTTGGGGTCACGCTCGGTCAGAACCCTCAGTACCTTGCCATTGACGCTGATGCCGTCTTCAACGGCCTTGATGTCATCTGGCAAGACTCCTAGAACAGAGTCGTACTTCAGCAAATGAGCCATTGTCTTGAGGCTTCCCAAGTCGTTGACGGCCACAATCTCCACATCTGCGCCTCTGGCAGCTACAGCCCTGAAGAAATTGCGCCCGATGCGCCCAAATCCATTAACTCCTACACGTACGGTCACAACGAGGCCTTTCGATTGAGTACAACCAGATTCTCTGGAGGACGTGGAAATCTTAGTTCGCCGAACCTCCGGAACGAAGATTGACCTATAGGGATATGTCCCGATGACTCACGCGGGGATTCCTGCCCTGCACTGTCAACAATCGCGCCAATTCTTCAGAAATAGCCACCGAACGGTGCCGTCCCCCCGTACAACCCACCCCAATGGTGAGATAACTACGACCTTCGTGGAGGTACGCAGGCAGAATCACATTCACGAGTGATGTCACTCGCTCAAGAAACTCATTGGCTAATGGTTGGGAGAGCACGAAATCTTTTACTGGCTCATCGAGGCCGCTTTGAGGTCGCAAATCTTCATTCCAGTGGGGATTAGGTAAAAACCGCACGTCAAAGACCATGTCCACGTCCATGGGTACACCATTCTTAAAGCCAAACGACACAAGGGAGATCTGAAGAGCATCGCCCGCGTTTTCAGGGCCAAACAACTGAATCATCTGACGCTTTAAGTCATGCACCGACAATCCCGTCGTATCAATCAATAAGTCCGCAGCTGCCTTTACTTGATTGATAGCTGCACGCTCTGACTCAATGACGCTTTCGAGACCCATCACTCCGTCACTCATGGGATGTTTACGACGTGTGGCCTCGTACCGGCGAACTAATTCACGTGTGGATGCTTCTAGGAACAAAATCCGCACCGTATGGCCTTGCGAACGAAGTAAATCGATTGATTCAAGAATTGCTGTTTGATGACGAGCATTTCCAACCACAAGACACAGTTTTCCAATCTCGCCGCCGGCTTCACCTGTGAGCTCCACCACTTTGTCAATCAGCACAACAGGCAAGTTGTCGACAACAAACCAGCCAAGATCTTCAAGATCATCAGCAGCCTGGGAACGACCCGCACCGGAGAGGCCAGTTACCACCAAAATGTCGGTCACGAGGTCACACTATCCATTACTGAGATGGCTTGCGTAGACGCAAATACAACAAACGTGGAATTGTGGATGCCAATTCATATTCGGGAGCCCTTGCGAGAAAACCCTCGGGTGGGGCTGGCTCCAACATTCGCTCCAACACCAAACCCGCATCCTTCAGGGCATTCACGTAACGACTCAAAGGACGATGAATAAAACGGATATATACGTTTGATTCAACTTCCTCCATGGAATCAGTCTCAATGAGATAGGCACCAAGACGCCAATACTGTTCCGGAGGATCCACAATGTGATCATCAATCCATCCGCTACCAGGTGTTTGCAGTAACGGATGATTGAGAAAGAAACTGAACTGCCCCCCAGGTTTAAGCACTCTCGCCACTTCAGCGATAGCTGGCTCGAGGTCATCTATGTGCTCAAACACCAAACATGCGACCACGGCATCCTGAGATTCGTCCTCCACGGGAAGAGCGGTCGCCGAACCCAGAAGGTACTGTGCTCCCCCACCTCGCTCTTCGGCAATCTTGATGTGCAGTGCTGTGGGATCAATTCCTAGTACATCAGAACCTTGCAGCGAGAGAGCCCTTGATATTTGACCATCGCCACAGCCAACATCAAGAATCGTCTTGTAACCCAGTAACTCACTTTTCGCCAGAGGAATGATTTGCTCTTCATACTCTGGGTCCACACCATTGGTGAATCCGTCGATCCACCATTGAGCATGTTCGTCCCAGCCCTGATCATTTTTCTCATCACTCACGTACATCACCACCATTTACGCTCCGATAAATATCGTCAGATATTGCGTCAGAGTGAAAATGAGCATAAACGTTCTGAGCAACATTCTCCGGCAACCAGGAAAGAGATGACAACTCCTCCATCGATGCACTCTTTATCGCCTTGACGGTGCCCATCTCTTTCAGAAGACGCTTAGCTCTCACCTCGCCAAGTCCTTCTATTCCTTCCAATGAGGACGCCACCATACGTTTACTGCGAGACTCTCGATGAAATGTATTCGCAAAGCGATGCGCTTCATCTCGAATGCGTTGCAATAGAAACAGGGATTCACTTCCTCGAGGTATTCGAATGGGTTCACTGCGTCCCGGGACGTAGATCTCCTCGAACTTCTTGGCAATTGCAGCTACTGGAATCTCATCTGCCAGCCCCAATTCGTGGACCACTTCAATCGCAACACCAAGTTGACCCTTTCCACCGTCCACAAGTAACAGTTGTGGTGGATATGCAAACTTCTTGGGTCGAGATAATTCATCGTCACTACTGTCATCTCGCTCGTTGATGTAGGCCGACAAACGACGATGTAGTACTTCCTTCATCGCTGCATAGTCATTGTTGCCATCGACATTCTTCACACGAAAGCGCCGATATTCACGCTTGTTAGGCAAGCCATCTTCCATGACAACCATCGACCCGACATAGTCCGTGCCTTGTAGGTGAGCCATGTCATAACACTCGATGCGCAATGGTGCCTCGGGAAGTTCCAAGACTTCCTGTAGTTCCGACAATGCGCGACTACGTGCGTTGTGATCTGATGCTCTTTTCATCCGATGACGCACAAACTCCTCGCGAGCATTATTGACCACAGTTTCCATCAAGGTTCTTTTGTCGCCACGTTGGGGAACACGCACCTCGACCAATGCCCCGCGTTGTTGGGCCAACCATTCCTCCAGTACGCGGCAGGATTCGGGTTCATGAGTAACCAATATGAGTCCAGGAATACCTAGCGGGGGCTCCTCGCCATACATCGCCTTAATGATTTCTTCGACTAGGCCACCATTGCTGAGATCCTCTGCTTTGTCCACAATGAATCCTTTACGACCAACCACTCGACCCTTACGCACATAAAAAACTTGCACAGCAGCTTCAAGATCGTCGTCAACCGAACCAATGAGATCGAAATCCTCACTGCGCTCACCCACCATAAGTTGCGTTTCCATCGCGCGGCGAACACCACCAAGGCGATCACGCAATCGAGCAGCCTTTTCAAACTCCAAGCTCTCAGACGCTTTTAACATATCTTGTTGAAGCGCCGCAATAATCTCTTCGTTCTCGCCATCGAGAAACGCAGTGAGACCATTCACGTGACGTGAATATTCATCCTGGGAGATCTCTTTCACGCATGGACCACTGCACTTTTCAATATGAAATAGAAGACAGGGCTTCCCCAAACGTTGATGTTGGTTGAACTTTCCCTGACTGCAAGTTCTCACCGGAAAAGTTCTTAACAACAAGTCGAGTGTTTCCCTAATAGCCCAAGCATGTGCATAGGGGCCGAAGTACCGAGTCCCCTTGCGCTTCGTTCCGCGCATCACGACCGCACGTGGCCACTCCTCATCCACCGTAATGGCCAAAAACGGATAACTCTTGTCATCCCTTAACCTCACATTGAAGCGAGGTCTGTGCTGTTTAATCAGAGAATATTCAAGCATGAGTGCTTCAAGTTCGTTGCGTACTTCAATCCATTCGACCGTGGTTGCCGCAGCCACCATTGCAGCAGTACGAGGATGTAACACTGATGCATCTTGGAAATAACTCGAAAGACGCGAACGTAGATTCGATGCTTTCCCCACATACAACACACGTCCAAGATCATCCTTGAACTGATATGAACCCGGAGACGTCGGGATGGTTCCAGTGGGTGGTTTAGAAACAGCCATAGCTATTTCTTCACTGTGCGAGTACGCCCAGTAGTAGAGACCTTCTTGTGAGCAGCCTTGGAGACCGATGCCTTGGGTGTAACCGTCTTACTGGATGTAGATGAATCCGCTTTGACTGTTGGCGTCTTCTTGGTTTTGGCGGGCTTCTTTGACCCCTGCGGGACGGGCGGCTCCATGCCCAATAATGGCGCAAGAAAGCGTGCGGTATGACTGGCCGCACTGCGTGCTATCTCTTCTGGAGTCCCTTCGGCGACCACAAGACCACCGCCCCGCCCACCTTCTGGACCCAAATCGATTATCCAGTCCGCAGTCTTGATGACATCCAGATTGTGTTCAATAACCAATACGGAGTTTCCTTGATCAACCAGACGAGACAGCACAGTTAACAAACGTCGAACATCCTCAAAATGCAACCCCGTAGTGGGCTCGTCCAAAAGATAGAGCGTGTGCCCAGTAGATCGCTTGGCCAATTCACTTGCCAGCTTCACACGCTGTGCTTCTCCACCCGACAACGTAGGAGCCGACTGTCCTAAACGAACATAACCAAGTCCCACATCGACAAGAGTTTGCATGTAGCGAGCAATATTGGGTTGATTGGAAAAGAACTCAAGAGCCTCCGATATCGGCATGTCGAGAACTTCAGCGATGTTCTTTCCCTTGAACGTAATCTCCAGAGTGTCTCTGTTGTACCTTGCTCCCTTACACACCTCACACGGCACGTACACATCTGGAAGAAAGTGCATTTCAATCTTGATCGTGCCATCTCCTGAACACGCCTCGCAACGACCTCCATTAACGTTAAAACTGAAACGTCCAGGTTGGTAACCACGCACTTTTGCTTCGGGAGCTGCAGCAAATAGCTTTCGAATAGAATCAAAAACTCCTGTGTACGTTGCCGGATTAGAACGAGGAGTTCGACCAATCGGTGATTGATCCATATCGATGATCTTGTCGATTGCGTCAATACCCTCCACACTCCTGTGCTTACCTGGCGACTCTTTACTCTTGTAAATCTTTTGCATCATGGCAGGCAGCAAGATGTCACGAATGAGTGTGCTCTTTCCACTTCCGGACACACCGGTTACGGAGACAAAACATCCAAGTGGAATCTGTACGTCAATGTCTTGAAGGTTGTGTTCCCTCGCGCCACGAATTACCAATTTTTCACCTGGAGGCGTACGGCGTACTTTGGGCACTGCAATGGCAGAGCGTCCCGATAGATACTGACCAGTCACCGAATCTTTTACTTTTACGATTCCATTAACAGGACCGCTGTACACAACTTCACCGCCGTGTTCACCCGCACCCGGGCCAATGTCGACTATCCAATCGCTCTCACGAATGGTGTCTTCGTCGTGCTCCACCACGATCACTGTGTTGCCGAGATCTCGCAGTCGCACCAAGGTGTCGATCAATCTCTTGTTGTCTCGTTGGTGCAGACCAATACTGGGCTCATCAAGCACATACAAAGTGCCGACCAAACCAGATCCAATCTGGCTTGCTAAGCGAATGCGCTGTGCCTCACCGCCAGCTAATGTCCCCGCAGAACGAGACAATGTCAAATAATCAAGACCCACATCAAGCAGGAATCCGAGGCGCGCATTGATCTCTTTCGTCACACGTTCGGCAATCATGGCGTCTCTGTCGCTGAGCACTAGTCCTGCAAGAAACTCCGCAGACTCACCAATGGGCAAATCACACACATCAGAAATGTGCCTTCCATTGATGGTCACAGCTAACGAGGACGGCTTCAGCCGTGCACCCTCACACTCTGGGCATGGCACTTCGCGCATGTACGACTCGAACTGTTCACGAGTCCAATCCGATTCGGCGTCAACGTGACGACGCTTAATCCATGGAATGACACCTTCATATGTAGTGCTGAATTGACGCACTTTCCCAAAGCGGTTTCGATACTTGACCTGCATTGCACCGGCTTTGCCGTGCAGCACAAGTTTTTGTTGTTTTGCAGTCAACTTTGACCACGGCTTATCGATAGCAATTTCTTCTTGCTCACACAACGCAACCAACATGCGATGAAAATATTGAGTGTGTGCACTTCTCCATGGCGCTAGCGCCCCATCAGACAAAGACATAGAAGGATCAGGTACAACCAACTCGGCGTCCACTTCAAACTTGGTACCTAGGCCATCGCAATGTTCACAAGCACCGTAGGGCGAGTTAAAGGAGAAGTTACGAGGTGCTGGCTCTTCGAAGCTGGCGTCACATTGGGGGCAGGCCAGATGTTGACTAAAGGTGAGCACCTCGCCCTCTTCACCGTCGGCGCCCACAAGGTCTATACACGCCACACCTTCGGCCATCTTGAGAGCGGTCTCCAAAGAATCTGTGAGCCGACGTTCAATATCATCACGACGTACGAGACGGTCCACAATGATGTCAATTGTGTGATTCTCGTATCTCGCCAACTTTTCATTGGATTGAAGAAATTCACCGATATCCCACACCGTGCCGTCGATGCGCGCGCGTACGAAACCTTGACCCGCGATGTCGGCAAGCAATGTGTCGTATTCGCCTTTGCGTCCACGTACAACCGGGGCGAGAACCTGAAAGCGTGTGCCCTCCTTCAACTTCATGACGCGGTCAACAATCTGTTGTGGGGTCTGACGCTGGAGGGCTATTCCGTCCGCTGGACAATGCTGGACACCAATGCGCGCGTACAACAATCTCAAGTAGTCATAAATCTCTGTGATAGTTCCCACAGTGGAGCGCGGATTTCTAGATGCAGATTTCTGATCGATGGAGATTGCGGGAGACAACCCTTCAATCACATCGACATCAGGCTTATCCATTTGTCCCAAGAACTGACGTGCATACGCCGACAAGCTCTCTACGTAACGACGCTGCCCTTCTGCATAAATGGTGTCAAAAGCAAGAGAACTTTTACCACTGCCCGACAACCCAGTAAAGACGATGAGCTTGTCGCGTGGAAGCTCAAGACTTACGTTCTTCAGATTGTGTTCTCGAGCGCCTCGAACAATGATTTTTTCTGACACGTGCTAAGGCTACCCACTTGCTAGCGGGCGTCTCGTAACTCACGGCGTAAGTCATTGATCTCATCCCTGAGACGGGCGGCATACTCAAACTTCAACTCCGTTGCCGCCTCTCGCATCTCGTCTTCCAACGTCTGAAGAAGACGCTGGAGTTCATTCTGTGGCAGTGATTTCACTTCCTGCTTAATCTTGTCCCGCTCACGATTCTTTCTCTGCCCTTTCCCTGGGACTGGCGCTGTGTCAGAACCCAAATTAAGAACTGACAAAATGTCCCCGACAGCTTTCCTAATTGTCTGTGGATTGATCCCATGCTCAAGGTTGTAGGCAACTTGCCTCTCACGCCGCCTCTTGGTCTCCCCAATAGCGCGTTCCATAGACGGAGTGATTTTGTCTGCATACATGATTACTTGACCCGCCACATTTCGCGCGGCGCGACCAATCATTTGAATCAAAGATGTTTCACTACGAAGAAAGCCCTCTTTATCTGCGTCCAAGATTGCAACTAGGGAGACCTCCGGCAAGTCCAGACCCTCACGCAATAGGTTGATGCCCACAAGAACATCAAATTCCCCTAAACGAAGTCCGCGCAAGATCTCAATACGCTGAAGGGTCTCGATGTTGGAATGTAGATAACGCACATTCAGGCCCTGCTCTAGAAGATATTCCGTGAGATCTTCTGCCATCTTCTTGGTCAAAGTTGTGACCAGGACTCGGTCACCCATCTCCACTCGACCTTGCACCATCTCTACAAGATCATCAATCTGACCCTTCGTAGGACGCACAATAACTTCCGGGTCAACAAGACCTGTGGGGCGAACAATCTGCTCCACAACCCTGGCGCTGTGTTTCAACTCGAAAGGAGCTGGAGTGGCAGAAAGGAAAATACATTGATTGATTCTCTCCATCGTTTCTTCAAAACGAAGCGGCCTGTTATCACGGGCACTTGGCAACCGAAAACCGTGTTCCACCAAGGTGTCCTTGCGGCTGCGATCGCCCGCATATTGGGCATGCAACTGGGGAACCGCAACATGGCTTTCGTCAATAATGAGAAGGAAGTCTTTGGGAAAATAATCCAACAAAGTGAACGGGGGTTCACCCGGTTTACGACCATCTATATGCATCGAATAATTCTCAATACCGTTGCAGTAACCCATTTCTTGAATCATCTCTAGGTCATATTGAGTACGCATCCGTAACCGCTGCGCCTCGAGTAATTTGCCCTGAGACTCAAAGTGGGAAAGTTGCTCTTGCAGTTCCTTTTCAATCCCTTGAATTGCAGCTCGAAGACGATCGTCACCTGCCACATAGTGCGTCGCTGGAAAAATCACCACACTGGAAACATCTGAAAGAGTCTCACCTGTCAATGGGTCAATCATCGTGATGCGCTCAATAGTGTCACCGAACATTTCAATACGCACTACAGATTCCTCGTAGGCGGGATGAACTTCAACCGTGTCGCCTCGCACTCGGAAGTTGCCACGACCCAAAGTCATATCGTTACGATCAAACTGAAGATCAACGAGACGACGCAAGATACTGCGTTGGTCGTAGTCGACCCCTACATGCAGATCAAGCAGTTGTCCCTTGTACTCGGCTGGGTCACCCATGCCGTAGATGCACGACACCGATGCCACCACGATTGTGTCTCTGCGAGTAAGTAATGCCGCAGTGGCCGAATGCCGAAGACGATCAATCTCATCGTTTATCGAGGAATCCTTTTCGATGTAAGTGTCACTCGTCGGTATGTAGGCCTCAGGTTGGTAGTAGTCGTAGTAGCTCACGAAGAATTCCACTCGATTGTGAGGGAAGAATTCCTTCATCTCCTGGGCAAGCTGGGCAGCCAGGCTCTTGTTAGGAGCCAAGATCAATGTGGGGCGCTGCGTCTTCTCAATCGTCCAAGCCATAGTCGCCGACTTACCTGAACCTGTGATTCCCAACAAGGTCTGGAATCGTTCCCCCGCATCTAACCCAGCAGAAAGCTCAGCTATTGCTTTTGGTTGATCTCCCGCAGGTGCGAAATCTGAGATGACCTCGAATCTCACATCAGTCATGAGTCCACGCTATTTCGATGTTTCTGGTGGAATGACATTTCCTGCATCTGGACCTGCATGCTCCAGAGTCTGCATCCATTTCCACACCAGCTTCACCTGGGACTCTAAAGAAGCAAGGTCTCCACCGTTGTCGATAACCCAATCCGCAATCTCGCGACGCTTCTCACGCGAAGTTTGACGCTCGATACGACTACGCGCGTCTTGCTCGGACATACCTCGTTGAGACACGAGACGACCCACTGCCAATTCTGGGTCGATATCTACAACGATCACCCCACTGAGACCACTGCGTGGATTCTCTGCCAGTAGTGGAATGTCCAGCACAACGACATTGTCACCCGCACGTTGCTCATCAATCAATCGCGCCATTTCGCGTCCGACCGCAGGATGAACAATCTTGTTCAAGTCAGCCAAAGCCTCGGCATTACCAAATACCTGGTTTGCAAGCTTTTGACGCAACAATGAACCGTCCGAATCCAAAACATCATTGCCAAATCTCTCAGCGATGAGTTTCAGTAGAGGCTGACCTGGGGCTTGAAGTTGTCGCGTAATCGCATCAGCATCCACAATCACAGCGCCATGAGACGCCAGCAGTTGTGACACTGTGGACTTGCCTGAACCAATCCCCCCGGTTAGACCGACAAGGATCACCAGAATGACCTATTCAGCAGCAGGAGCGTCGGGCGCGACAGCCTCAGAGCCATCTGCCGTGGGCTGACCGTACTCCTTGTAGTACTCGGCCCATGCAGCTTCGCGTTCACTATCGTCGCCACCGACCCAGTTGCCATGCTCGTCGACTTCGAACTGACCCTGATACTCAGCGGCCAATTCTCCGCCTTCAGCGGCTTGCTTAATTGAGATTGAGATACGACGACGCGCGAGGTCCAAATCGATGATCTTGACCCACAATTCTTCGCCTGGTGCAACTACTTGTTCGGCAGCCTCTACGTGATGAGCTGACATTTCAGAGATGTGCACCAAACCTTCGATGCCGTCTCCTACCTGTACGAATGCACCAAACGGAACGAGCTTGGTGACGCGGCCATAAACCAACTGACCCACTTCGTGCGAGTTAGCAAACTCTTGCCAAGGATCTTGTTGTGTTGCCTTGAGCGAAAGGCTGATTCGTTCGCGACTGAAGTCAACATCGAGAACCTGAACAGTCACAGGGTCACCAATCTGAACAACCTGTGAGGGATGCTCTACGTGCTTCCATGACAGTTCAGACACGTGGATGAGTCCATCCATGCCGCCCAAATCAACGAAGGCACCGAATGCAACCACCGAAGATACTTTTCCTTGACGAATTTCGCCTGGCTTCAAATTGTTCAAGAAGTCATCGCGAGTTTCCTTTTGATTCTCTTCGAGGAATCCACGGCGCGACAACACAACATTGTTGCGATTTCGATCGAGTTCAATGATCTTTGCCTCAATGGTTTGACCAATGTAGGGCTGCAGGTCGCGCACGCGACGCAGTTCCACCAAGGATGCAGGAAGGAATCCGCGCAGACCGATGTCCACAATGAGTCCGCCCTTGACAACTTCGATGATGGTTCCTCGTACGAAACCATCTTCTTCCTTCTTCTTCTCGATCTCACCCCAGGCCTTTTCGTACTGAGCACGCTTCTTTGAAAGAACTAGGCGACCCTCTTTGTCCTCAAGTGTGAGCACAAGAGCCTCAACTTTTTCACCGAGTGCAACGACGTCATTCGGGTTCACATCATTCTTAATCGCCAATTCGCGAGTTGGAATAACACCCTCTGTCTTATATCCGAATTCAAGCAACACACCATCGCGGTCAATCTTGACAACGGTTCCGGTCACTAACTGACCTTCTTTGAGTTCAACCATTGTTCCTTCAATGGCATCCGCAAAAGATGTAGGAAGATCACGTTCTGTGATCTGGCGGGGTGTGTAGTTTCCTTCCGCATCGAAGGTTCCCATAGGGGCGGAAGTAAGTGTTGTATCGGACAAGGAATTGTTCTTTCGAGATGGATATTGATTATGTATCTGTGGCCTCAGAAACCCGAGGGCCCACGGATTTCGTGAGCGGAGAAAACGCTACCACCAGAAATTCCGAACTTTCTATGCTCGGTTTTTCTGACCTATAGCTACCCGGGTCCACACTAAAAATCTGCTCAATTTCCAGGCCAGCTTGACGACACATCATCCTGAGTTCTCGGGGGTGTAGCACCCAGTCCACAGGTCAACTTCTTCCGATGAGCCTGTGGAGTCGCGGATTTCGGTGCGTTCATGATTGATGCCTGTATCGGCATCAAAGACCGCAGTTTCGAAGTATTTCACCACGAAGTACGAACTAAATGCTGACAATACCAATCGGCCGCCAGGCCGTAGGGCCGATGCCATTTTCTGCACCACAACCGAATCCTCGTCTTGGGCAGTCATGAGTCCAAAGGCCCCCTGACATAGACAAATCACCAGATCAAATTCATTCATGAACTGCATGAATCGGGCGTCGAGACGTTCAAAACTCGCGCCGTCTATGTCCTCTGCATTGGCAAGATCAATAAAGGTCTGAGAGATATCAATCCCATGCACCACATAACCGCGTCGCGCAAGTTCATGACTGTGACGACCTGGACCACACCCCACATCGAGGATTCTCATACCGGGCGTCAATGACAATGTCTCTATGAGAAAGTCAACTTCTTGAGTTGTTCCCTTCGTGAACGAGTACCGCAAGTAGGCAGGGCCCATGAACTCGGCAAGTGGCTCAAACCAATGATCAGTCATCTGTTGCTACGACTTTGCGTCTGCCCAGGATCGACCCCACGCTGCATTCACTTCCAATGGCACCCGCAAAGACGCTGCATTTTTCATTTCATGAAGCACCAAGGGTCCCACTACTTCCACTTCGTTGTCAGGTACTTCGACAATCACTTCGTCATGCACCTGTAGAACAATGCGTGAGCCAAAACTGCCCTTCTCAAGAAGAGAATCAATCCGAACAAGCGCGATCTTGAAAATGTCCGCTGCCAGTCCCTGAATTGCCGCATTCATCGCTTGTCGCTCACCGGCTTGACGCACTCGAAAGTTGTCACTTCGAAGCTCTTCAATGGGGCGCCGACGACCAAAGAGTGTTTCGGTGTAACCCGTCTCACGAGCCAACTTGACAGCATCATCCATGTAATTCTTCACCCGCGGAAATGCAGCAAAGTATGCATTGAGAATTTCGGAAGCTTCATCGACACCGATTGCAAGACGCTGGCTGAGGCCGTACGCCTCCATACCGTATGCGAGCCCGTAAGAGACCATCTTCGCTTTTGATCTTTGGTCATGGCTTACTTTGTCGGGAGACACACCGAATACACGAGCCGCTGTTGCACGATGAATATCTTCACCCGCATCAAATGCAGACACCAAACCTGGATCATCGGACAGATGAGCGATGCATCTCAACTCAATTTGGTTGTAGTCGGCCACAAGAAATTGCGCACCGGCTGGTGCAACGAATGCAGTGCGAAAGACGCGGCCCTCATCTGTGCGAACCGGGATGTTATGCAAGTTCGGTTTATCGCTTGTCAATCGACCCGTTCGTGCAACAGCCTGATGAAATGTTGCGTGGATTCTTCCATCGTCTTGAACTTCCTGGAGAAGTCCTTCGGCATAGGTAGAACGCAGTTTCTCAACCTCTCGATACCTCAAAAGAGGTCCGATGAATTCCGGCCACTGATCATGAATTTTCTCCAACGTTGCCGCATCGGTACTAAATCCAGTCTTGGTTTTCTTCCCCGGCGCAAGACCACGCTCGGTGAACAAAATTTCGCGTAGTTGAGTCGGCGAGTTCACATTGAATGTTTTTCCTGCTACCTCATACAAATGCTGCGTGATGTTGTGAGTCTCTTCGGTGAGTCTGTCCCTGATTCCTTGCAATACCGAACGATCTACACCAATGCCACAGAACTCCATCTTTGCAAGAACTCGAATAAGCGGGTTTTCGATGTCACCATACAGAGAACTATTTCCCATCTCTGACAACTGAACGCGCAGCGAGCTGCACAAGGCTTCAATGAATAACGTTTCTTCGGCCGATTGCCGAATGGCTTCATCACCAGAATTGCCGCCGAAATCAAACTGACCATCATCTTGAGAAGCTTCTGATGGGGTTTGACCAAGGATGTCTTCACATACATCGGTGAGGACATAGCTTGACTTCGAGGGATTTACTAGATACGCACTAATTGCTGTGTCGAACGTGACGCCCTTGGCATCGATGCCGTCATGCAATAACGCATTCATTAATCGTTTTGCATCATGTGCGACCAGCGAGGAAGATTGAGCGATTGCTTCGCTCACAGTACTTTCACGCAAGAGTTGTCGATCAACAAAATGCACAACACCTTCGTCGGAAGCAAAATGCACGGCACAACCTGCGAGAGTCTCGAATTTTCCCTGTGACTCGTAGACGCCACTGACATATTTTTCATCGGGACTCTGAAAAATAACCAGCGCTTCACCTGGGGAGACACATCTGCGCACCTCCGACAATTTCTTCACGGTTGGTTCTACATCATCTGTGACTACAACTACATCAGATGTCCAGCCCTGTTTCTTTGCCACATCACTAAAGCGTTTCAACATTGTCGAGAATTCAAGAAATTCAAACTGTCGCTTCACTGCAGCAAGATCAGGATGTGGCTTCCAAGAATCAAAATCACACGAAATCGGCACATCGCGACGCAACAGCATCATCTCTGCATTACGCAACACACGCGTGCCGTGCTCTAAAAGATTGGCCCGCAATTTCGGAGTTTGAGATTCAGCATTCGCTAAAACACCTGACAAATCACCATATTGATTGATGAGTTTGGCTGCAGTTTTTTCCCCAACGCCAGGAACCCCATCAAGATTGTCGCTGGGATCACCTCTTAGAGCGGCGTAGTCCGCGTACTGCGACGGTGTGACTCCTGTTCGTTCAAAGATGCCTGCCTCGTCGTACAGGGCGTAATCGCTCACACCCCGCTTGTTATACAAGACCCTTATATAGGGATCATGTACAAGTTGATAGCTATCACGATCACCAGTCACGATGATGACGTCATGACCCATCTCAGAAGCACGTGCTGCAACAGTGGCGATGAGATCATCGCCTTCAAAACCCGCTAGCTCCATCCAACTGATACCCATGTCATTGAGAAGCTCGCGAATAAGACCTAACTGTTGAAACAAAGTGTCAGGAGCCTTCTCTCTCTGCGCCTTGTATTCAGGAATAGCATCATGTCTAAACGTGGGTTCGGGCCTGTCAAAGACCACGAGCAGCGCATCCGGATTATGTTCCTTCGCAAGATTTAACAACATGGTGGTGAACCCATAGACAGCATTTGTGCTCTGCCCGCTGGCGTTCGCCATGTCTTCAGGCAGGGCGTAGAACGCACGATATGCAAGAGAGTTGCCGTCTAGGGCCATCACCTTCATGGGTCTGAACTATTCGGGCTTTAGGGTTCCCGCAACAATCATCTCTGCCACTTTTCGCATAGTGGTGCGATGATTCATTGCGCCGCGTTGAATAAATCCATACGCATCTGCTTCTGACATGCGGTACTGATCAATCAGAATGCCTTTTGCACGGTCAATGGTTTTACGAGCCTCAAGTTGTTCACCAAGTTCTTCAATCTCACCATTGAGCACCTGCAATTCCCTGAAGCGACCCAACGCCACTTCCATTGCAGGAATGAGATCACTCTTCTGGAAAGGCTTCACCAAATAGGCAAGAGCTCCGGCATCTCTTGCTTCTTCCACAACTTCGCGTTGACTGAATGCAGTCAAGATGAGCACGCCACAAATACGGTCTTTACTAATGAGTCGTGCGGCCTCGAGACCATCCATCCCTGGCATTTTCACATCCAAGATTGCGAGATCGGGACGAAGATCGCGCACGAGATCTACCGCCTTGTCTCCTCGACCCGTCTCTCCAACTACGACATAGCCCTCTTCTTCAAGAGTCTCTTTCAAGTCAAGACGAATAATTGCTTCGTCCTCAGCAATAACAACACGAACAGTCATAGACGGGCATCCTTCATTCGATCAAGGTATTCATTAACTCTTTGTTCTAGAACAGATATTTCTTGAACCAAGTCATCACGATGCTTCAACATCGCGTCCGCGTGCTTCTTGGCCTCACGGTATTCAAAACTCGCCGACGGTGTTTCAGAAACCATGGCACGAAGCGAAAGGTCATCGGCTTCGTCGGACATGTGACTCAATTGGTCCTGCACCACTCGAAGTTCCTCTTGTAACTCACGGATTCGGCACGACGCCTGAGTCAACCTTCGCTGAAGAAAACGTTGACCCATAGAACTAAGTGTATGAATCACCTGGGTGCCCGAGGTGGGACTCGAACCCACACGCCCTTTCGGACAACGGATTTTGAATCCGTCGCGTCTGCCATTCCGCCACTCGGGCCAGGGCTAAAGAGCGTACAGCGGGTCACGCCAGCACCCTACTAATGGGTAACAAGTCTTGCCTGCATCAACAGGTCTAAGGTTTTCCCGTCATGCTTGCTTTTACATTCCCAGGACAAGGATCTCAGCGTCCTGGCATGGGTCGCCCTTGGCAACAACACGACAGCTGGGAATTGGTGGACGAAGCATCCCACGTAGCTGGCCGAGATGTGGGGGCCTTGTTATTGGATGCCGACGCCGACACCTTGAAGGACACGCGCAATGCCCAGCTCACCACTTTTGTGGCCAGCTTGATGGTGTTGGACGCGGTAGAGCGTCTAGGAATTGTGCCCAGTTTCTGTGCGGGTCACTCATTAGGCGAATACACCGCTTTAACCGCAACTGGCGCTTTGTCTTTTGAAGATGGAGTGCGCCTGGTAGTTGAGCGAGCCGACGCCATGCACGATGCAGGTATCTCCTCGCCTGGAACCATGGCTGCAGTTCTGGGTCTCGATGACGATGTCGTGGAGGTCGCATGTCGCCGAGCAGACAGTGATGTGTGGGTCGCAAACTTCAATGCACCAGGACAAGTCGTCATCGCTGGCTCCCCAGAGGGTGTTGGCGCCGCAGGTGAACATGCGAGATCTTTAGGGGCGAAGAAGGTTATGCCGCTTCAAGTATCCGGAGCGTTTCACACACCATTTATGACGTCTGCTCGTGAACGCCTCCGCACAGCTATCACCCTTGCTTCTCCGCGAGATACCGAAGTTCCAGTGGTGTCAAATGTGGACGCTCTCCCCCATGCCACAGGCGATGAATGGTCATCGTTGCTCTCCGCACAACTCTCCAGTCCAGTGAGATGGAAGCACTGCTTGTTGACATTGGCCGAACAAGGCGTGACAGGCTTCGTGGAGCTAGGTCCCGGTGGCGTGTTGACCGGAATGGCAAAACGTACGGTGGATACGGCACGAACCATCAGCGTGTCGACTCCTGAGGAACTTGACAAGTTGATTGAGTGGGTAGGCGCCTCATCACCTACTGGTGGTGCACAAATCGAAGGAGAGCATCTCTTTGCAGTAGAGAGACTCGTAGTGAGTCCATCAGCAGGCGTCTTCACACCATCCGACTCGGTCTCTATCGGGTCCACAATCTCGGTCGGAACAGTTATCGGGAGTATCGGTGACATTGAAGTGCGATCTCCATTTGCTGGCATCGTGCAGAACTTCATCGCAGTGCAGGGTGAACGCGTCACCACTCATCAGCCCATTGCTTGGCTACGGACGCAGTAGAGCCATGCCAAAGATTCCACAGAACGTGCGCGGTGCTCGATTCACTGGCTGGGGAACTGCGCTGGGACACAAGACTGTGACTAATCATGATCTGTCGCTCACTATTGACACAAACGATGAATGGATTCGCGAACGTACAGGCATTCATCGTCGTCATATAGGCGGATCCACAGCAGAATTAAGTGTGGCAAGTGGTCGTGATGCACTCGCCATGGCTGGAATTGCTCCTGAACAAATAGACGCCTTGGTGTTGGCAACAACTACACCGGACCGCACGGTTCCTGCCACCTCAGCCACCGTGCAGAATCTGCTAGGCCTACGCTGCGGCGCATTTGATGTCAATGCTGCGTGTTCAGGTTTTGTCTATGCACTCGTCAATGCGCACGGTCTCATTGCCATGGGTGCAGAAAAAGTCTTGGTTATCGGAACAGATACCTTGGCCCGCATCACCGATTGGCAAGATCGCAATACCGCAGTCTTGTTTGCCGATGGCTCTGGTGCTGCGGTCCTTGAACACACTCAGGGTCCGGGTCAATTGTTGGGCTGGGATCTCGATGCTGACGGATCTGCCGAAGACATTCTCTTTTGTGACATCGGGGGAAATATCCAGATGGATGGCAAAGAAGTGTTTCGGCGTGCAGTGCGGATCATGGTCGACAGTGCACAGAAATCAATGGCACACGCAGGTGTGCAGGCATCTGACATCTCCCTTATCGTTCCCCATCAGGCAAACATTCGCATCATCTCGGCAGCCTGTGAACGGCTCGAGATTCCTATGGAGAAGGCAGCCATCGTGATCGACAACACCGGCAATACCTCTTCGGCATCAATACCTCTTGCATTGTTCGACGCTGCCGACAAAGGCCGTCTAGCGCCGGGTGATCTTGTTCTCTTAGTGGGTTTTGGTGCGGGCATGACTGCAGCAAGTGCCGTTCTTGAATGGGGTACGCAATGAGTCGAGTAGTTCTTATTACAGGTGGTTCCAAAGGAATTGGGCTTGCATGTGCTCAACACTTCGCTGCGCTTGGCGACAAGGTGGCGATCACATATAACTCGACTCCTCCACCTGCGGAGTTCTTTGGCGTGAAATGTGACGTCACAGATGCAACGCAAGTTGATTCTGCATTTCGATCGGTTGAAGAACATTTCGGTCCGGTCGAAATTCTCGTCTCCAATGCAGGAGTTACAAAGGACACTTTGTTATTACGGATGAGTGAAGATGATTTCACTTCAGTCATTGATGCGAACTTGACGGGTGCATTCAGAGTTGTAAAGCGCGCCACCCCTTCAATGCTCAAGGCACGTAGAGGTCGAATCATTTTGATGTCTTCCGTGGTGGGCCTCTTGGGATCAGCGGGACAAGCCAATTATTCGGCGTCAAAAGCAGGGCTCGTCGGTTTCGCGCGTTCATTGGCTCGAGAATTAGGTTCTCGAAGCATCACCATCAATGTTGTGGCGCCTGGACCGGTAGCAACCGATATGACCGCTGCACTCTCGGCTGAGCGTTTGGGAGAACTTGCAGAAGCAGTTCCTTTGAAGAGAGTGGCTCAACCAGAGGAAATCAGTGCAGTTGTCGGTTTTCTTGCCAGCGAGGGAGCTGCTTACATCACAGGCGCGGTCATACCTGTGGATGGTGGCCTTGGCATGGGTCACTAGCACTCAATGGCGACTTGCCAGTGATGATTGTGCGAAAATAGAAGAAACAAGGAGTTGATATGAGTCAAGAAATTTTTGATCGTTTTGTGAAGTGTGCCGTAAAGACACTTTCAGTAGAGGCCTCTCAGGTCACCAAAGAAGCAACCTTCGCTGAAGATCTTGACGCCGATTCTCTTGACGTAGTGGAACTCGTGATGGAACTTGAAGAAGAATTTGGCATCGAGGTGCCAGAAGAAGAACTCCAAGACGTCAAGACCGTCGGTCAAGCATTCGACATCATCGTCGCAAAGTTGTAGATCTTTCGCATATGCAAGGTTCGGGACATCGCGTAGCGATAACAGGCCTAGGCGTCGTAGCTCCATGCGGAATTGGTAAGGACGCATACTGGAAAGGCTTGCTAGGGCCTGGTCTCACAGATCGCAAGTACATCGAAATTGAAGATTGGGATCCACTTCCCTATTTCAATAACCCAAAAGATGCGCGACGAGCAGATCGCGTGGAGCAGTTTGCCTTGGCGGCAGCATCGGAAGCTTTTGCTCAAGCTGGAGAGATCAAGGTAGATCCTGCTCGCTTCGGCACGATTTTTGCAACGGGTATCGGTGGTCTACACACACTCGAAGAACAAGTCCTTGTTCGTGCCGAGAAGGGCGAACGAAGAGTGTCGCCTTTTCTAGTTCCGATGATGATGGCAAACGCTCCAGGAGCTGCAATCTCGATGCGTCACGGTCTTCAAGGCCCTAATGAGACCATCGTGACAGCGTGCGCTGCTGGAACTCATGCAATTGGCTACGCCGCACGTCTCATTGCATGGGGTATGTGTGATGCAGTTGCAACCGGAGGAGCCGAAAGTGCTGCGACGGCGACATCACTAGCGGGTTTTGGCAACATGACCGCACTGTCAAGTTCAGGAAAGTCCATGCCTTTTGATATTGCCCGAGACGGATTCGTCATGGGAGAAGGCTCAGCAGTTTTCATTCTCGAACGCTATGACCTTGC